>JBQCJR010000437.1:0-5704 GCA_051952595.1 Kofleriaceae bacterium
AACCTGCCCGCCGAGGAGGCGCGCCGCGCCTTCGATCCGTTCTTCCGCTCGTCGTCGCGCGGCGCCGGTCTGGGCGTGGGCCTCGGGGTCGCCCGCTCGATCGCCGCCGCGCTCGGCGGCGAGGTCACGCTCGCGCCCCGCCCCGGCGGCGGCGCGGTGATCACGATGCGCCTGCCACCCGCGCCCTAGCTGGCGCTAGCTGCGCATCACGAGAAAGATCGCGTGCGCCGTCGCGACCGGTGTGGCGCGATCCGCCTGCCACGCCTCCATGCGCACGTTGGTGACCCGGCGACCGTGGCGGGTGACGACGCCGCGCGCGTGGGTATCGACCGGCGCGCCGGAGCGCAGGTAGTCGATCGTGACGGTGATCGTCTTGGGCAGCACGATCGTCTCGGCGCGCCACAGCAGCTCGAAGATCGCCGCGGACTCGAGCAGCGCGCCGAGCGTGCCGCCGTGCAGCGCGGGCAGCGCCGGGTTGCCGATCAGGTGGTCGCCGTAGCGCATCGTGGTGATCAGCTCGTCGCCCTCCTTGGACGCGGTGAGCCCGAGGAACTTCGCGTACGGAACGGCGTCGATCAGCGCCTGGTAGTCACCGGCGCGCTTGGCATCCTCGAAGCGTGCGATCAGGCTCATGACTTCGCCGGCCTCGACTTGGTGGACAGCATGAACGTTCCGACCGAGTGCGCGATCGGATCCTCGGGATCGTCGTGGTACGCGACGGCGCGGGTGAACGCGACGTTGCGGGTCATCTTGTAGCAGGTCGCGCGCGCGTGCACGGTGCGCCCCGGCTCGGCGGGCCGCAGGTAGTCGATCCGCAGGTCGATCGTCGCGATCGGGACCAACTCGGTGAGCGCCCCGAACACCGAGGCGCCCGAGGTGCCGTCGAGCAGCGCGGTGATCGCGCCGCCGTGGATCACGCCGGTATCGGGGTTGCCGACCAGCTTGGGATCGTACGGCAGGCGAGACACCGCCTCGGTGGCGGAGATCTCGAGCAGCTCCATCCCCAGCGCTCGGTTGTGGGGGACGCCGGCCGTGAAGCTGCGGACCAGGCGCAGCCTCGATTCCTCGTCAGCCATGCCCGGAGGCTATCAGATCAAGCGCGGCGGGCGACGATCAGCTCGAACGGCCCCGGGACGACCACGATGTCGACGAAGCCGAGCGCCTGCAGCGCCTCGGTGTACCACTCGACCTCGCGCAGCCGGCTGACGCAGCCATCGACGCCGATCAGGAAGTAGGTCCAGAACAGCTGGACCGCGAGCCGATCGCGCGTCCGGAACTCCTCGCAGATCACGAGCCGAGCTCCCGGAGCGAGCGCGTCGCGCGCCTTGGCGAGCAGGCCACGCGCGACGTCCGCCGGCCAATCGTGGAGCACCCGGATGAACGACATCACGTCGTAGCCCGACGGCAGCGGCTCGGCGAAGAAATCTCCCCCGACGAACCCGAGCCGGCCTTCGAGCGCCGGCTCTCGGGCGCGCTCGTGAACCAGCGGCGCGACCGCCGGCAGATTGAACACCGCGCCGTGGAGCTGCGGGAGCTCGCGGAGCAGCGCCGCGGCGACCGTGCCATCGCCGCCGCCGACATCGAGCCAGCGACGGGCGCCCCCGAACACCGGCTCGCGCGCCGCGCGCAGCGTCTCGATGATCGGCGGCGCGCCGGCCGCCATGCTGTGCTCGAAGCCGCGCACGTCGGCATCGCTCTCGGGCGGCCACGCGAACTTCGCGTCGAGCGTGCCCGACAGCACCTCGCTGAGCCGGCCGTGCAGGTCGCGCCACGGATAGCGATCGCGGTCGCGCTCGATCGAGTGCTCGCCGAGCACCGCCTCGACGGCGGGGACCAGCGGCTCGCGCGATACGTACTCCGCGTCGAGCAGGTCGTCCGTCGGCTGGCGACGGCTCACCAGCCCGAGGCTCTCCAGCCCATCGAGGAACTTGTACAGGCGCAGCGGGCGAGCCGAGGTGGCCGCGGCGAGCTCGCCGAGCGTGACCGGCCCGGCATCGAGCCGCGCGAGCAGCCCGAGGTCACTCGCCGCCTGCACCAGATCGAGCGCCTTGTCGGCGTGGAACAACACGCCGAGCAGAGCCCGTGCGTTCACGATGCCTCGCCAGCGCGGCGCACCAGCTCGGTCATGAACCGATCGATCTCCTCGGACGTGTTGTAGAAGTGCGGCGCGATCCGGAGCCCACCGCGGTAGCTGCACACGAAGTCGTTCGCGATCAGCGAGCTCGCGACCGCGGCGTCGCCCGGGAATCGCAGCGTGACGATCCCGCCGCGCCGGGCATGGCTGCGCGGCGTGGCCACGGGGATCCCCGCCGCGTCGGCGCGCGCCATGATCCGATCGGTGTGCGCGAGCGAGAGGTCGCGGATCACCGCGGGTCCGATCTCGCGCACGATCGCCAGGCCGGGCCGCGAGAACAGCACCGGCAACACCGCCGGCGTGCCGCCCGAGAACCGGCGCGCTCCGTGGGCCCGATCGCTCTGCACCTGGAAGCTCAACGGGTCCGCCGCCGAGAACCATCCGGCGGCGGCCGGCTGGAGCTGCGCGCACAGCGACGGTCGCACGTACAGGAACGCGCTCTCGTACGAGCCACACAGCCACTTGTGCGCACCGCCGAGCAGGAAGTCGACGCCGAGCGCGGCCACATCGATCGGCACGATGCCGACCGACTGATAGGCGTCGAGCACGACGAGCGCACCGACCTCGCGGGCCCGCTTCACGATCGGCGCGACATCGAGCAACGCGCCGGTCCCGAACGTGGCGTGCGAGATGCACACCAGCTGCGTGCGCTCGTCGATCGCAGCGACCACCGCCTCGACGTCGATCTCGATGCCGTCCCGCGACGGGACCACGACCGGCACCGCGCCGTAGCGCTGGAACGCCCCGATCACGAACGGCATCGATGGGAACTCGAGATCGGTCGTGACGATCTTCGGGCGCTCGCGGTAGTCGAAGCAGCTGAGCACGCGCGAGAACAGCGTGCCGAGGTTGACGTCGCACACCACCGATCCCGGCAGTGCGCCGATCAGCTCGGATAGCTCGTCGGTGTACGCGCCGAGCTCGCCCCCCCAGCGATCCCAGTGCTCGTCGCGCCAGTTCTCGACCGTGCGCCAGTAGGAGTCGAGCACCGCCTTGGCCGCGCGTGGGTTGGCCCCGGTCGCGTTCGAGTTGAGGTAGACGCAGCGCGAGAGCAGCGGGAACTCGCCGCGCAGCTCGTCGAGCTGGAACAGCGGCGGCACCGACATCGTCGCGGTCCGCTCGCGGTCCGCATCGGCGGTGCTCGCCGAGGCGGTCGCCGGCGGCCCCCCTGCAGCCTCCTCCGCCGTGATCACCATGCGCGACGACGGAGGGGAGCCCCCCTCCTCGAGCCCGGACACGCTCGGTTCGCCAGACGTGCGCGGCGCCCCCGGCAGGTACCCACCGGGGCGCGACCACGTGCGCGTCATCTCGACGCGCACGTTCCACAGGTCCGGGAACAGCGGCTTGGTCATCCGCGCGCCGAGCGCGACGGTCGGGAACCCATCGAGGGCGCGCACCGTCTTGTCGACGCCGATCGTGCGGCGGACCAGCATGAAATGCTCGATCAACCACGACTGGAACGCGGAGTCCCAGTCGACGAACCTCTCGGCGATCCGGTGCACGTCGGCGTGGGCCTGCGGATCGCGGTAGATCTCGATCAGCGTGGTGCCTCGCCGCGCGAGCAACCTGCGGAGGCTGCTCTCGGCGACGTCGGCCGCGGCGAGCAGATGGTTGTAGCCCGGCGACTCGAGCCCGCTGCCATTGCCGAGGCTGCGGCGGATCACCTCGAACCGCGACGGCGACAGCGTGAACATCACGCGGATCGAATCGGCGAGCACGCGCGTGATCGACACGATCCGGTCGAGCGCGTCGAGTGCGGCGAACATCGCATCGCCCTCGATCTGCTCGACCAGTGTCACGATCTCGAACGCCGCGCACTTGAGCCACAGCTCCTGGGTCTGGTGCATGACCTGGAACAGCAGCTCGTCGGGCACGACCAGCTCGGTCGCCGGAGTCTGCAGCGCGAGCAGCTCGCGCGTGCGCAGATACACTTCGTAGTCGAGCTCGCCGCGCCCCACTTCTTTGCGGAGCGTCTTGTTGTAGATCGGATCGCCGAGTACTCGGCGTAGTACTGCAGCCGCCTCGCTCTCCCCAGTCATAGTCTGTCCTTGCTTAGTCTTGTGCAAAGTCTCGCAGACGCCGACCGATCGCCATGACCGACTCGCTCTTCGAGATGAAGCCATCCGCACCGGTCTTGATCGATAGCCCGCGCAGCTTGGACTCCTCCCAAGCCGAATAGAGCACCACCCGCGCATCGTGCGCCGTGTCGCGCGCGACCGCGACCGTGCGCTCCGGCGGCGACTCCGGCATGTTCACGTCGATCAGCACGATCTGCGGCGCAAACCTCGACGACTCGGTGACCAGCTCCGCGATCGTGGACACGGTGCACACCGAGAACCCGTCGCGAGCCAGCGCTCGCTCGACGAGCTCGAGCTGCATCGGATCATCATCCATCACGAGAACGCGGAGCTCTTCGGTCATGACTTCTTACCTCTTGGCAGGTGCTTCTTGATCGAACCCATCAGCACCTCGCGATCGATCGGCTTGGTCACGTAGTCTATGCAGCCGGCGTCCATCGCGCGGGTCTGATCCTCGCGAGTTGCATGGGCAGTGACTGCGATCACGGGAATGTGCGCGACCGAGGCGTTGGCCTTGAGCCGGCGCGTGGCCTCCCAGCCATCGAGCCGCGGCAACGATAGATCCATGAGGATCAGATCCGGCTGGTCACGCACGACGCGCTCGATCCCGTGCTCGCCATCCTCCGCCTCGATGATCTCGTAGTCGTCGGAGAGGTAGCGACGCACGATGTCGCGGTTCTGCGGCGAGTCCTCGACGTAGAGGATGCGCGGCAGCCGCCCGCTCTCCACGACGCGCCGGGCCAGCAGCAGCTGCTTGGCCTCTCGCACGACGTTATCGAGCGCCATGCCTCCCTTCTGGACCACGCGCGCGAGGCCCTCTCGGAGGATCCGCTCCTCGTCGGGGACCAGGGTCTTGCCGGTGAGCACCACGATCGGCGCGCGCATGCCCTCGGCGCGCATCGTGCGCATGACCTCGAACCCATCGACGCCGGGCATCAGCAGGTCGAGGATCACCAGGCCGGGCGTCAGCACGCGGGCGCGCAGCAGCGCCTCCTCGCCATCGCGCGCCTCGACTGTCGAGTAGCCGGCGCGCCGCAGGTGGCGCGACACCACCTCGCGCGTCGAGTCGTCGTCGTCGACCACGAGCACGTCGCCGCCGGACGGCAGCAGGGCGCGCCGGACCACGTTGATCAGCCGATCCGGCTCGACCGGCTTGACCAGGTACTCGCACGCACCGAACGAGAAGCCGCGCGCGCGCTGCTCCTCGACCGACATCATCACGACCGGGATCGACGACAGCCCCGGATCACCCTTGAGCTCGGCGAGCACCGTCCAGCCGTCGAGCCGCGGCAGGTGGATGTCGAGGATGATCACGGTCGGCCGGACTTCGCGCGCGAGGGTCAGACCCTCGACGCCGTCGGTCGCCGAGACCACGCGGAACTCCTCCGACTCGAGGTGGCCACGCAGCAGATGCTGGACCATCGGGTCGTCGTCGATCACCAGCACGGTGAACGGGCCGTTGGCGGGCGCCTGGATCGGGCCGCCGGAGACC
>JBQCJR010000438.1:0-7289 GCA_051952595.1 Kofleriaceae bacterium
CGGGGCGGTCAGCCCCGCCGGTGGCCGGCCTGGACCGCCGGGCGGGTCTGGATGATCCGCTTGACCTGCTTGTCGAGCTGCGCGCGCACCGCGAGCGCCACGGCGAGGTAGGTCTTGCCGGTGCCGGCGGGGCCGACCGCGAACACGATGTCGTTCGCGCGGACGAGGTCGACGTACTGCTTCTGCGCGGCGCCCTTGGGCGCGATCGGACGGCCGGCGCGCGGCGTCAGGATCGTGTCGCCGAACACGCCCTGGATCGTCACCGGGCCGCCGGCCGCGCCGTCGCCCTGGATCAGCTTGACCGCGCGCACGACGTCATCGGAGCCGAGCGCCTTGCCGGCGAGCGCGAGATCATAGAGCTGCTCGACCGCGCTGCGCGCCACGCCGGCGGCCGCGTCGTCGCCCTCGATCGTGATCTCGTTGCCGCGCCGGTGCACCTGCGCGCCGGCGGTCCGCTCGATCAGCTTGAGCCGGCCGTTGTTGGATCCACACAGCGCCTGGAGCGCCTCGGGGTTGTCGAATGCGAGCTTCTCGCGACGGATGGTCTTCGGTTGGGTCACTTGCTTGATGGGGTGCCCGGGCGATCCTACGGCCCGGGCAGGGTCGTATAGCACGCTCGGACGCGCCCGACGTGGACTGCGATATGTTCGCGCCATGGACCCTTCGCCCACTCCGCCGCAGCCCGGCGCCTCGCTGACCCGGCTGGTCGCCATCATGGACCGGCTGCTCGCGCCGAACGGCTGCCCGTGGGACCGCGAGCAGACGCTCGAGACCCTGCGCCCGTTCCTGATCGAGGAGACCTACGAGGTGCTCGACGCGCTCGCCCGCGGCGACGTCCCCGGCCACCGCGAGGAGCTCGGAGATCTGCTCATGCAGGTGGTGTTTCAGTCGGCGCTCCGCCGCGAGCAGGGCGACTTCGACATCGACGCGGTGATCGCCGAGATCTCCGACAAGCTGGAGCGCCGCCACCCCCACGTGTTCGGCGACGCCACCGGGATCCAGACCAGCGAGCAGGTGCTGGCCAAGTGGGAGGA
This sequence comes from Kofleriaceae bacterium, assembly GCA_051952595.1. Classification (GTDB taxonomy): domain Bacteria; phylum Myxococcota_A; class Polyangia; order Haliangiales; family Haliangiaceae; genus JABFXX01. The sequence goes on from JBQCJR010000438.1 coordinate 1,035, forward strand.
GATCAAGGCCTCCGAGAAGGCGGCCGCGGGAGTGAAGAAGGACCGGGTGCTCGCCGGGCTCAAGCCAGGCCCTGCCCTCGCCCGCGCCCAGAAGCTCGGCAGCAAGGCCGGCAAGGTCGGGTTCGACTGGCCGGGCTGGGAGGGCTCCTTCGCCAAGGTCGAAGAGGAGGTCCTCGAGATCGCCGCCGCCGCGCGCGCCGGGGATGCCGCCGCGCAGCACCACGAGATCGGCGACCTGCTGCTCGCGACCGTGAACCTCGCTCGCAAGCTCGGGGTGGACGCCGAGAACGCGCTGATCGACGCGACCCAGCGGTTCCAGCAGCGGTTCGAGTACATCGAGGACCGTCTCGCCGAGCGCGGCAAGGCGCCGCACAGCTCGGATCTCGAGGAGATGGACGCCCTCTGGAACGAGGCCAAACAGACCGAATCGCACGGTCCGGGCGGCGGGGCAAAGAAGTGATGCTTTTTTGAGCACCCGCGATCGAGTGGGTGAGATCTCGCTGAGATCAGCGCTCCGATCACCGACCGGTCCGCAAGTTATTCACACCCATCATCGGGTACTCCCGGAGATCGGAGCCCCGGAGCGGCTTCGAGCCTTGACACCCGGTGGCTGTCGGGTTAACCACCTGCTCCCTCAGGAGATCCCAGTGGCCAATATCCGTTCGGCCGAGAAGCAGAATCGCAAGATGATCAAGAACCGCGCGCGTAACCGCGCGGCGATGGCGGCTCTGCGCACGGCGGTGAAGAAGGCACGTACTGCAGTCGATTCCAAGGCCGGTGAAGCGGCCAACCTCGTCAAGGCGGCTGTCTCGATCATCGACAGCGCCGTGACGAAGGGCATCCTCAAGCGCGGCACCGCGTCGCGCTACGTCTCGCGCCTCCAGATGCGCGGACGCGAGCCGGCGCAGCAGGCCGAAGCCTAGTCCGCGTCGCTTTTCCCCTTCCCTCCCTTACAAACCTAGACTCCCGACCCTCGCGGTTGGGAGCCACGATCCTGGCCGCTTCCCGCGGTCAGGATCAATTATCTTCGTCGCTGGGCTCGCCGGTGATCCCGTACTTCCGCAGTAGCTTGTGGAGGTACTTGCGATCCATGTCGGCGTCGCGCGCGGCCTTCGAGATGTTCCCGTCGGCCCGCTTGATCAGCCAGCTGAGATAGCGGCGCTCGAACAGCTCGTTCCACTTCTCCTTGGTGTCGCGGAACGAGACGCCGGGCTCGAACTCGATCCCGTCGCGGAGCTGCGCGCCACGCGACGGCCCCGGCTCGCCGATCGGCGCGACCAGCATGCCGGGATCGGCGCCGAGGGCGAGCGCGCGCTCGATCACGTTGCGCAGCTCGCGCACGTTGCCCGGCCAGTCGTGCGCCATCAGCGCGGCGCGCGTGGCCTCCGAGATCTCGCCGGCGCCGCTCGGGGCGAGCTTCTTCAGCATCGAGTCGATCAAGAGCGGGATGTCCTCGCGGCGCTCGCGCAGCGCGGGCGCGGTGATCGGCACGACGTTGAGCCGGAAGTAGAGGTCCTCGCGGAACTTGCCCTTCTCGACCTCGGACCGGAGATCCTTGCGCGTGGCGGCGATCACGCGGAGATCGACCTTGATCGTCTTGCCGCCGCCGACCCGCCGCAGCTCGCGCTGCTCGAGCACGCGCAGCAGCTTGGGCTGGAGATCGAGCGACAGCTCGCCGAGCTCGTCGAGGAACACCGTGCCGCCGCTCGCCAGCTCGAACGCGCCCTGGCGCGCGGTGACCGCGCCGGTGAACGCGCCCTTCTCGTGACCGAACAGCTCGCTCTCGATCAGCGTGCCCGCGACCGCGCCGCAGTCGACCACGATGAACGGCGCGGCGTGGCGGCGCGAGAGCTGGTGCAGCGTGCGCGCGATCATGTCCTTGCCGGTGCCGGTCTCGCCTTCGATCAACACCGTCGCGTCGGTCGGCGCGATCCGCTCGACCAGCCCGAAGATCTCCCGCATCGCCGGCGAGCGTCCGACCATCTCGCCGAGCTGCTCCTTCTCGCTCGGCAGGATCTCGATCCGTTCCTCGAACGGGGTGAACTTGAGCTCGACCGAGCCGGCGCCGATCACCGAGCCCGCGCGCAGGTACGCCTCGACCACCTCGGCGCCGTCGAGGAACGTGCCGTTGGTGCTGCGCAGGTCGCGGACCAGATACCCCTTCGCGTCGCGCATGATCTCGAAGTGCACGCGCGACACCGTCTCGTCGCCGAGCACCAGGTCGTTGACGTCCGGCGCCTTGCCGACGCGAAACACATCGCCCGCGATCACGAACTCGGTGCCACGCTGCGCGCCTTTGATCACGACGAGCTTGCATCGGCGGAGATTGACCGTCGCCGGCGTCGCCTCGCGCCGGATCCGTGTCCCCGTCAAGTGCTCCATCTGGAAAATGGTACCTCGATCGAGTGCGCACGTCGCCGTGTTGTTTGGGCTCTCTAACGAGAGTACCTTGCCGATAGTGCAGCGTTCAGTCGGGGGACTCGCACTGTTGCTCGGGTGTGGGCTTGGCGTCGCATCGGCGCAGCCGGCGCCGGCGAGGCCATCGGACGCGCCGTTGCCGTCGTGTCTCGACCAGTCGATCAGCGACCAGCTCGGCGAGCAGTTGAAGCCGCGCGGCGTCCAAAAGCGCAACTTCCAGAAGAACAAGAAGATCGTGATCGGCGCACACGGCGGGCTGTACGGCGGCGACCTCACCTCGTCGAGCTGGCTCGCCGGCGGCTCGCTCGGGTTCTTCTTCACCGAGGACCTCGGGCTCCAGCTCCAGCTCGATGTGACGCGGCTCGCACTCGACCTCGATGCACCCCTCGAGAAGTTCTTCGGCGATAACCGGTTCGAGCCCGGCATCGCCTACATCGGCCTAGCCAACCTCATGTGGTCGCCGATCCACGCCAAGCTCAAGCTCGGCGGCGGCATCGTGCACGCCGACATCATGGTGTTCGGTGGCGCCGGCCGGATGATCCACGACGCGGTCCAGGGCATCGCGTTCGACGGCGGGATCGCGATCGATCTGTTCGTCACCCGCGCGCTGACGATCCGGCTCGACGCGCGCGACCTGATGGCCGTCCAGGAGATCGCCGGCGAGACCCGCTACACCAACAACCTGATCGCGACCGCCGGGCTCGCGCTCTACCTCCCGTCGGGGCTGTGATGCGCACCGCCGCACTGCTCGCGCTGCTGGTGGTCCTCGCGCCAGCGACCGCTCTCGCCGATCTGCTGGCCAACGATCCGGCCCGGCCCAGTCCGGGCCTCACCGAGGGGCCGCACACCGTGCCGCGCTCCACGCAGATGTGCGTCGATCAGGAGATCGCGGACCGGCTCGCGCTCAAGCGCAAGCGGCGCGGCGCGGTCGACCGGCTGTTCATCAAGCAGGGCCGCCACGAGCTGAGCGTCGGCGGCGGCTACTACGCGAGCGACCTGCTGTCCGGCACGTACCTGCTCTCGGCTTCGTACACCTATCACATGACCGACGAGACCGCGGTCGAGTTCTCGGGCTCGTGGACCCACGCGAACGCCGACATCGTGCGCGCGCTCGAGGACCGGCGCGGCGAGGTGCTCACCGATACCTACGCGCGGATGATCTTCGGCGAGTCGCTGCTGGTGTGGAGCCCCGTGTACGGCAAGTTGCGACTCGGTGGCTCGATCGTGCACTTCGACCTGCACGCCGATATCGGCGTCGGCGTGATCGACTCGAAGACCAGCCGGGGCGCGTCCGGCGTGCTCGGGTTCGGAATGAAGCTGTTCCTGGGGGAGGCCGCGGCCTTCCGGATCGACGCGCGCAACCGAACCTTCCGACAGGAGCTGCTCGACGAGCGCTTCCTCGTCAACGACAGCGCGATCACCGCCAGCCTCTCGTTGTTCCTGCCGTTCAGTAACTGATCCGCGGCGACCGGCCGCGCCGGTGCCCAACCTCTGGAGACCGTCGATGCGCCTTGGAACCATCGTGTTGCTCGCCCTCGTGCCCACGCTCGCGGTGGCCGCGCCGCGCAAGAAGCGGCCGAAGAAACCGGTGGTCGCGAAGCAAGCCGAGCCGGTGCCCGCGACGACCGAGCCGCCCGATCCCGAGCCCGGCAAGGACGCGGTGAAGTCCGCGGCGGCCGCGGCGCCCGGCGCACCGGCGACGCCCGCCCCCCCGGCGGGCGGTGGCGGTGGTGCCGGCGGCGGCGCGGGCAGCGGAGGCGGCAGCGGTGACGCGCCGGCCGCGAGCCCGCCGGAGCCTGCGAAGGACCCCGCGCCGAAGGACGGCGCCCGCGAAGGCAAGCCCGCGGTCGCGGCGGTCGACGTCGATTCGCTGCGCCAGGAGTACCTGTCGCTCCGCGACGAGCTGTTCCAGTCGCGCGCGCGCGCCAGCACCGTCGAGAGCCAGCTCTACTCGACGCGGATCCAGATCAAGCTGACCTACACCACCGCGCGCTACTACAACCCGGCCAAGGCGACGATCCGGCTCGATGGCGCGAGCGTCTACGAGAACGCCGCCGGCGGGATCGCGAGCGACGACGGCGTGCGGTTCGATGGCTACGTCGCGCCGGGCCGCCACCTGATCACGTTCCGCGTCGAGGCGACCGGCAAGGACGACGACTCGTTCACCTCGGTGACCGAGTCGCAGATCGTCGTGAAGGCGGTGCCCGGCAAGGATCTCGTGGTCGCCGCGAAGGCGCGGGACAGCGGCGACATCGCGTACGAGTGGAAGCGCAAGGAGCGCGGCTCCTACGGCCTCGGGATCGACGTCGCGGTCAAGACCCAGCCGCGCGCCGAGGCTGGCAAGGGAGCCAAGCCGTGATCGCGCGCCGCGCGCTCGCGCTCGCCCTCGCGCTCGCGGCCTCCGGCGGCCCCGCCCTCGCCCAGCCCACCCCGGCCACGAGCCGCGCGGCGCCCCGCGGCGCCGACGAGCCGCTCGCGAAGTACTTCGCCGCGCTCGAGCGGATCAAGCTGATCGACGTCGATAGCGGCAACCTCGAGACGCTGCGCCGCGAGCTCGCGGTCGCCGAGGGGCTGCTCAAGGACGGCTCGTTCGCGACCGCCGCGGTCGCGCTGTACGCGATCGCGAAGTCGCCGCGCTACGCCGCGTTCACCGACTTCGTCGAGTACCAGAACGCCGAGTACGACCTCGGCGTAGCGCTCGCGCGCGCCGGCTCCTATGGCGCCGCGCTCGAGGCGTTCGAAGCCGTGCTGCGGCGCGGCCCGGCGGCGTCGTACTGGGGCCCGGCGCACCGCCGCGCGGTCGACATCGCGCTCGAGACCCGCGATCACGCCGGCGTGCTCGCCCGGCTCGAGGCGATCCAGCACGCCGATCCCATCCCGGTGTCGGCGGCCGGCGAGCGCGCGTACCTGCGCGGCCGCGCCGCGTACGATGCCGGCAAGCTCGCCGACTCCGAGGGCGAGCTGGTCACGATCTCCAAGAAGAGCCGGATGTACTCGTCGGCGGTCTACCTGCGCGGCGTGATCCGCGCGCGGCGCGGCGAGTACCGCGCCTCGGCCGAGGCGATGTGCGAGATCGCCGCCACGCCGGACAACGACAAGCTCACGTTCGTGGTCGACGATCGCTACTTCACGGTCAAGGACCTCGCGCGGCTCGGCCTCGGCCGGATCGCCCACGAGCAGGGCGAGTACGACGACGCGTACTACCACTACTTCCAGATCCCGGACGACTCGGCGTACCTGCCCGACGCGCTGTTCGAGGCGTCGTGGTCGATGTACCAGAAGCGCGAGCTGGCGACCTCGCGCGACCTGGTGAAGGAGTTCCTCCAGCACTTCCCGTCGTCGCCGCTGTGGCCCGAGGCGAGCCTGCTCGCCGGCTACGTCGAGCTCGCCGACTGCAAGTTCGACGATTCGCAGCGCTGGTACGACGGGCTGGTCGCGCGGCTCCAGCCGATCGTCGACACCATCGATCGCGCGCGCAAGGATCGCCACCTCCGCGATCAGCTGTTCGATCAGGCGATCCGCCGCTACCGCGAGGTCAAGCAGGACGGCACCGCCCGACCGGCGACCGAGAAGCCGGCGACGCCGATCGAGGACGTGCTCGCCCTGCTCCGCCTCGATCCCAAGTTCCTCCGGCTCAACGACGCGCTGACCGGCGTGCGCGAGCTGTCCGGCCAGGCGGTCGGCGCGGTGCGCGCGTGGCAGGCGCTCGGCACCCGGGTGAGCGAGCGCAAGGTCGCGGCGGTCTCGACCGAGGCGACGATCGAGCAGGAGCAGCTGGCCGATGCCAACGCGGTGGTCGAGGACCTGCGCCGGCTCGGCGCCCAGATCGCCGAATCG
>JBQCJR010000439.1:0-3559 GCA_051952595.1 Kofleriaceae bacterium
CTGCGGCCCGGCGCGCGCGCGGATCTCAACGTGATCGATCTCGGCGCGCTCGCGCTGCACCGCCCGGCGCTGGTCCGCGATCTGCCCGCCGGCGGCAAGCGGTTCCTCCAGCGCGCCACCGGCTACCGCGCCACCGTCGTGCGCGGCGAGCTGATCGCGGAGCACGGCGAGCTGACCGGCGCGCGCCCCGGGCGGCTCGCGCGGCCGTCCGCGCGATAGGCGTCCGGTCACGTCGAGGCGTGATCCGTGCCCAGGGCGAGCGCCGCGGCGATCCCGCCGCCGAGCAACACGCCGCGCACGGCGAGCTGGGCGACCACGCCCGGCGACAGCGCGGCGATCAGGAGCAGCGCGGCGACCGCCAGCGCGAGTGCGATCCACGAGAGAGAGACGGTGGAGTACGTCATGAGAGACCCCCTTGCATCGGTCAGGCATCGCGGCTGCGATTCCTGTGTCACGATGTGACACATCATGGGTCCGCTCGTGACGCGGTGCAATAAGAATCTATCTTGATCGCTCAAGTGCGCGAGACTGCTTGTTTCATCGGGGAGACCGCTCGGCCAGGCGCTCCCAGATCACCGCCGACATCGCGGTGGTCCCGACCTCGATCGAGCGCTCGTCGATGTCGAAGTCCGGGAAATGCGAGAAGCCGATCAGGCCGCGCGAGCGATCCGCCACGCCGAGGAAGAACATCGCGCCTGGCACCTCGCGGAGCAGCAGCGCGAGATCTTCGCTCGCGAACGGCAGCGCGGCGTGCAGTGGCAGCGCGTTCGCGTCGCCGATCGCGGCGGTCAGCGCCGGCAAGGTCTGCGCGGTGACGTCCGGATCGCTGTGCATCGATGGGAACGGCCCCGGATCGAACCGCAGCTCGTAGTTGCCGGGGCCGGCTTCCTGCTCGGCGACCTGCTCGATCGCCGCCCGGGTCGGCGCGAACAGCTCGTCGTGCGACGCCTTGACCGAGCCGGCCACCGCGATCGGATCGCGATCCGTGACCGCGCGGGCGCGCAGGTAGATCGAGGTCGCGTACGGGCCATCGGGGCGCTGGATGCCGTCGATCAGCTCGTCGATCCCGGCGAGGTCGCTCGGCGGCCGCGTGGTGCCGATCGGCGCGAGCGCGCCGGCGATCTGCTGGGCGAGCGCCGCGGACGCGTTCGGTCCGGTCAGCTGGATCTGGAACGAGTCGTGCCCCGCGAGCGCGGCGCCGTACGCGATCGAGCCGACCGGGAACGGCCCGGCGTGGACCGCGTAGATCACCTCGGGCCGTGGATCGAGCGCGCCGTCGGCGAGCATCGCCGCGGCGCCGGCGAGCGTCTCCTCGGCCGGCTGGAACAGGAACACCACCGTGCCGTGCATCCGGTCGCGGAGCGACGCGAGCACCTCGGCGATCCCCAGGCCCACCGTGGTGTGCAGGTCGTGCCCGCAGATGTGGAACTTGCCCGGCACCGTCGAGCCGTACGCGCGGCCCGGCGGCTCGGTGTCCGGCATCGCGTCCATGTCGGCGCGGAAGCCGACCACCGGGCCGGGGCGCGCGCCGCGCAGCACCGCGACCACGCCGTGCCCGCCGACGCCGGTGCGGACCTCGAGGCCGAGCGCGCGCAGGCGCGTCGCGACGATGCTCGCAGTGCGCACCTCCTCGCCCGGCAGCTCGGGATACATGTGGAGGTCGCGGCGGACCGCGATCAGCTCCGCGCGCAGCTCCTCGGCGCGCGCGCGGATCTCGTCGAGCGGCAGCGGCTCGGCGGAGCTGGGGGCGTCGTCGCCACAGCCGGGCAGGGCGAGGCACGCGACGAGGGCAGCGATCGGAATACGATGCATTACCCGGAGTCACCGCTCGGGCCGCGAGCGTTCAGTGGCGTGGCGATCGCGGGGGGATCACCGGGCGGCGCTGCACGTGCGCGCTTCGATCTGCGTCCGCGCGATCGACACGCAGCTCTCGGTCCGCGACCTCGGCTCCAGGTAGCCGAACGAGGCGCGCTGCTTCGGCGCATCGGGCGCCTGGCTCTCGACCACCCAGTGGGCCTCGCCGTGCGGCACGAACCCGGCGAGCTGGCGGCGCTCGCCTGGCTGCAGCGTCCCCGACCACACGTTGGAGCCATCCGAGAGCGCCACGTGCATCTCGAGCGGGACCACGTCTTCGTTTGCGACCTCGAGCTCGTGCCCGGGCCCGCGGGAGACCACGAACCAGGCGCCGAGCGCGAACGCTACGCCCGCCGCCCAGCGCCCCAGGTGCCTGCTCGGTCGGCGCGACATCGAGAGTGCCTCCATCGACCCATTGCACGCCCCGGTGCCCGCGATGTCAAGAACGCTCTCGAGCCGCCTCCGCCGCGGGGCGGACCGCGCATCCCTCGAGGTGGTCGTTGACCAGCCCCATCGCCTGCATGAACGCGTAGACCGTCGTCGGTCCGACGAACGTCCAGCCGCGCCGCTTGAGGTCCTTGGACAGCGCGATCGAGGTCGGGGTCTGGGACGGCACCGCGGCGCGCGTCACCACGCGCGGCCGCTCGCTCGCGGCCGGCACGAAGCTCCAGACGTAGGCTGACAGCGAGCCTCGCTCGTCGATCAGCTCGAGCGCGCGCGCGGCGTTCTGGATCGTCGATTCGATCTTGCCGCGGTGGCGCACGATCGCCGCGTCGCCGAGCAGCCGCTCCACGTCGCGGGCGCCGAACCGGGCGACCTTCGCCGGCTCGAAGTTCGCGAACGCGCGGCGGAACGCGTCGCGCTTGCGCAGGATCGTGATCCACGACAGGCCGGACTGGAACCCCTCGAGGCACAGCTTCTCGAACAGGCGCCGATCGTCGACCACGGGAAAGCCCCACTCGTGGTCGTGATAGTCGACGTACTCCGGTGCGGAGACGCCCCAGAAGCAGCGGAGCTTGCCATCGGGGCCGGGGGCCAGGTCGGGGCGGGGAGACTTCGTCATCGGTGCAGCGAGCGGACCTTAGCGCGTGCGGCGACGGCGCGTGATGGTCGCCACGGCGCCAGACCTTCCGCGCCCGGCGTGATGCAGATGCGCCATGGCGAGCGTGCAGACCAGGCCGTAGAGAGGGCCGCGCGGCGCCGATGCGCCGCTTCGAAGGAGAACCTCATGCCTAGCCTCCATGATCGCTCGACCCGAACCCCGTGGTGGGGCGCGCTGATCGCGACCACCGCGGTCGCCGCCACTGCCTGCTCTGACAAGTCCGAACCCGCGGGCCCCGACGCGACCGAGAGCTGCCCCGCGCTCGTCGCGCCCCCGGCGACCCAGCCGCCGACGCTGCACGCCGGCGAGATCCAGGGCGTCGAGACCTGGACCGCCGCCGGCAGCCCTCACGTGATCACCGAGGACGTCAACGTCCGCGAGGGCGCGAAGCTGGTGATCGAGCCGTGCGCGCGCGTCGAATTCGCCGAGGGAACGAGCCTCAACGTCGCGTACCCGCGGGTCCCGAACGAGGGCGAGCTGATCGCGGAGGGCACCGCCGAGCGGCCGATCCGGTTCGAGGGCCGGAACGGCGCGCGGTGGGACCGGATCTACGTGCGCGCCCCCGGCACCGCGCGGCTCGCACACGTCGTGCTGGCCGATGGC
>JBQCJR010000440.1:0-3899 GCA_051952595.1 Kofleriaceae bacterium
CGCGTTCTGGGAGCCCTCGGTCGGCTCGCGCGACGACGCGCACCGGATCATCGACTGGACGATCAAGAACCGCGGCAACTACCTCCAGTGGGTCGCGCTCGACGACATCCTCGATCCGGATCGCCACGCCGCGTGGCAGGCGTTCACCCGCGAGCTGATCGACTACGCCCACGCGCGCGGCGTGCGGGTCGGGCTCAACATCCAGCTGTTCGGCCAGGCGAACCTCCAGCTCGCGTTCGACCTCTCGGACGACCGGACCGGCACGGTGCCGATCGCCGACGAGATCGCCCAGCGCCTGCCGCTGGTCACCGAGGGCCTGCCGTTCGACGTCTACGACCTCAGCTTCGGCGAGTTCTTCAACGCCGACCCGCAGCGGTTCATCGACGCGGTCAACGAGGTCCAGCACCAGCTGCGCGGCCTCGCGCCGCAGTCCGAGATGCACGCGGTGGTCCACGTCGGCGCCGAGCAGGTCGTCCAGTACATGGGCGAGGACCTGATCTACTACTTCCTGGTCAAGTACGCCGATCCAGCGATCGTCCCCGATATCCACACGGTGATGTTCTACAACCTGTTCGAGCCGACCGGCGGCGCGTACCACCACGACGACTTCTCGGCGCACCGCGAGTACCTCGCGTCGCGAATGTGCGCCGGTCAGCCGGCGGCGTACTTCCCCGAGACCGCGTACTGGGTCGCGTTCGACAACTCGGTGCCGCAGTACATGCCGCTGTACGTACGCAACCGCTGGCTCGATCTCGACCAGCTGCGCGAGACCGTGACCTGCGGCAAGCTCGACAACCAGCTGCTGTTCTCGAGCGGCTGGGAGTGGGGCTACTGGCTGCACGACGTCACCGCGCTGCGCGCCTCGTACGAGCTGCCCGATGCGTACGAGCGGCTGATCGAGGCCGAGCTGGCGCCCGAGCTCGGCGCGGCCGTCCCGGCGGTGGTCGAGCTGATCGAGGCACAGCGCGAGCACCTGATGGGCCACGAGTTGGTGCAGTACGTCGCCGGCCGCGACCTGGCGATCGATACCGGCCGCGCGCTCGACATCGTGTCGCAGCCAGATCGCGTGACGTTCGACGATCTCGCCGCCGGCAGCGATCCCGCGGCGTTCCGGCGCGACGTGCTCGAGCCGCTCGCCGCATACGCCGACCAGCTGGACCGGATCGGCGCCGGGATCGAGGCCGCCGCGCTGCCCCCCGGCCGCTGGACCGACGAGCTGCGCGACGGCTTCGCGATCGATCGCCACCGCGCGCGGTTCGTGCTCGAGACCTACGAGGCCACCCTCGCCCACCTCGGCGGCGACGGCGCCGCGATGGATCGCCACCTCGCGCGCGCCCGCGAGCTGCTCGCGCGCGGCCGCGACGTCGTCACCGCGCGCCATGCCGACCTGCACGACACCCACCGCCGCCGGCTGGTCGACCGGACGTCGAACCACACGTTCTACCAGTACGGATATCTCAACAACGCCGACACGCTGTGCTTCTGGGAGCGCGAGCTCGCGCAGGTCGAGGCGCTGCGCGACCCGGCCAGCATCGTGCCGGGGTGCCTGTACTAGGTGGTCCGGGCGCAGGGCGCCGCGCTGCTTGAACCGCAGCTCCTGCTGCACCTGCCTCATGACCCATCTCCGTCGACGACTCGTTGATTTCGCCGATATCCGCACCACGCGGTCCTGACACTCCAGCCACCGCCCCATTCGTCCGATATCCGGACATCACGTCCGCAACCCGGACACCAGCCAGCCCTCCCCGTCATCCCAGCTCTTCCTCTTCCCCCGGAGGGGATCCCGAAAAAATCTCCCCGGTAGCAGCAGGCCCTGTGGTCATGTGGGCAACCGGCCGCCGGCGACGGGCGACGGGTGAAAAAACGACCTGGTGCAGGGGACCACCCCCCCCCCACTGGCCCCACGCGCCCCCGGTACCCGCCGGCCGTGTGGTCTTGTGGGAACCCGTCGCCCGGCGCGGGCCGGCGGTTGACAACGCGACTGTGAGCTGCGGACCACCGCGCCACCTGTGCCCGAGCTCGGCGCAGGTCACAGGAGCGCCATGTCCACAGGGCTCTGCGCCCTACCAGCCACCGCGCCTACGGCGCGTCGAGCTCTGCATCGATCAGGATCCCGATCTGATCGATCGATCCATCATAGACGCCGCCAGGGACCTCGGCGGTGCCGGCGTGAAACGGGTTGTCGAGCTCGAGCCGCGACGACGAGCGGAACGCGACCGACCAGGTGCGCGACCAGCCGATCGTGAACGTGAACCCGCCCGCGGTGCCCTCGAGGCCGAGCGCGAGGGTGTGGCCCCCGAGATCGCCGAAGGTCGGAGACTGGCGGTCGGCCGAGACCGCGCCCACGGAGAACGCGTAGCCCGCGGTCGCCCACAGGAACCCGCCGATCAGCTCGGCGTCGACCGCGCCGCGCACGGCGCCGTGGGTGCGCATCGAGATCCGCGACGGCACGTAGATCAGATCGACCTCCACGCCGGATGGATCGAGCACGCTGACGTCGCGCACCAGCCAGCGCGGCGCGCGCGCCTGCTCGGGTGCGATCCACAGATCGCCGCCGAGCTCGAGCACGAACCGCTCGCCGAGGTAGCGCGCGCCGGCGCGCAGCGCGACCGGCTGTCGCAGGTGTAGCCGCGCCGAGGCCCGGCTCTTCGAGATCGCGGGGCCGCGCGGCGTGCCGCTCGCCGCGACGTCGGCATCGACGCGCACCGTCTGGGTCCAGCCGATCGACGCGCCGAGCTCGAGCGGGCCGTCGCCCGGCGCGAGCAGCACGCCCGCCATCGCGCCCGGCACGAACCAGTCCTCGGCATCGAACGACACCTCGATGTCCTGCTGCGGCGCGCCGATCCGATCGCGGCCGCCGAACCCCGCCCACATCCGGCGGGTCTCGATCAGCTGGACGCGGGTCGCCGAGAGCGAGGCGCCGATCGCGAGCGTGTCGCCGATCCGGCGCGCCACGCCGAACGCCACGGTGTCGCGGCGCATCGCGCCCTCGATCCCGGCGTAACGAAACTCGAACTTGTTGTCGAGCGAGCTGGGCGGCAGGTCGCTCGGCCGGCGCAGGGTGCGCTCCGAGAGCCCCGAGGTCATCGCGCCGAGCCCGATCACCCACGGCCCGACCGAGCCGATCGCCGCGCCGAACGGCGCCATCCCCGATGCGGACTGGTTGCGCACCACCGGCGGCGGCTGCGGATCCTCGCCCGCCGAGAGCTTGCTGCCCTGCCACGCGATCTCGTCGTCGGCGAACAGGAACCCGAGCTGGGCGCGCGCGCCGGCGCGGCGGGCCATCGCCGCCGGATTGACCAGCAGCGCGCCTCCGCCGTCGTCGCCGATCGTGCCCGTCCCCGCGCGGCCGACCGAGCGCGGCGAGCCGCTCGTGACCACCAGGCCCCCGGCGAGCGCGGTGGGCGCCGCGTGGGCGACCGCGACCGAGCTCGCGAGGATCACCGACGGCCAACGCACCGCAGGAATGTACGACGCGGCGCTCGACGCACGCGAGCCCATCCAGCCGCAGGGTGCAGCCACCCGCCGGATATTTCTGGATGTTTCCGTCCATCGCGGGCGCGCGCGCCGATGAAATACTGCCCGGGTGGTACGCGACACCGATCCGGCGCCGGCGAGCGACATCCGCGTGGTCTACGTCGAGGATGACGACCGGCTCGCCCGGCTGACCACCCAGTACCTCGCCTCGCATCGCGTCGAGGTCCACCTGGTGACCCGCGGCGACCAGGCCGTCCCCGAGGTGCTGCGGATCCGGCCCGACGTGGTGCTCCTCGATCTCATGCTGCCCGGCACCGACGGCCTCGAGGTGTGCCGCCAGCTGCGCGCGCGCTGCGACGTGCCCATCATCATGGTCACCGCGCGCGGCGAGGAGGCCGATCGCGTGCTCGGCCTCGAGGGCG
>JBQCJR010000441.1:0-7662 GCA_051952595.1 Kofleriaceae bacterium
CACGTGGCGCGAGCTGACCGATAACGTGAACCTGATGGCGCGCAACCTCACCGAGCAGGTGCGCGGCATCGCGACGGTCGTCACCGCGGTCGCGAACGGCGACCTCGAGCGCAAGCTGTCGCTGACCGCGCGCGGCGAGATCGCCACGCTGGTCGAGACGATCAACAGCATGATCGACACGCTGTCGACGTTCGCCGAGCAGGTGACCGGCGTGGCGCGCGACGTGGGCGTCGAGGGCCGCCTCGGTGGCCAGGCCGACGTCCCGGGCGCCGCGGGCGTGTGGCGCGACCTCACCAACAACGTCAACGAGCTCGCCGGCAACCTGACCGGCCAGGTCCGCGCGATCCGCGACGTCGCCACCGCGGTGACCCAGGGCGACCTGACCCGGTCGATCACCGTCGAGGCGCGCGGCGAGATCGCGCAGCTCAAGGACACCGTCAACCAGATGATCCGCACCCTGGCCGAGACCACCAAGGTCAACCAGGAGCAGGACTGGCTGAAGACCAACGTCGCGCGGTTCACCCGCATGCTGCAGGGCCAGCGCGACCTGCTGACCGTGGCGCGGCTGATCCTCAACGAGCTCGCGCCGCTGGTCGACGCCCACCACGGCGCGTTCTACATGACCGAGCTCGATGACGACGGCCCGATGCTGCGGCTGTTCGCGTCGTACGCGTACCAGGAGCGCAAGACGGTCTCGAGCTCGTGGCGGTTCGGCCAGGGGCTGGTCGGCCAGGCCGCGCTCGAGGGCAAGCGGATCGTGCTCACCAAGGTGCCGTCCGACTACATCCAGATCTCGTCGGCGCTCGGCGAGGCGCCGCCGCACGCGATCGTGGTCGTGCCGATCACGTTCGAGGGCGAGGTCAAGGGCGTGATCGAGCTGGCGTCGTTCGAGAAGTTCAGCGGGATCCAGCTCGCGTTCCTCGATCAGATGCTCGAGTCGCTCGGCATCGTGATCGCGACGATCGAGGCGACGATGCGCACCGACGAGCTGCTCCGCCAGTCGCAGAGCCTGACCGAGGAGCTGCGCAGCCAGCAGGAGGAGCTGCAGCAGACCAACGAGGAGCTCGAGGAGAAGGCGGTCCAGCTCACCGAGCAGAAGGCCGAGGTCGAGAAGAAGAACAAGCAGGTCGAGCTCGCCCGCCAGGAGCTCGAGGAGAAGGCCGAGCAGCTCGCGCTGACCTCGAAGTACAAGTCGCAGTTCCTCGCGAACATGTCGCACGAGCTGCGCACGCCGCTCAACTCGCTGCTGATCCTGTCGCGCCAGCTCGCCGACAACGGCGAGGGCAACCTGACCGACAAGCAGATCCGCTACGCCGACACGATCCGCCAGGCCGGCACGGATCTGATGACGCTGATCAACGAGATCCTCGATCTCGCGAAGATCGAGTCCGGCACGATGGCGGTCGAGATCGGCCAGGTGCGGTTCGGCAACCTGCGCGACTACGTCGACCAGACGTTCCGCCAGGTGGCCGAGGAGAAGGGCCTCGCGTTCACGATCGAGCTCGATCCGGAGCTGCCGCCGTGGATCGACACCGACGACATGCGGCTGCGCCAGGTGCTGCGCAACCTGCTGTCGAACGCGATGAAGTTCACCGAGAAGGGGCGGGTCAACCTGCGGATCCATCGCACCGGTCCGGACGCGCTCGCGTTCGCGGTGTCCGATAGCGGGATCGGGATCTCGAAGGACAAGCAGCGGCTGATCTTCGAGGCGTTCCAGCAGGCGGATGGCTCGACCAGCCGCAAGTACGGAGGTACCGGCCTCGGCCTCGCGATCAGCCGCGAGATCGCCGGCCTGCTCGGCGGTGATCTGCGGGTCGAGAGCATGCCGGGCCAGGGCAGCACGTTCACGCTGTACCTGCCGACGACGTACAAGGCGCCGCGCGAGGCGCGCACGGTGCCACAGGCGCGGGTCGCGGCGGTGCACGCCGCGCTCGACGCACCGCCCCCGGCGGCCGAGCCCGCCGAGGCGAGCGGGCGGACCGAGCTGGCCCCGGCGATCCGCGAGCCCCACCGCGAGCCGGCGCCGGCGATCCCGATCGCGCGCTCGGTGCCGGACGACTACGACTCCCTCGAGCCGGGCGACCGCGTGCTGCTCGTGATCGAGGACGACGTGACGTTTGCGGTGACCCTGCTCGAGATGGGGCGGCAGTCCGGGTTCAAGGGCGTGGTCGCGACCAGCGGCTCGCAGGCGCTCGAGCTCGCGCGCACGGTCAAGCCCGACGCGGTGACGCTCGATCTGCGGCTGCCCGACATCGATGGCTGGGTGCTGCTCGACCGGCTCAAGCACGATCCGATCACCCGCCACATCCCGGTCCACGTGATCTCGGGGCTCGACGAGGAGCGGCGCAGCCTGCAGTGCGGCGCGCTCGGGTTCCAGCACAAGCCGGTGACCTCCGAGCGCCTCAAGCAGGGGCTCGACGGCGTGCGCGAGTTCGTCGAGAAGCGGGTCAAGCAGCTGCTCGTGGTCGAGGACGATCCGGTGCAGAGCCAGGCGATCACCGATCTGATCGGCGACGGCGACGTCCAGACCACCACCGTCGACTCCGGCGAGGGCGCGCTGCAATCGCTCGAGGACGCCTCGTACGACTGCGTCGTGCTCGATCTGCGGCTGCCCGGGATGTCCGGGTTCGAGCTGATCGAGCGGATCAAGGCCGATCCACGGCACCGCCGGCTGCCGGTGATCGTCTACACCGGCCGCGAGCTGACCGAGGACGACAAGGCCCGGCTCCACGGCCTGGCGCAGACCGTGATCATCAAGGACGTCACGACGATGGAGCGGCTGCTCGACGAGACCGCGCTGTTCCTCCACCGCGTCGAGGCCAACCTGCCCGAGCGCAAGCAGCGCGTGCTGCGCCGGATCGCCAAGAGCGACCCGCAGCTCGCCGAGCGGCACGTGCTGGTCGTCGACGACGATCTGCGCAACATCTTCGCGCTGACCTCGCTGCTCGAGGGCCACAAGATGCACGTGCAGTACGCCGAGAACGGCCGCCGCGCGCTGACCAAGCTCGAGGAGAACCCGAGCATCGATGTCGTGCTGATGGACATCATGATGCCCGAGATGGATGGCTACGAGGCGCTGCACAAGATCCGCGAGCGCTCCGAGTGGCGGGACCTGCCGGTGATCGCGCTGACCGCCAAGGCGATGAAGGGCGATCGCGAGAAGTGCCTCGAGGCTGGCGCGTCGGACTACATCACCAAGCCGGTCGACGCGGACCAGCTGCTGTCGCTGCTCCGGGTCTGGCTGTACCAGGCGTAGCCCGGCTCAGCGCGGCAGGGCGGCGAGCGCGCGTGCGAGGTCGGGGCGCGGGCCGATCTGCTGGCGGGTGTTGCCGGCCTGCGGCGTGCCGGTGCGGCGCAGCAGGTCGCGCATCGCCAGCGGGGCGAGGGTGCGGCCGCCGGCGCGCGCCGCGCCCTGGACCAGGATCGCGGCGCCGGCGACGATCGGCGAGGCGCTCGAGGTGCCCGAGAACTCGCCGGTGTAGTGGCGATCCGCGCCCGCGCACGCCTGCAGATCGCCGTAGTCGAGGGTGGCGACCTTGCGGCCCCAGCCCTGGACGTCGACGCGCCCGCCGTAGTTCGAGAAGTCGAGCCGCTCGCGATCGCGGAAGCCATCGCGCGGCGGGCCGCCCGCGCCAACGACGATCGCGCCGGAGTCGCGGCGCGCGCGATCGAACCGGCGATCGTACGACGGGTGATCGAGGTCCTCGCCGCCGTTGCCCGCCGCCTCGATCACGATGACGCCGCGCCGGGTGGCGGCGGAGATCGCGTCGAACACGTCGGTCCAGTACTCGACCGGCAGGTAGCGGCCGCGCGGCCCGGTGCCCTGGAGCTCGATCAGCAGCACGTCGCCCGCGCGGAGCTGGCGCGCCGCGGCGTCGATCGCGTCGGCCACGGCGAGCCCGCCGATCGACGAGGTGAACACGCGCTCGACGTCCGGCGCGATGCCGACCACGCCCTTGCCGTTGTCGCGGCCGACCACCTCGCCGAGCACTGCGGTGCCGTGGGCGCGCCACGCCGGATCGGGGATCGGCTTGCCCGCGACGTGGCGGATCCGATCGCCGGGCAGGTCCTCGTGCGACGCGTTCCAGCCACCCTCGATGTCGGCGAACCACACGCCCGCCCCGCGGTGCCCGCGCCGCCACGCCGCCGGGCCGTCGATGCCGTGCGGCGCCGGCCCGAGGTAGCCCTGGTACGACTCGAACGACGGCGTGGTGATCGGGCAGCGATCGTCGGCGGCGAGTGGCGCGTGGTGCGCCTCGATCGGCAGGGTGATTTCCGGAGCGACAAACGCCTCGTCGACCGCGGGGTCCGCGGCGAGCCGGGCGGCGAGCTCGGCGGCCTCCGCGCGCGGCACCTCGACGCGGATCCAGCGCGCGCGATCGTCGGCGTCGGCGTCGGCGTCGGCGTCGGCGTCGGCGTCGGCGTCGGGCGCGTCGGGCCCCGCGGCCGAGAGCTGGGAGAACAGCGGCGCGGCGCCGTGGAGCCACGCGATCTGGGCGCCCGCGTGGCGCAGCTTGGCGTGTACGTGGGTCACCGCGCCGAGGTCGTTGGCTGCGCTCGTGTCGTGGGCCGCGCCGGTACCGCTGCGCGCCGTCGCGCCGTGGCGCGCCGGTGCCGGATCCGAGGGCCGCTCACCATCGGCGCGCACCGCGACCGCAGCCAGCGCCGCGGCGAATCCCAGCGCGATGTGGCGACCGAGCGAGCCCCTACCCGACCACGCGAGGTCTTCGGCGTACATGCGTCGATGGTAGCCGATGGCGACCGCCGGTGCGCACGCCGCTGGCATGGCGCCCCATCGAGTCGCCGGTGCGCGCCTGCCGCCCGCGACCCGCTCGCCGACATCACGGCCGCCGGTGCGCGCGGCGCCCGGCATCGCGGCCCATCGCGCGCCGCCGCCGTGGCAAGCTGCGCGCGATGTCACGCGTCGTCGTCACCGGAGCCAGTGGCCTGCTCGGCGGAAACCTCGCGGTGCTGCTGCGCGAACAGGGCCACGACGTGGTCGCCACCCGCCGGGCCGGCACCCGGATCGCCCACCTCGACGACGTGCCGATCGAGTGGGTCGACGCCGACCTCGGTTCGATCGATGCGCTGACCCGCGCGTTCGCCGGCGCGGCGGCGGTGTTCCACTGCGCCGCCGCGGTCACCGTGAAGCGCGAGGTCACTCCCGAGATGACCGCCGCAAACGTGACCGGCACCGCGAACGTGCTCGAGGCCGCGATCGCCGCGCGGGTACCGCGGCTGGTCCACACCTCGTCGGTGGTCGCCGTCGGGCTCACCACGAGCGGCGCGCCGTGCGACGAGACCGCGACCTGGAACTTCGAGCAAGCCGGGATGATCGACGCCTACGCGATCACCAAGCGGCGCGCCGAGGACGTGGTGCACGCGGCGGCCGATCGGATCGACGCCGTGATCGTGAACCCGACGTACATGTTCGGCCCGCGCGACGCGCGCCCGAGCTCCGGAAAGCTGATCGTGAACGTCGCCAAGCGCCGCGTTCCCGGCTGGACGCCCGGCTACAACAACTTCGCCGACGTGCGCGACGTCGCGCGCGGCATGATCGCCGCCTGGCAGCGCGGCCGCCGCGGCGAGCGCTACATCCTCGCCGGCCACGACATGACCTACCGCGAGGTCATGGAGCAGATCGCCGCGGCCGCCGGCGTCGCCCCGCCCCGCTTCCGCATCCCGCACCCGCTCGCCGCCGCGCTCGGCAAGTGGGGCGACCTCACCGAGCGGTTCGGCCGCGACCCGCTCGTCAACTCCACCCAGATCCGCTACGCGTACACCGATCGGTTCCGGTTCCGCAGCGACAAGGCCGCCCGCGAGCTCGGCTACACGATCAGCCCGCTCAAGCCCGCGCTCCGCGACGCGATCGCCTGGTTCCGCGCGAACGGGATGCTGTAGCGCCTACGTCGAGCGCCGCCTACTCCGACGGAACATCTCCCGCGCCACCCAGGTGCGAAATCATCACCTCCAACAGCTCTTCGAAGTGGACGTCCGTGCCTTCTCCGGCAACTCGATACATGTTCTCGGGGTCGGCAGACGGCAACTCGCACTCGTAGCTGAAGAGTCCATTCCGCTTTCCGAACGTGCTCACGTAGACGAGCCGATCGGGCTCTCGAGCAGAGGCGATGCCGATGGCACAGCGGTCGGCTTCCCAGTGATCGACAACCGTCCACCCTCTTGCAGGCAGGTTCAGGCGAGCGACCAGGGCTTCGATCGTGGCGTCCTTGGTCCCCATGGGCTCTACCGCCGCGCCCGGCCCTCGAGGTATGCGCGGCCGCGATCCATGAGGCCGCGGAAGCCGTCGAGGTCCTGGGCGCGGACCACCGAGCGCAGGCGCTCGACCGCGTAGAGCAGCGCGGCGAGCGACTCGGTGCCGTAGTCGTTGAGGGTCTGGATCTCGAAGTAGAGGTCCGGGTTCTCCTCGGCGACCCGCGCCGCGACGCCGAGCTGGGCGTCGAACGTGGTGGACGACAAGGTCGCGAGGCGCGGCGCGGCCTCGCCGCTCTCGGCGAGCGCGGTGAAGAACGCGATGTTGAGCGCGTGCGACAGGCCGAGCACGTAGGCGATCAGCCGATCGTGGCTCTCGAGGTCCATCTCGACGAGGGTCGCCATCGTCGGCTCGAACAACGCGCGCGCCGCCGCGGTGGCCTCGGGGACGCCGAGGTCCACGAAGATCACGTGGCGGCCGCTGAGCAGCTCGGTGTCGGGCCCGAACATCGGGTGCACCGAGGTCACCCGGCCGCCAGCGGCCCGCAGGGCGTGCAGGCCGTGGCGCAGCGGGCTCTTCAGCGACCCGACATCGAACACCACGCCGGGCGGCGGCGCGCTCGCCAGCTGCTCGAGGATCTCGGCGGTCGCGGGCATCGGCGCGGCGAGCACGATCAGCTCGTGATCGAGCGGCACGGCGCGCCAGTCGCGGTGGTGCACCACGCCGGGTGGACCGTCGCCGGAGGGATCCGCGATCTCGACGGTGAAGCCCTGCGCCCCGAGGTAGCGCACGAACCACCGCCCCATGTGCCCGGCGCCGCCGATCACCAGCACGCGGCGGCCGCTGCCCTCGCCGCGGGTCGCCACGGTGTCCTGCTCCTGCACGGTCAGCGAGCCGCGGATCAGCGCGAGGATCAGCTCCTCGCCGAGCGAGGGCGACAGGCCGTGCTCGACGGCGGCCGCGCGCGCGCGCTCCACGACGTCGCGCTCCTGCGCGTAGTCGCGGGTCGGGATCTGGGCCTCGCGCTTGACCTGACCGATCCGCTGCGCGACCGCCTGGCGCCGCGAGACCAGCGCCAGGATCTCGCGATCGATCTGGCCGAGCTCGTTGCGCAGCGGTTCGAGGCGGAGGCGGGCGTCATCGGACATCCCGACAAGCTACGCCAAGACGCACCTTCACTACGAGCTGACCAGCGGGCGCGTCGGGTGGCCCTCGCGGATCCACCGGCTCTGCACGCGGAACGCCTCGTGCGCCGCGCGGATCACGCGATCGGCGATCGCCGGATGGCGCGCGACCAGATCGAGCGCCGCGCCGAACGTGCGCCAGCGCGCCCCGGCGTAGCCGGCGTACGCCGACAGGTACGCCGAGCCGTGCGCGATGTCACGCGGCAGCTGGCTCGCGAGGTGATCGCGCAGCGAGCCGTGCGAGAGCGTCGCGCGCTCGGCGACGTA
>JBQCJR010000442.1:0-2807 GCA_051952595.1 Kofleriaceae bacterium
GAGATCTGCTCGACGCAGCCCATCGTCGCGTCTGCGAACGACGGCACGGTCGGGATCACCAGCTGGCCACCGAGCTCCGCGGGGAGCTGCTCGAACACGCCGAACGGATTCGGGTAGGTCAAGGTGAGCATGTGGAGCAGCGCGTGGGTGGACGCATCGATCACCGCGACCTTGCCGGGGCCGCGCGGGATGAACGTCTGGTCGAGCATCTCGCACGCGACGAACACCTGGTTGCCGACCGCGTAGGCGGAGACGCAGTCCGGCTTGCCATCCGGATCGAGCGCCGAGAGATCGATCGTCGAGATCTGCGTGGTGCCGCGGGTCAACACGACCACGCCGGCGGTGCCGAACGCCGGCACGAACAGCTGATCGCCGACCACCGCGACGTCCTGCGCGTTGGAGTTGGCGCCGGTCGCGAGCTGCTCGACCACGGCGAACGTGCGCGCGTCGAGGATCGTGACGTTGTTGCCATCGGCGCGGTTGACCACGAACAGCTCGTCGCCGAACTTGCGCAGCATCGGATCGCTGCCCACGGCGGCGGTCGGCGCGACGCGCTGCTCGACGGCGAGCGTGTCGAGCTCGAGCTTGGACATCACGCCGGCGGTGCCGGCCATGAAGGTGCCGGCGACCACCACCGCGCGGGGCTGGGCCGTCTCGCCGTCGGGCGCATCGGGCGTGGAGTTGCCGTCGTCGCCACACGCGACGAGGGAGCAGGCGAGCAGGAAGGGGAACGAGGTCTTCAGCATGGGGTCCTCTCAGTGAGTCCAGTCGAACGCGAGATAGAAGCTGCGGCCGGGCAGCGGGAACCCGGCCAAATCGGAGAGCGCGGTGCGGGTGGGTGGATCGATGGGGCGATCCGCCGGGATGGTCACGACGCGGGTGCCGGCGAGGTTCGCGACCGACAGCGCGACGGCGAGCCCACCGAAGAGCTCGACGCGCGCGCCGGCGCCGATCAGCGCACGCGCCGGCACGCGCTGGAAGTTCGCGGGATCGAGGTAGCTCGTCGATTGCGCGGCGACATCGAGCCACAGGCTGCCGAGCCGGCCGGCGAATCGGCGCGCGAGATCCGCGCGCGCGTACAGCAGGTGGCCGGGCGTGCGCGGCAGCGCCTTGCCGAACAGGTTGGGATCGATCGTCCGCTGCTCGGTGACGAGCCGGGTGTAGCTGGCGGTGAGCGACAGCGTGCGCGCGAGCCGGGCCGACGCCACCAGCTCGCCGCCGTAGCTCTGGGTCGCGCCGACGTTCTCGGCGCGCGCCGCGAACCCGGCGGTCGAGATCACCGCGATGGTGTCGCGCGCGCGGCTCGCGAACCCGGCGGCCTGGACGAGCACGCGATCGACGAGCACGCGATCGCCGGATCCAAACGCGCGGGCGGGCGCCCACACCACGCCCACGTCGCTCGACGGGCCGCGCTCGGCGCGCAGCCCGGGCGAGCCAACCATCGCGCCGCGGTTGCCGAACAGCTCGATCAGCGTGGGCAGCCGGACGTACCAGCCGGCGCTGCCCTTGATCGCGAGATCGCCGGCGAGCCGCGCGTGCACGGTGAGCCGCGGGCTGGGCACCAGATCGTGGCGCGCCGGCACCTCGAGCAGCGCGTTGGGCCCGACGACCATCGGGGTCGGCTCGGTGCGCACCGCGTCGAGCCGCAGCGACGGCGTGACGACCAGCGTGGAGGCGAGCGCGAGGTCGCCGGAGAACAGCGCCGCGGCGCCGAGCCGGGTGCCGAGCAGCCGCGCGCGCTCGCCGTCGCGATCCTCGTCGGAGAACCCGTCGCCGCGCAGCTCGAGCCCGGCGCTCGCGCGGTGGGAACCGAGCGCGCGCGTCCAGCTCGACGACGCGCCCCCGGAGATCGTCGCGTAGCCGCGGCGCTGCGCGCCGAGCCCGAGCTCGCCGGCGGGATCGTCGAGCCGCTGGTGCTCGACCAGCAGGTAGCCGAGCTGGCGCCCGAGCAGCGAGCCGAGCCGGGTCTCGCCGCGCACGTCGGCGATCGCGTCGAGCGTGGTCATCTCGGCCTGGCTCGCCGGCTGCGCGATGCTGCCGGGTAGCCCCTGGTGCTTCCACGACAGCCGGAGGCCACCGGTCAGCGCGCGCCGCGCGAACCCGCCGCGGGTCGCCAGATCGATCTGATCGAAGTGGTTGTTGCGGCGGACCAGGTAGCCATCGTCGCTGGGGTTGAGCGGCGTGCCGCCGTCGGTGAAGTAGCCGTAATCGCCGGTCGCGCCCTGGTACGACAGCGTCGTCGAGGACTGCAGGCCGCGCCGGTGATCGTCGGCGTAGCGCAGCCGGACGTGGCGCGCGCCGAACGAGCCGCCGCCGATCGACGCGTGGAACCGCTCGCCACGCTCGCCGCGGCCGAGCCGGGTGATCAGGTTGACCGCGCCGCCGACGCCCGCGCCGCCGAGCTCGAGCGGCACGGCGCCGCGATAGAGCTCGACCTCGCCGAAGCTGTCCATCGCGTAGCGGCCGAGATCGGTGGTGACCTCGGCGATCCGCGCGAGCGGGATGCCGTCGATCAGCACCGCGGTGTGCCCGGCGGCGGCGCCGCGCACGCTGACCGATTGATACGCGCCGAGGCCGCCGAGGCTGCGGGTCTGCGCGCCGGCGGAGGTCGCGAGCGCGTCGGCCACCGAGGCGGTCGCCGGGTGGTCGTCCGGGTGCAGGATCGTCACGAACGGCGCGTCGCCGAGCGCGCGCTCGCGATCGCGGGCGTGGGGGGGATCGCCGCCCACCGGGCGGCGAAAGAACACGCAGAAAAAAAATCCCCCGGCCACCCCCCAAGCCCCGGCCCCCGCGGGCCCCCCGGAGCG
>JBQCJR010000443.1:0-5500 GCA_051952595.1 Kofleriaceae bacterium
CGGCCTCGGCACGGGCGGCCTCGCGCGCCGCCGCGGCGCGGTCCCTGCTCGCCTGGGCCTCGCGCTCGACGGCGCGCAGCTCCTCGGCGGAGCGCGCCTGGGACTCGTACAGCTCCTTGCGCTTCCAGAACCGCTCGACGGCGCGCGCGAACCGATCATCGCCGCGGTCGTCTCCGTCCGGCTCCCCCAGCGCGGCCCACGCGGCCTCCGCGGCGCGCACGGCGTCGCTGGCACGCGCGAGCTCGAACGTCTCGGCGACCGCCTCCACCTCGCGGATCAGCTGGGCGCGCGCGGCGCGCGCGCGCTTGACCTCGTCGGGCACGGTCGGCTGCTTCTTCGCGCGCTCGGCCTCGACGATCTCGCTGACGATCTTGCGCGCCTTCTGGCGCACCGCCTTGTTCTTGGCCTTCTGCGCGACGTTCTCCAGCCGCTCGACGTCGTCGAGCTTCTCGACCGCCGCCAGGCCGACCTCCTTGGTCGTGGTGTCGATCGCGAGCGCGCGCAGCACCTCGCCATCGTCGATCCGCGCGACCGCGGCGGTGCGCAGCTCCTGGGGCGCGTCGCGCTTGGCCAGATCGGCCAGCGCGCGTGGATCGCGCAGCTCGCCGAACGCGCGCTTGCGGATCGCGGCGGCCTTGGCGCGGACCACGATGTCGACCAGGGCGTGCTGGTCGCCGAGCTTGAGGATGCCGCTCAGCGCGGCCCCCGCGATCTCGGCGTCCTCGCTGGACGCTCGCGACAGCCACAGCTGGGCCGCGCGGTCGCCCGCGAGCTCGCGCAAGCTGCGCTCGGTCTCGGCGTCGGCGATCTCGGCGAGCGCTTCGGCGCGATCGATCTTCTCGATCGCGATCCGGCGAACGCCGGCGTCGCGATCGGTGCGAGCGACCTGGATCAGAAGGGCAGCGTCGTCGAGCGCGCGCACGGCTTCGGCGCGAACACGAACGTCACTGTGGCGGTGCTTGGGGCGGAAGAGGTCAGCGATCCCCATGGGAAGGGCGGAAATCTAAGCGGAACCCCCTCCCACGACAAGCGTTCCCGTCGGGGCTCGGTGGCCCGGCGGGGCCGGCGGGCTACGAGGACCGCCCTCGGTCCCCGGCTGACCGGGTCACGCGCACAGGTCGACCAGGGCGCCGACGATCTCGACCAGCTTGTAGTCCGACGGGGTGAACACCCTCCGGACGCCGAGCCGGCGCAGCTCGTCGTGGTCGCGCGCCGGGACCACCCCGCCGACCACGACCGGCAGGTCGCCGGCGCCGCGCGCGGCGAGCTCCTCGAGCACCGCGGCGGTCAGCTCGAGGTGCGATCCGGACAGCACCGAGAGGCCGATCACGTCCACGTCCTCCTGCACCGCGGCCTGGGCGATCGCCGCCGGCTCGAGCCGGATCCCGGCGTAGACCACCTCGAACCCGGCGTCGCGCGCGGCCACCGCGATCACCTCGGCGCCGTTCGAGTGGCCGTCCAGGCCGGGCTTGCCAACCAGCAGCTTGGGCCGGCGCGGCAGCGCGGCCACCCGCGCGCGCACCTCGTCCCAGCCGCTGCCGGTGCCGCCGAGCTGCGCCCCGCCGACGCCGGTCTGCGCGCGGTACTCGCCCCACACCCCACGCAGCGCGCCCGCCCACTCGCCGGTGGTCACCCGCGCGAGCGCACACGCGATCGAGGCCTCCATGACCGGCCGGCCGGCGCGCGCCGCGGC
Source organism: Kofleriaceae bacterium (assembly GCA_051952595.1). Classification (GTDB taxonomy): domain Bacteria; phylum Myxococcota_A; class Polyangia; order Haliangiales; family Haliangiaceae; genus JABFXX01. The sequence continues at coordinate 1,694 of JBQCJR010000443.1, forward strand.
CTCGAGCTCCGCGAGCGCCGCTCGCGCCGCCGCGGCATCACGGGTCCGCCGCGTCCGCTCCACCGACGTGAGCGCCCGCTCGGCGGCGTCCGGATCGACGCGGAACACCCCGCCGTCATCACCGCCGACCAGCGGCGACGGCAGCCCGTCGGTCCACTTGTTGACGCCGACCACGACCTGCTCGCCGCGCTCGATCCGCGCCATGCGCGCCGCCATCGAGCGCACCAGCTCGCGCTTGCAGTAGCCGCTCTCGATCGCGGTCTGGATCCCGCCCTGCTCGGCGATCCGCGCCAGCTCGTCGCGCGCGGCCGCGCACAGCGCCTCGACCTTGGCGGCGACCACCGGCGAGCCCGCGAACAGGTCGCCGTACTCGAGCAGGTCGGTCTCGTACGCGAGGATCTGCTGGAGCCGCAGCGACCACTGCTGGTCCCACGGCCGCGGCAGCGAGAGCGCCTCGTTCCAGGTCGGCAGCTGGAGCGCGCGGCACCGCGCGTCCTTCGAGAGCGTCACGCCGAGCGCCTCGATCAGGATCCGCCACGCGTTGTTCTCGGGCTGCTGCTCGGTGAGCCCGAGCGAGTTGACCTGCACGCCGTAGCGGAACTGGCGCAGCTTCGGATCCGTGACCCCGTAGCGCTCGCGGCACAGCTCGTCCCACAGCGCCGCGAACGCGCGCATCTTGCACATCTCCTCGACGAACCGCATGCCCGCGTTGACGAAGAACGACACCCGGCCCACGCACTGCGCGAACGCCGCCGCGTCGACCCGGCCGCGCGCGCGGACCCGATCGAGCACGCCGATCGCGTCGGCGAGCGCGAACGCGAGCTCCTGGACCGGCGTCGCGCCCGCCTCCTGGAGGTGGTAGCTGCACACGTTCGACGGGTTCCACTGCGGCATGTGCGCGACGCAGTACTCGTAGGTCTCGGCGATCAGGTCGAACGACGGCTCGGGCGGGAAGATGTACGTGCCACGGGCCAGGTACTCCTTGACGATGTCGTTCTGGGTCGTGCCGCGCAGCCCGGCCTCCGGCACGCCGCGCTCGCGCGCCACCGCGACGTACAGCGCGAGCAGCCACATCGCGGTGCCGTTGATCGTCATCGAGGTGTTCATCTGCTCGATCGGGATGCCGTCGAACAGCGCGTGCATGTCGTCGATCGACGAGATCGGGACGCCGACCTTGCCGACCTCCGGCCGGGCCAGCGGATGGTCCGGGTCGTAGCCGCACTGGGTCGGCAGGTCGAACGCGATCGAGAGCCCGGTCTGCCCCGCGGCGAGGTTGCGCCGGTAGAGCTCGTTCGAGGCGCGCGCACTCGAGTGCCCGGCGTAGGTGCGAAAGATCCACGGGGACGAGCGCTCGGCCATACGCCCATGATGTACCCGCCGCGGCGAGACCGCAGCGATCTGCCGGCGATCTCGCGAGCCGAATCAGCTACAGGCGCGGTTCGCGAGATCGACGCAGGCTCACCGCGAGCCCGGCGAGCGTGACCGCGGCGCCCAGGTAGGTGCGCGCGCCCAGCGGCAGCTCGCGCTCGAACAGCGCGTCGGTGGCGATCGCGACCAGCGGGAACACGAACACCAGCGTGCTGGTGACCAGCAAGGTGGTCCGGCGCAGCAGCCAGAAGTAGACCAGGAACGCGATCACCGAGCCGACCACCGCGAGGTAGAGCAGCGCGAGGGTCGGCGCCGCGGGCGGCGGCCACGGCACCGGGTCGCCGACGATCGCCGCGACCGCGCCGAGCACGATCGCCGTCACGCCGAGGAAGATCGTCGTGGCCACCGCGCCGTGTACGTCGCGCGCGTGCTGCTTCATGATCGTGGTGTAGAGCGTGGCGACGACGACCGAGCCGATCACCATCGCCACGCCCGCCGCCTGGTGCGCCGAGAGGTGGAGCTGGTCGAAGAACAGCACCGCGACGCCCCCGAGCGCGATCAGCGCGCCGACCACGTCGCGCTGGCGGATCCGCTCGATCCGGGTCGCGGTGAGCAGCAGCGCGAGGATCAGCGGCTGGGTGCCGTAGAGCACCGCCGCGACCGCGCCGGAGATCCGCTCCTCCCCGACGTAGACCAGCAGGTAGCCCACGGCGTCGAGCACGCCCGCGAGCACCAGCCAGCCCCACGCGCGGCCACGCGGCCACGGCCGAGCGCGCAGCGCGACCGGCACGAGCAGCAGCGCGGCGATCGCGAACCGCAGCGCGACCGCGGCGTAGGTCGGATATCCGGCGATGCACACCCGGATCGCGAACCAGGTGGTGCCCCAGATCAGCGCGCACGTGGCGTACGCGGCGACGACGGCGAGCGACACGGGGCGCAGTGTCGCACCTGGGCGGTGCCTGCGCCGGTGCACCGGCCTGCTATTCTGCGTGCCATGCGCACGCCCCTGCTCGCCTGGATCGCCGCGATCGCGCTCGCCGCCCCCGCCGGTTGCAGCAAGTCCGACCCGCCCAAGGCGTCGGCCGCGGCGGCCGCCGAATCCGGCCCCAAGGTGCCCGAGATCACGATCGCCGAGCTCGAGCAGAAGCTCGCGTCCGGCGAGTGCCAGGCCGTCGACGCCAACGGCGCCGGCACGCGCAAGAAGCTCGGCGTGATCCCCGGCGCGATCCTGCTCTCGGACTACGAGGCGTTCCGGACCAGCGAGCTGCCGACCGACAAGGCCCGCGGCCTGGTGTTCTACTGCGCCAACGAGCACTGCGGCGCCTCGAGCGACGCCGCCGCACGCGCGATCACCGCCGGTTACACCAACGTGAAGGTGCTGCCCGACGGGATCGCCGGCTGGGTCAAGGCCGGCAAGAAGACCGACCAGATCTAGGGGCCGGCCCGTTCAGGGCGCCCCCTCGTCATCGCTTCCCGGCGCTCAGCCCAGCGTCGCGCGCAGGCCATCGACCAGCGCCGTCTCGGCGATCACGCCGAACCGCTCGCGCAGGCGGTCGACGCGCGCGCGCGACTTGAGGATCTCGCCGGCGCGCGGCGGCGCGTGCTCGATCGCCGAGGCGCCACCGCACAGCTCGACCACGGTGCGCGCCAGCTCGAGCACGGTGATCTCGCGGCCGGTGCCGACGTTGGCGACCACGCGGCTGTTGCCGTCGCCCGAGGCCGCGACCAGCGCGCGGACCACGTCGCCGACGAACACGAAGTCGCGGGTCTGCCCGCCGTCGCCGAAGATCGTGAGCGGGCGGCCGGCCTTGGCGCGATCGGCGAAGATCGAGATCACGCCGGAGTACGGGCTCGAAGGATCCTGGCGCGGGCCATACACGTTGAAGAACCGCAGCGCGGTGGCCGCCACGCCGTGCACGTTCGCGTAGTAGTCGAGCGCGTGCTCGGACGCGAGCTTGTCGATGCCGTACGGCGACACCGGGCGGGTCGCCGCGTCCTCGTCGACCGGCATCTCGGTGACATCGCCGTACACCGCGGCCGACGACGCGAACGCCACCTTGCCGACCCCCATCGCGCGCGCGTACTCGAGCACGTGTAGGGTGCCGCCGTAGTTCACCTGCATGTCGACGAGCGGATTGGCGACCGAGTGCACCACCGAGACCTGGGCCGCCAGGTGCACGATCCGCTCGACCGGGCCGTGCTTCGCGGTGATCGGCGCGAGCGCCGCGAAGATGCCGTGCGCGACGTCGCAGGTCACCACCTCGAGCGACGGCTGGGCGCCATCGAACGCGTACTTCGGGTCGCTCCACCGCGCCAGGTTCGCGCGCTTGCCGGTGCTGAAGTTGTCGAGGACCACCACGCGATGACCGAGCTCGATCAGGCGGTCCACGGTGTGCGAGCCGATGAAGCCGGCTCCGCCGGTGACGACCGCGATCGAAT
>JBQCJR010000444.1:0-16559 GCA_051952595.1 Kofleriaceae bacterium
CTCGCACGACGATCCCACCCTCGGCTTCGGCACCCGCGCGATCCACGCGGGCCAGAGCCCCGATCCTCTGACCGGCGCGGTGATGACGCCGGTCTACTACACCTCCACCTACGCGCAGGAGGCACCCGGCGTCCACAAGGGCTTCGAGTACTCGCGCACCCACAACCAGACCCGGTTCGCGCTCGAGGCCAACCTCGCGTCGCTCGAGGGCGGAGCCGGCGGGCTGTGCTTCGCGTCGGGGCTCGCCGCGACGTCGACGCTGCTCCAGCTGTTCGACGCCGGTACGCACGTGATCGCGTGCGACGACCTGTACGGCGGCACGTTCCGGCTGTTCGACAAGGTCTACAAGCGGCTCGGGTTCGAGTTCTCGTACGTCGATCCGATCGCCGGCGCGGCCGCGGTCGAGGCGGCGGTGCGCCCGAACACCAAGCTGGTGTGGATCGAGACGCCGACCAACCCGATGCTCAAGCTGGTCGACATCGCGGCGGTCGCCGAGGTGTGCAAGAAGCGCGGCCTCTTGCTCGCGGTCGACAACACGTTCATGACGCCGTACTTCCAGCGGCCACTCGACCTCGGCGCCGACATCGTCGCGCACTCGCTGACCAAGTACCTGAACGGTCACTCCGACGTGGTCGGCGGCGCGCTGATCATGAAGGACAAGGCGCTGCACGAGCGGATCGCGTTCCTCCAGAACGCGTCCGGCGCGGTCAACTCGCCGATGGACAGCTTCCTGGTGCTGCGCGGCACCAAGACGCTGCACGTGCGCATGGATCGCCACCAGGCCAACGCGATCGCGCTCGCCGAGTGGCTCGAGCGCCACCCGCAGGTCGAGAAGACGATCTACCCCGGCCTCGCCTCGCACCCGCAGCACGCGCTCGCGCAGCGCCAGCAGCGCGGGTTCGGCGGCATGATCAGCTTCGTGCTCAAGGGCGGGCTCGACGCGTCGCGGCGGTTCCTCTCGAGCTGCCAGATCTTCACGCTCGCCGAGTCGCTCGGCGGCGTCGAGTCGCTGATCGAGCACCCGGCGATCATGACCCACGCGAGCATCCCGGCGGACCGCCGCGCCGCGCTCGGCATCGTCGACGGGTTCATCCGCCTGTCGGTCGGGATCGAGGATCTCTCGGATCAGCAGGCCGATCTCGAGCGCGCGTTCCACGCGGCGCGCAGCTGAGCCCTAGCTCAGCTCCGAGATCGGGACGAGCGGTAACCCGGCTGCACATCCCGCACAGTCCGAGCCCGCTGGGTGCGGCGTCCACCGCGCGGTGGCCAGCGCGTGGGCTTGGATCTTCCAGTCGGCGCAATACGCGTCGAACGCGGCGCGATCGACCACGCAGCCAAGCAGCACGCCCGCAACGAACGCGCCGCGCTCGGCAACCAGCTCGCGCATGGCGTCGAGGCTGCGTCCGGTGCTCGCGACGTCATTGACGAGCACGACCCGCTCTCGCGGCGCGAGCGCACCGGCGAGCAGGCGCTTGGTGGGCAGCCGGCGCAGGTCGGTCTGGACCACGGCGTGGCGGAGCCGGCGCCGCCGCGCGATCGCGTCGCCGAGCACGAACCCTGCGGAGGACGGCGACAGCAGCACCACGCCATCGAGCGACCACGGTGCGGATTCGACCAGCGCGTCGGCGAGCTCCGCGAGCCCCGGATCGCGTTGCAGCGCGCGGAACCGCAGCGCGACATCGGAGTGGCGGTCGGCATGGAACCCGAAGTGGCCAGGCAGCAGCGCGCGGGCACGATCGAAGATCGCGTGGAGCGCGCCGGCGAGCTCCGGTTTCAGGTCGATCTCGAGCAGCTCGGCGGACGGCCGTGCGACCGGCACGGGCGACGCGCGGCGAGCCCGCGCTCCGACGACGTCCCTCATGGATCGACCGAGATCGACAGGAAGTTGGCCATCGGCGGCATCGGGGTGACGCCGAAGCAGTACCGGAGATCCGCGTTGTCGATCATCGCCTGCATCCGCGGTTGCATCCATGGATCGTCGCGATCCGCCGCGAACAACGCCGGGCTCTCGTAGATCAGCCGGTAACCGGGATCGAGCGCGGGCACCTGCGAGAACCGGAGATCCGAGTCGCGCACGATCCGGACGTTGTCGAGCCGGTAGCGGGATAGCAGCACCTCCCACGGCGCCCGGGCCCCGACGCGCAGCACCACGTCACCGGTGCTCGCGATCTCGCGCAGCTTGGTGATCAACGCGGGGCTATCGTCGCGGAACGCCGCTTCGATCGTGCGATCGAGCCGCGACTGTAGCTCGGTCTCCGTGGCGACCAGCGCACCATCCTGCTCGCGCACCGCGAGCAGGTTCTCGCGCAGGGAGCGATCGAGCAACTCGGCCAGGTGGGCGGCGCTCGTGGGCTCCACCGATTCGGCGGCCATGGTATCGGCGAGGCGCTGCAGCCCGATGCGCCCGTCGCGCGCCATCACCGCCATGCAGCGCACGACCGCCGGCACCACCTCCTCGGCGCCCAGTTGCTTGTCGACCGGCGCAGCCTCGGGCAGCGATGGCAACAGCGCACGAGCCCGCGCCGTCAACCTGCACGGACGAGTCCGGCCCTCGACCGAGCGCGCCAGCAGCTCGTTCGGCTCGCCCTCCATCTCGTTCATGATCTGGGTCAGCCGGCTGGTCGAGAGCCCGACCTTGTCGGCGAGGTCCTTCGGCAACAGCGGGCCCGCAGCGAGCGCGTGGAGGATCGCAACCCAGTGACTGCGTCCGGTGATCCTCCGAAGCTCGGCCGCGGTGGTCTCTGCGTCGCTGCGTTCGCGCTCGAACCCGGTCACCACCAGCTCGAGCGCGGCGAGGAACGCCCGATCCGCCTCGGAGCTGCGCGTGCGCTGGCCGTGGAGCAGTCGCTTGCGCACCGTCGCGCGCCACTCCGAGGACGGATCGGTCGCGAGCATCCGCCCGATCATCCGGGCGACCGAAGTGAACCGCTCGTGGTCCTCGCTCCGCACCAGCTCGTCCAACAACGCCATTTCCATCGCCATGTCACGAACATACGCGTGCTAAAGCAAGTGTCAACTGTTCAATTTATTCTCACTTAATTGTGCCCAGGCGGTCGATCGCTCAGGCCGAACACGGCGACCTGTGGCCTGTCGTATCCAACCGAAATAACGGGGTCTTTTCGCTTCGGCCGGCCCACGATCGCTTGCGTACGTGGCCCGGCGCACGCGACCACGGTGAACGCCTGGGGATCGCGCGCCAGGCGCTCCGCGAGCAGCTCGAAATCCGCAACGTCGTCGCTCATCGCGGGCACCACCACCAGGGTCGGCGCGAGCTCGACCAGCAAATTTACGATCCGCGTGTCCATCGCGTCCTTGCAGATCAGGGGGATCACCGCGGCGTGGGGGCTGATCAGCACGTCGAATCCGAACTCGTCGGGGCGCACCAGGTGCTCGTGGACGCGCGGACGATCCGAGGCCTCCGCGTAGTGGAAGTCAGAGAACTTGTCGTGCGCGGCCAGGGGCCATCCCTCCGCGAACACGATGCAGCGGTTGATCCCGGGCTCGGGCTCGGTGGTCGCGGTGTGATAGCTGCCGGCGATCACCAGTGCCAGCTCGGCGAACCGCCCTGCGGCCGCCAACTCCTGCAGCATCGCCTCGGTGAGACACAGCTCCGGGAACACGAGCACCGAGACCGCGAGCTGTCGCGCGTCGTCGAGCATCTGCTCGATCCGCCGGCGCTGCTCCGCCTGATCGCATGGCTCCACCTGATAGAACACCGGCACGCACCCGACGTCGTAGCGCCGCCACCGGAACTCGCGATCGATCTGACCGTGGTTGGTGACCGCTGCGGCGAACCGGGTCTCCGCCGTGATCGCGTCGAGCCACGGATCTGCCCACACCAGCCGGACGCGCAGCTGATCGACGCCCGCCGGCGCGAGCCGGAGATGTCGGGTGCGCTCGATCCAGGTCGTTCGGTTGCGCGGATCGCCGGTCATCGGCGAGAGCGTCGCGAGTAGCTCGGAGCGCTGGGTCTCGGGCAGCCGCGGCGACGGGAACGGGATCACCGGGAACGGATCGCCCACGCGCAACCGAGCGTCGCGCGTCGCGAACCGGTCTACGAACGCGAGCCCGTACCGCGCGTCGAGCACCTCGGCGGCGGTGCGCGCGCAGATCCCCGGGCGAAGCGAACTGGTCTCGAGCCGAGCGCACAGCGCGAGCACCAGCGCACGCGGCAGGTACTCGTCGACGGCTGGCCCGACGCCGCGCGCGACCAGCTCGGTGAGATCGAGGGTCAGCCGATCGATCTCGTCACCGTGCTCGGCGCAGGTGTAGTCTGCGTAGGTCTCGGCGTGGCGCGCCACGGTGATCCGTAGCAGCGCCGCGGTCAACTCGACGACGCCGATCGTGGACGTCTCGAGATCGCAGCCCTGCGCTGACACCCGCTCACGCCAACCCATCCCCAAACTCTATACGTTTCTTCGCTCAGCGCGCCAGGTGCTCGACGAGCCGGTGGCCGAGGTCCGCGGGCGGATCTGGGTCCGGCAGGCTGCCGTAGATCGCGGCGATGTCGCGCATCGGCGCGTCGTCGTTGCCGAGGCCGGTGCCGTAGCGGCCGTACGGGATCTCGGCCTTGCGCAGCGAGACCTCGCCCATCGGGCGGATGAAGCCCTTGTGGAGCGCGGTGCCGACGCGCGCGGGGCAGCGGCACGGGTTCATCGGATTGACGTGCTCGCAGCGCGGCGCGAGGTAGTCGCCGACCTTCTTGCGCGCGCGAGAGAGCCGGACCTTGTACGCGCTCTCGGTGATCCCGAGCGTGTGCGCGGCCGCGGCGTCGGAGAGCTTCAGCACGTGGCAGACCACGAACGCGGCGCGCTCGCCGGGCGGCAGGCAGTTGACCACCGAGGTCATGCAGCCTTGCTTGAGCTCCCACAGCAGGAAGTCGCGCTGGGGATCGCTGCGCGAGCGCACGACGTCGGTGCGGGTGGCTTCGCTGCGCAGCGTCTCGTCGAGGATGTCGAAGTTGACCTCGGGCTGGCGCGGCAGCCGCTCCTCGAGCAGGCGGTTCGCGATGCCGAGCAGCCAGACCTCGGCGTCCGCGGGAGCGGCCGGCGCCTCGGCGACCTGGCTCGCCGCGATCGCGAACACGTCGGTGAGGTAGCGCGCCGCCCGATCGCGATCGAGCGTGAGCCGGAACACGAAGTTGTAGAGGCGCCGCCAGTGGGGCTCGACGAGCGCCTGCAGCGCATCCCTGTCCAGCTTGGCCACCATCCGCGCGCGATCTTACACCACCGGCGGACCACGCCTCGCCTGGTGTTCGCGCCGTGATAGCGTTTCGCGATGTCGCGCCGATCTCTCGGTCTCGGTGTTGCCCTCGCGGCGGCGCTGATCGGCGGCTGCTACGACGTTCCGCAACCCAATTGCGGGTTCCTGTGTGGTCCGCGCGCGGCGTGCCCCGAGGACTACACGTGCAGCGCCGTCGACAACCGGTGCCACCTGAACGGCTCGCCGGCGGACCTGGTGTGCCCGACCTACGACGCCCCGCGCCCGGTGGACGCACCCGAGTCGGATGCGCTGCCGGATGCGCCGATCGACGCGCCGCCGGACGCTCCGATCGACGCTCCGATCGACGCGGCGTGACCTACGACACCTGGAGCTTCGGCGCGGCCGCGGCGGCCGCCACGGGCTTGACCGGCGCGGCGGTCGGCGGGTCCGACTCCACCAGCCCCGCGCGCCCCGCGACCTCGCCGCGCGGATCCTGGAACGTCGCCAGCTCGCGGCTGATCTCCGCCACCAGGTCCGCCTTCTCGCGGTACGGCATGAACGCGCTCTTGAACCCGGCGATGATGATCTCCTTGATCGTCTGTAGCGACCAGCCGTAGTGGCGGTGGCACAGGTGCAGCTCGCGGGTCACCGTGGTGTCCGACATCAGGCGGTTGTCGGTGTTGATCGTGACCCGCAGGCCGTAGTCGACGTAGAAGTCGACCGGGTGGGTCTCCCAGCTTGTGGCCGCGCGGGTCTGCAGGTTCGACGACGGGCACACCTCGAGCGGGATCCGGTGGTCGTTGACGTAGTTGAGCAGATCGCCGTTCTCGACCAGCCGCGTGCCGTGGCCGATCCGGTGCGCCTTGCACTTGTGGATCGCCTGGTGCACCGAATCGGGGCCGAACGACTCGCCGGCGTGCGCGGTGCAGTTGATGTTGTTGTCGATCACGAGCTGGAAGGCCTGGCGGTGTAGCTTGGCCGGGTTGTTGACCTCCGAGCCGGCGAGATCGAAGCCGACGACGCCGCGGTTCTTGAACGCGACGCACAGCTCGGCGATCCGCAGGCTCGACTCGGGGCCGAGCGAGCGGATCGCGCACAGGATCACGCCGTAGCGGATCCCGAAGCTGCGCTTGGCGGTGCGCAGGCCGCGCAGCACCGCCTCGACGACCTGCGCGGGACGCAGCCCGGCGCGCGTGTGGAGCAGCGGCGAGTAGCGCACCTCGAGGTAGCGCACGTTCTCGCGCCACGCGTCCTCGGCGAGCTCGAACGCGGCCCGCTCGAGCGCCTCCTCGGTCTGCATCACCGACAGCGTGATATCGAACGCGCGCAGGTAGTCATCGAGCGACGAGACCTGATCGCCGGCGACCAGCATCGACTGGAGCTCGCCGCGGTCGAACGTCGGAAGTTTTCCGTGCTGCCGGCGCGCGAGGTCGAGCACGGTGTCGAGCCGCACCGAGCCATCGAGGTGACAGTGCAGATCGGTCTTCGGCAGCCGCTGGATCAACTCGAGCGGAATCTCGGAGCTCGGCGTGGCTTCCATGGGACCGCCACTATCCCGCCGAGGGCACGCGACCTGCAACCTCGATCGCTCGCCATGAGGAACATCACGGTGTGCGCGGTGCTGGCCGGGGCGGTCGCGTCGACGGTGTCAGCGGCGCCCAAGGACGACGAGATCACCGAGCGCGTGGGCTTCGCGGCCGCGGGCGAGGGCGCGCGCGAATGGGTCGAGCTGGCGTCGGAGACCCCGACGACCCACGGCCGCGAATTCATCACGCTCGACGAGAACAAGCTGTTCGCCCAGCTGCGGATCGACGCGGTCCGCGGCCGGCCGCGGGTGCGCGCGGTCCAGATCGCGTACCGCGACGGCACCGAGCGCGTGGTCCGCGTCGATCGCGTGCTCGGCACCGCGCACCGCCACTCCGCCTACGTGGATCTCGGAGGCCCGCGCCGGATCGAGCACGTCGTCGTGATCACCGACCCGCGGTCCGGCGGCTCGTTCGCGGTGCACGGCTCGCGCACCCCGATGCGCGACGTCGCGGCGAACTGACGGCTCACCGCGCGAGGTCGATCGAGCGCAGGCCGTAGTCGGCGGCGAGGTTGGCGCGCAGCGACGCCGACGCGAAATCGTCGCCGAGAAACCACTTGCTCGCGGCCATCGGATAGCGCGGCACGATCAGCGCGCTGCCGGGCGGGCTGGTCGTGATCCGGGTCAGCCGCTCGTCGCCGATCGGCGCGGCGGCGCGATAGGTCGCTAGGCAGCGCGCCGCGACGTACGCGAGCACCGCGGCGGACCCGATGACACAGACCACGCGGGCCCACCGCGCGGCGAGTTGCTGGCACACCCAGCCGGCAATCGCCGTCCCGGTCAGCGCGACCGACGCGAGGTACAGCCGCGGCCCGAGCTTGGGCGACGCCAGCAGGGTCAGCGTGCACAGGCCACCGGCGAGCGCGAGCGCGAGCAACGCCCACGCGGCCCTCGGCGCGACCGGCGCGACGGAGGCGGAGGCGGCGGCATCGGCGCGACCGGCGCGGCGCGCGCGCCACGCGAGCCCGCCGAGCACCAGCCACGGCACCGCCTGCGCCATGTACAGCCCGAACAGGCCGACCACCCGCAGGTTGCCGGCGAGCCCGCGCCCGGCGATCCGCTCGACGATCCCCGCCTCGGTCGCGAGCGCGTTGTAGCGGACGTCCTGGCCGGGCGCGGCGAGCAGCAGCGCGTAGCCGGCGCACAGGCCGACCAGCCCGGCGATCATCCAGGCGCGCACGCCACCGCCGGCGCGCAGCGAGCCGTACACCGCGAGCGCGCCCAGCGCGGCGAACGCCAGCCCGGTGTGCTCGTTGCACATCCCGGCCGCGGCGCCGAGCACGAGCAGGACGGGCACGAGCCACAGCTGTCCGGATCGCGGACGCTCGAGGTGCAGGCGGTACGGCACCAGCCACAGCAGGTTGAGCACGAAGCCGAACAGGTAGTTGCCGGTGAACGGGCGGTAGAACAGCATCGGGCCGAGCTGCGGCGTGCAGATCGCGACCACCGCGGTCACGGTCAGCGCGACCCGCGCGTCGTCCGCGCGCCGGACGCTCGGCCAGCGCCCGAGCGCGAGCGTGGTGAGCAGGTAGAACATCGCGAGCTCGACGAGCGGCGTCGCGATCACGTGGTACGGCCCCGGCGTGTAGAGCAGCAGCGTGAAGGTCTGGCCGAGCCGCGGGTTCGAGCCGAGCCAGCCGTCCTTGACGTAGGCGGCGATGCGCTCGAGCGACAGGTCGTTCCAGTGGTGGAACTTCACGTGCGCCCAGCCATCGCGCATCACCGGCTCCCACGACGTGCACAGCGCGCACACCGCCCACAGCGGCAGCACCAGCGCCACCCACCACACCCACGCCCGCCGCGGCTCGGCGCTCACGACGCGACGTCGCGCGGCTCGGCGACGTGGGCCTGCGGCGCCGCGCGCACCGCGGGCTCCTCGAAGCCCCAGGTCTTGCCGACCACGAACAGCGGCCTGCCCTTCACCTCCTCGAAGATCCGCGCGAGGTACTCGCCCTGGATCCCGTTGGACAGCAGCAGCAGGCTGTTGAAGAACAGCATCACGATCAGCAGCGACGCGTAGCCCGGCACGTCGATCCCGAAGAACAGCTTCTGGACCAGCGTGATGATCAGATAGATCAGCGCGCCGATCGCCGACAGCCCGCCGATGTACGTCCACACCTTGAGCGGCGCGGTCGAGAACGAGAACAGCCCGTCGAGCGCGAACCGCCACAGCTTCCACAGCGACCAGTGGCTGCGGCCGCCCGCGCGCACGTTGGCCTGGAACTCGATCGCCTCGGTCTTGAAGCCGGGCCACGCGAAGATGCCCTTCATGAACCGGCAGCGCTCGGGCATCTGGTTGATCACGTCGACGATCTTGCGATCGAGCAGCCGGTAGTCGCCGGCGTTCGGCGGGATCGCGACGTTGGTCATCCGGCGCATCAGGCCGTAGTACGCCTGCGACAGGTTGCGGCGGACGAAGCCCTCCTCGGTCCGCTTGCTGCGCACGCCCACCACCATGTCCGCGCCGGCGCGCCACCGCGCGACCATCTCGGGGATCAGCTCGGGCGGGTGCTGGAGGTCGCAGTCGATCGGGATCACGGCGCGGCCACGCGCGTGGCGCAGCCCGGCGGTCAGCGCGACGTCCTTGCCGAAGTTGCGCGCGAGGCTGACGATCTTGATCCGCGGCTCCTGCGAGCGCGCGGCGAGCAGCACGCCGACGGTGTCATCGCGGCTGCCGTCGTCGACGAACACGATCTCCCACGGCTCGCCGATCCGCTCGAGCACCGGCACCAGCACGGCGAGGAACTCGGGCAGGTTGCGCGCCTCGTTGTAGGCGGGCGCGACCATCGAGATCACCGGCGGGGGTCCGTCGAGCATCACGGGAGGTTCCGGCTCTCTCTTAGCACGCCCGACCGGCCGCTAGCGCAACCGCGTCGCGGCGATCACGAAGCACTCGTCGGCGCCCGGCCGGCACGCCAGGGCCCAGTAGGCGCCGCGGGCCCACGGCACGTACTCGAGGGCGCGATCGCGGGTGGTGCCCAGCCGGCGCGCCTCGGAGCCGACCTGGTAGATGAAGATCTCGAAGTCCTGGGCGGCGAGCTCGGGGGGCAGCTTGACCGAGCGGGTCTTGCCCACGCCGCCGCGCCGGATCACCCCCGCCCAGCCCTCGTAGCCCTCCGGGGTCCAGCGCGCGACGACCAGGCGCTTGCGCGGCAGCTCCGGCGCGCTGCCGACGAACGCCACCGAGAGCTCGAGCTGATCGAGCCGGGCGTGGCCCGCGTGGATCCGGCGGCGCAGATCCTCGAGCGCCGCGCGCACCGCGACGTGGGTGGCCTTGAGATCGATGCCGCGGAACGAGCCGAGCTGGAGCCCGCCGTGATCGTCGATCGTCCCGGCGCCGTCCGGCGACAGCGCGCCGCGCGCGACCAGCCGAACGTCCGACACGCCGAGCGGCGCCTCGATGTCGACCGCGCGGAAGATCACGCCGCCGAGATCGAAGTAGTCCTTGATCAGCTCGCGCTTCTTGATGTCGCGGAAGTCGTCGCCGAGGAACCACCACGAGTCCTCGACCTGATCGAACGACGCGGCGGTGAACACCGCGCCGCGCGGCGTGGCCTCGAGCGACGCGAGCCGCTCGACGCTCGCGTCGTGCCGCCGGAGGTACAGCGGGATCGTGCGGACCCCGGCGGAGATGCTCGCGGCGACCGCGAGCGCGACGAACGGCGCGAGCCGCCGCGGCGTGGTCAGCGTGGCATCGGCGATCGCGACGAACGCGGCGAGCACGAGCGCGCACGAGTGGAGATAGAACCGCGCGCCGAGCTTGGGCGACACGAACACCGTCGCGGTGATCAGCGAGCCGGCGAGCAGCGCGAGGCCGAGCATGCGCAGCGCATCGCGCCGGCGCGTGGCGAGCTCGCCCTCGGGCGCGTCGGCGCGCGAGAGCACCAGCGCGATCGCGATCAGGCCGAGCACCGGCGCGGCGCCGATCACGAAGTCGCGATAGATATCGAGGTTGCCGGTGACCGCGCGCTGGAGCAGGCGCTCGACCAACCCGACCTGCTCCATCAGGCCGTCGTAGCGGCCGGTGCGCTGGCCGGGGGCGAAGAAGATCACCGCGAAGCCGACCACCACGCCGAGCGCGCCGGCCCACGCGAGGTTGGGCCGCCGGCCGGTCGAGCGCTGGCGCCACACGGCATAGCCGAGCACGGCGAGCGCGAGGGTCGGCCCGGTGTGCTCGTTGCACATGCCGGCGAGCACGCCGAACACGAAGTACGGGATCGTGACCCACGGCTTCGCACGCTCGAACGGCCACCAGCCGAGGCGCAGCGGGACCAGGAACCACAGCTGGAGCGCCGCGGTGTAGACGTAGTTGGTCGCGTACGCGCGGCAGAACAGCAGCATGCCGATCCGCGGCAGCGCGAACCACAGCGAGCCGAGCGCGAGCGCGAACAGCGCGAAGTCCCGGCCGGACCGGCGCGACGGCCACCGCCCGAGCCCGAGCACGGTCACCGCGAGCGCGAGCGCGAGGTACGCGAGCGGCGTGGCGATCACCGCGAACTCCTCGAGCTTGTACGCGAGGTACGCGAACCACTGGCCGAGCCGCGGGTTCGAGTGCAGGTACTGCGACGAGAGGTAGTCGTAGAAGTTCTGTCCGGAGAACGGACGAGCCTCGGTATCGCGCGCGACGTTCCAGGCGTCGAACGCGAACGGCTCGTGCGCGACGACCAGCCCGATGTGGATCGCCGTCGCGATGACGTAGAGCACGACCAGCGCGCGAACCACGCGAGAAGCCACGCCGTGACCTAGCACGGGGCATCCATGACGGTCCATGGCCGTCCGAACGACTCTGACCACCCAACGTGGCCGCGCTCACGGGGCGCGCGCCGGCCGCCCATCGGCCCGGGGCATGCACGGACTCTCCGTAGCTTCACAAGGAGTTCCGCCATGAAACGACTGGCCATGATCACGGCGCTGATCGCGGCGCCGGTGGTCGCGACGAGCTCGCTGGCCGCCGCCCAGCCCTATCCCCAGCCCTACGACCAGCCCTACGACCACGACCACGACCACGACCACGACCACGACCACGACCGCTACGATCGCGACCGCTACGGAGAGCGCTACGACCAGCGCGATCGCTACCGCGGGCGGTGGGTGCCGCTCGCGCGCGGCTACTCGGCGGCGAGCGACCGCCAGTTCGTGCGGGTGAACGGCGACCGGTTCGACCGGCTGCGGATCACCGCGGACCGCGGCGCCCCGGTGGTCCAGAAGGTCGTGATCGAGTACCGCGATCGCAACGCGCAGGTGGTCGATCTGAACACCCGCCTGGCGCCGGGCAGCGGCGAGACGATCCGGCTCAACGGCAACCGCGGGATCAACCGGATCATCGTGTACACCGAGCCGCGCGCGCGGGGGGCGTACTCGATCTACGGGGCCTAGATCGCCTAGATCCGCACGCCGACGCGCCAGCGCACGAGCGTGCGCAGCAGCGCGGCCGAGCCGGCCAGCGCGACCGCGGTCGACACCGCGGCGCCGGTCGAGCCGAACGCCGGGATCAGCGCGAGCGTGCCGGCGAGGTTCACGCCGACGATCGCGACCATGTACCCGGTGTGCCAGCCGGGCCGCGCCGCCATCAGCAACAGCTGGTTGAACGGCAGGTACGGCGAGGCGAGCACGATCCCGATCATCATGATCGCGAACGGCCCAGCGCCGTCGGCGAACGCCGGGTTGCCGATCACCCACGGCACGACGAACGGGTAGCTCGCGGCGCCGATCGCACACGCGGCGACCAGCACCGGCACGAACCAGCGCCGGGTCCGCCGCACGAGCTGCTCGACCTCGCGGGGGCGATCCTCGGCGAGCTGGCGCGCGAGCACCGGGTTGACGTTGTTCTGCAGCACCACGGCGAGCTGGGTCACACCCTCGTACAGCGCCGAGGCCATGCTGTAGATCCCGACCTGCGCGGCGGGCGCCACCGCGCCGAGCACCCACACGTCGAGCTTGGAGTTGACCTCGTAGGCGAGGGTCGCCGCGACGCCGCGCGCGCCGAACCCGAGGTGGCGGCGCGCCTCGACCCGCCAGCCGGCCGCCCGGCGCAGCGCCACGGTGGCGAGCAGCTCGCCGACGAGGACGATCAGGAGCACGCACTCGGTGAAGCTCCAGATGACCGGCAGCTGGACGGCGTCGAGCTGCCACGCGCGCGCGAGCCCGAGGCCGGCCGCGATCAGCAGGTAGCGCAGCGAGGTGTAGATCGCGAACGCGCGCATTCGGCGCAGCCCGTTGACCACGCCGAGCAGCAGCTTGTTGATCGCGAAGCAGAACAGCCCCGGAGCCGCCCACGCCATGCCTTCGGCGACCGCGGCGCCCTGGAGCTGGCCGATCGGCGCGCGCAGGATCAGGAACAGCGCGGTGGTCGCCGCGGACAGCGCGACGCCCGGGATCAGCGCGCCGACCACCACCGCGGCGACGCGATCGCGATCCCCGGCGTGCTCGGCGACCGCGCGCAGCACCGCGTACTGGAGCCCCCACGCGCCGAGCACCGCGAACGAGAACAGCGCGATCGTCACCAGGTTGAACGAGCCGAGCGCCGCCTCGCCCCACCACACGCCGATCAGAAGATTGAGCCCGAGCCCGACGCCCGCGAGCAGCACCACCGGCGCCAGGTTCCAGCCGAGGTCGCGGCGCAGCCGCCGCTCGTCCGCCGTCGCGCTCACGGCTCAGTACAGCTTGGGCGCGGCGTTGATGATCTGGAGCGCTTCCTCGGCGGAGAACCCGATCAGCTGGGCGTACTCGCGGATCGACGGCCAGCGCGGCCGCGCGTAGTCCACGGCGCGCTCGAGCGCCTCGGCGCGGGTGATGTGGCCCTCGCGCACCATGTTCGCGAGCATCACCTCGTCCTCGGTGAACCCGGCCATCGTCTGGTAGATGTAGTTGTAGAACGCCGCGGTGCCGTCGCCGATCCGCCAGGTCGTGGTGGTGTCGGTCGCGACCTCCCAGTCGAACTCGCGGCGGATCGTGCCGACGATCGTGTCCTCGTGCCACGGCAGGTAGTGGAACAGGTAGAGGAAGTCGTCCTTGACCATGAACGTCTGGTAGAAGGCGTTCGCGGTGTCGACGAGCGACTCGTTGAGATAGGCCGGGTTGCGCAGGTAGTTCTTCGCGAAGTAGCCCAGCATCCCGAGCTTGTTGCGCAGGCTCATCCCGGTGAGCGTGTTGCCGTGATCGTCCTGCGGCACGCCCATGAGGCCGGTCTTGTACGGCGCGTCCTCGATCATGTTGCCGGTGCAGAAGATGACCAGCTTGATCCCGGTCTCCTCCCGCAGCTGGCGCGCGTGCGCGTAGAACTCCTTGTCGCCCGCCATGAACAGCGTGACCATCCCGAGCTCGGGGCGCTTGAGCCACGCCTCGACGTTCTTGCGCACATACCGGCGCTTCGCGGTGATGTCCGCGGATCGGATGATGTGCTCGACGCCGAGCTTGCCGCACACCCGCGCCTGGTTGCGGCGCGCGAGATCCGTGACCATGCCCCAGTCGTAGGTGAACGCGACCGGGTTCATACCGAGCACGCGCTTGACGTAGTGCAGGCCGTACGACGAGTCGCGTCCGCCGCTGAACGCGACGATCACGTCGGGGCTGCCGTCCTTGCTGCGGTACGGCGCGATGGCGTCGAGCAGCGCCTGCTCGCCCTTGGGGGCGATCTTCTTCCAGGTGCGGCAGTAGCGACACACGCCGAGATCGTCGAGCTCGATGAACGGATACGTCTCGGGCAGGATGCAGCGCGTGCACCGCCGCAGCCGATCCGCGCGCGCCGATCGATCGATGATCGAGACCGCGTGGCAGTTCGGCGCGAAGTCGTCACCGAGCGGTGCGTCGCCGTCACCGTCGCGGGGTGCGAGCGCGAACGCGTGGCGGCGCAGCCCGGAGAGGTGCACCACGAGCGCGTGGCCGGCGCGGATCTGCTCGAGCTGGCACGCGCCGAGCCGCGGCCCGAGCTCCGGATCCTCGATCACGCGCTGGAGGATGAACCGCTCCGACGCGAACGCGATCACCTGGCCGGTCTCGCTGGTGAGCTGGAACAGCGACCCGGTGTTGGTCGCGAGCAGCATCGCGTCGAGGTCGTCGAACAACATCGCGATCGACGCCGAGCCCTCGATCTCGGCGAACGTGCGGCGGGTCGCGGCGACCAGATCGCGCGTCTGATCGAGCTGGTCGCGCAGCAGCGCGGCGAGGATCTCGCTATCGAGCTCGCCGTGGCGGACGAGCTGCGGATGGCGCTGCTCGATCGCGCGATCGTTGACGACGATCCCGTTGTGCAGCGCGACCGCGCCGCGCGTGATCACCGGCTGGTTGTTATCGACGTTGCTCTGCGTGCCATTGGTGGCGAGCCGCGAGTGGCCGGCGATCGCGAGCGCGGTGCCGTTGCCGGCGGCGCGCCGGCGCTCGAAGCGATCGAGCGCGGCGTCGAGCAGCGCGTGCAACTTCGGATTCTCGAGGAACTCGCTGACCGACCCACCCTGCTTGAGCACCTCGATGTGCTCGCCGTCGTGCACGGCGAGGCCGACCGCCTCGCGGCCACGGGTCTCGGAGTAGCGGAGCAGCGAGATCGCGAGCGAACGCGCGAGGTCGCGCTCGACCGCGCGATCGCTGGCGCACAGGACGCCGAAGATTCCGCACATGGCTGTTTGCCGGGCACTTATACACAGGAACTCACCGGAATGTGCATATATTGGCGACGCCCGTGCCGGCGCTCACTGTGGCGGATGTCTGGAGGCGAATCGCGCGAGCGCTCGCCGCGCTCCCACCGCTCGTCGTGCTCGGCCTCGCGTGGCTGTGGCTGATCGTCTACGCGTTCCCGGGGCTGATGACCCAGGACTCGTTCGATCACCTGCGCGAGGCGCGCGACGGCATCTACAGCGATGGCCATCCACCCTCGATCAACCTGCTGTGGAAGATCGTCGAGTACGTGATCGCTGGTCCGTTCGGGATGCTGGTGATCCAGAGCGTCGCGCTGCTTGCCGGGCTCTACCTGGTGCTCGTTCGCACGTTCTCGCCGCGCCGCGCGGCGTGGCTCAGCGCCGCGCTGTTCGTGTTCCCGCCGATCATGCTGCCGATGGCGGTGATCTGGAAGGACTGCCTGATGGCGGGCTGCCTGATGCTCGGGCTCGGCGCGCTGCTGTCGCCACGGCGCGGAGTCCGGATCGCCGGGCTGCTCGCGATGAGCGCCGCGACCGCGTTCCGCTACAACGCGCTCGCCGCGACGCTGCCGCCGATCGTGCTGCTGTTCGAGTGGCGCCCCGGCGCCCACTGGCTGCGCCGCTACGCGCTCGCGACCGCGGCGTGGCTCGCCATGACGCTCGCCGCGTTCGGGCTCAACCGCGCGCTCACCGATCGGCCGATGTACATCTGGTACTCGTCGCTCGCGGTCTACGACATCGTCGGCACGCACGCGTTCCTCGACGAGGACGTTCCGGATGACCAGCTGCGCGCGCTGCTCGAAGGCAGCGAGCTGCTGACCCCGCGCGACATCCACGCGACGATGCGCGCGCTGTACTCGCCGCGCGACTTCCTGCCGATCATCAACGACCAGACCCGCGCGATGTGGAGGCTGCCGATCAACGGCTACGAGCCGGCGCCCGAGCCGCAGCGCGAGGCGATCGCGCGCGCGTGGTGGGACACCCTCTCGGGCCACCCGCTCGCGTACCTCGAGCACCGGCTGTCGGTGATGGCCGAGGTGCTGTCGCTGGGGCGCAGCTCGCCGGCCAGCGTGATCACCCGCCGCGAGGTGAAGTACCCCGACTACGCGCACCAGCTCGGCCTCGGCACCGGGTGGTCGAAG
>JBQCJR010000445.1:0-17521 GCA_051952595.1 Kofleriaceae bacterium
CCCACGGCGAGAGGAAGACCAGAGCGGTCTGCCACCGCCATGACCTTGGTCGCTTTGCCGCGTCGAGTGTTCCCAACAAGAGGGCCCCCCTTTAGCCCCCGCATGGGAGCCATCGATGTAGGCCTCAGTCAGATCGAGATTGCCTCGATCGCGGAGATCTTCCGCGAGCTTCCGAAGGAGCCGCTCCAGCGTCTTATCTTCGATCCACGTCTGAAATCGTCGATGACACGTCTGATACGGCGGGTAGCGGCGCGGCAAATCCGCCCACGGCGCGCCGGTGCGGAGCACCCAAAGCACGCCATCGAGAACCGCTCGAACCTCGACGTACGGGCGTCCGCCCTTCTTCGTGGTTCGCCTCAATTCCTCGACGGGGAAGCAGCTCTTGATCGCATCCCACTGTGCATCGCGGAGGTCCACCGCCGTCTTAGATCAGAAACCCGATCCGCTGTCGCCCCCTCGCCAAGACCCGTTTCGGAACGAGCACTTGGATCGCCTCGGTTGTGAGATGCGCTCTAGCGCTCCTGGAGCCGTGCTCGCGGCGCGACGGCGACTTGAGCGGCACGGCTCGGCCTCGCTATCGGTGGATCCAGTCGCCGGTGGTTCGCGTTCGCCATGAACGCGGGCCTTAGGTCCAGAAGGTCCAGAGCCCATACTGGGCACATGTTCAGATTGCATTCACTCGCCAATCTCACAAGAGATCCAATGCTTTGCGAGCTTTACTTAGCTGTCCGGCACCGTCCATAGCCGGACAACGTCAGACTCGGCGCTCACCATCGAGCGCATGAAACAACGTGACCTCGGTCGAGCTTCTGGCGGCGGCTCGAGCACAGGTGTAGCGTGGACGAAGCGAAGGGAGTTACGAGGTAGTGAGCCGTATCGTGGAGTACGCGCGAAAGCTAGGCACAATGACCGGCGACGCTTTTGAAGCCGAGGTCATCGTGGCGCTACATCAGTCATTCACAGGCGGATGCCAGCGCATTCCAGACAAGCCGAATGGTGATGGAGGAATCGACGGGCTCTCGCACAACGGGCGGCGAGCATACTGCTGCTATGGGCTCGAAATGCTACCCAGCCCCGGGACGCTCCCTGCTCGGCTTCGACAGAAGATCGCCAAGAAGTTCAAGTCCGACCTATTGCGCATACACGAATTGGACTTCAACAATAAGAAGCTGGTGCACAAGACGAACACGGCGCTCGCCGGGATCCTTGGAAATCCGCCGATTCAGCTAATCGAGAACATCACACTCGTCGCGAATATTTTTGAGGACAACCAACTCATTGGCGACCTCAAATCTGCGCAAGCCGAGTACTTGAAGGTGAGCCGAAATCGGTTCGTGCATCCAAACTGCGAGCTGATCCTGTGGGGACCGGAGGATGTCGCCAACCACGCGTCTGTCACTGAGCAATTTCTGCTTCGCGTAGAGCACCCTGCGCTGTTTGCGGCTATTCAGTCTGCTGCGAAGCAGGCCCCGAAGCATGTGCTGCCCAATCAGCACGGCTTCAATCAGAAATTTAATGATCTGGCGCAACGCGTATCCCCTGCCAGAAAATCCAGTATCGAGGCTCTGCGGGACGAGTTTCGGAAGGGCTGGAGTCGATCGATTCTCCTTAACGACCAACTGGCCAGCACGCTTCCGGATCTCCACGAGGAGTTCGAGCGGGTACGACGTCGAGCAGCAACCGATGCGAACATTCAATCAAACAAGCCGGGCGTGGACCCGTTCACGCTAGTCGAGAAGGCGAGAGAAGGCCTGCGTGAGCAAATGGCTGGACTCGTAAATGGCGGGCTCCCAAGCGGAACTCGAGATGAGCTTGTCGACGCCGAGACTGGCAGGCTCCTTGGTGAGTGCCCCTTGGAATGGAGGGCGTGATGACGGAGCGAAGGGATCCGGTTCGAGAACTTACGGTCCTTCTGCGCGAGGCGAACGCGGTCCCCCGGCTGCGTGAAGACTCGCTGACATATTCGTCTATCTACGACCCCACATATCGAGCGCTCGTGGTCGGGTTGACGCTGGATCTGTGCGCGAAGCGCCGTGCCGAGGACGCCAGCGCACAGCTACATGAAGCGAAGGTCAAGCTCTTCCAGTTCGTTGCCGTGCACCCCGAACTGATGCCAAGCTTGCGCGGCTGGGTTCGAGCACACCAAGAAGGGCATCGACCAAGCCTCGATGGATGGGCACGGTTTCCACGTGGATATGCCGCGGACTCGCTTTACGAGCGCATTGTTTCATACCTGGTCGCGACGGGCGAACTCCACCGTGAAGGTGCCAAGCTCTGGCGGCGTCACAGCGAAGGGATACTCTCGAAACTCATCCGGGTGGTTGTCACTGGCGATGCCTTCGCGCGTGAGCGTGCCGTTCTCACAGAACTCGCGACGGTGAAGCTCACAACGAAGATGCTCAGCATATGATCCGCGTGGTTGAAATATCGATCGAAGGGAAGTCGGACCTGGGCCCGTTTTCGGGGCGACTCGCGTTCGAGGACAAGGTTCACGTCATCTCCGGTGGGAATCGCTTTGGCAAGAGCACTGCGTTTGCTGGCATCGCTTGGTGCCTTGGTGTCGAACATATCTATGGCGTGCAGGCGAGTGACGTCGCGATCTTTCCCGAGGCGCCGCGGAGCCAACTCACACTTGGAAGCGCCACCGATGTGCGAGTCGTTTCCTCCTATGCAACCTTGGTGTTGCAACGTGCAGATGGCCGGCGCCTAAAGCTTGGACGAGACATCGTAGGGCAGCCCACTCAGGTCCGTTTCGATGACGGCGAGCTCGCAGGAACGCTCGTCGTTGGCTACGGCTCGATGAGGGATCCGACGGCGGGCTTTCAAGCTGCGCTTCGGAAGTGGATCGGGATGCCGGAGGCTCGCCTGATGACCGCCCGAGGCGGCGAGGCTCAGATCTACATGGAGAACCTCGCGCCGCTATTCCTGATCGAGCAACTTGCTGGCTGGTCTGATATCCAGGCTGAACAGATCTATCGGTATGGAACTCAAGAAGTCGCCGACGGTGCCTTCGAGTTTCTGCTAGGCTTGGACAATGAGCTCACTTGGCGATTGGCAAGGCAACGTCGAGAGTCCGTTGCTGCCGCGGCACGCGAAGAAGCCGGAGCCCTCTCCACAGCCCTCACTGATCTCCTCCGTCGGCGCGAAGGGTGGACGTTCGATCTTGGAACGAAGGGAACATTGGAAGCCCTCGCGGCGCGATGGGGAAACATCGACCTGCTCTCTACAATGAAGGAGCGCTTTCAGTTCGATCCCGCGAAGGAGACCGCTCGCTTGGGAAAGCGGATTGAGGAGCTACGAACGCGGGTGACGAAAGGGAAGACGGATCAGGAGGCCACATCCAACGTGAGTGCGGCCTCGGGCGCAGTTGTTACGCTCAAACAGAGGCGTCACGAACTCCAGGTCCGTCTGGCGAGCTTGCGCGCCCAGTTGCGCGATCAACAGAGACTCTTGCGAACCGTCGAGGATCGACTTAAGTCTGCAAAGGATCTGCGAAGACTGAAGGCTGATGGAATCGGAATACTGCCGAAGGCCGAGTGTCCGACGTGCCATCAATCAGTGGATCCGGAGATGCTAGATCTACATCAGCAGTCGACGATGTCGCTAGATCTCCATATCGGGCAACTCGATCATCAGCGCAAGCATCTAGGTCACAGCGTCGAAGCACTTCATGCGGAGGTTATCGAAGCGTCGGTGCAAGCCGAAGTCCTCGAGAGGGACTTTATTCAGGCCGAGCGTACGCTTCAGCTTGTGAACGAGTCCACGAGCCCGCTCCGAGAGGCGATGATCAAAGCCACGAACGACCTACTCGCAGCCGAGCAGGAGTTGGCTAGGATTCGAAACCTTAGAGACGACATCAATTCGATTGAAGAGCGCATGCGCGCGTGGTCTACACGCACGATGGCCACATTCGGGCCGCAGCAGGAGACGGACGGCACATCGAGCACAGACGCATTCCTGGCCAAGCTTCGACAGCACTTGGTTGCACTCGGTTGTGCCGGCGTCACCACGAAAGATGCACCAAGTGTTGAACTCGATGAGCACTACTTGCCCACCCTGCGAAGTCGGTGGGTTCGGTCGCTGGGATCCGCCAGTGATCGAGCGCGGCTCATCGTTGCCTACACGCTGGCGCTCCTGGAGACCGGAGCGCATCATCCTGGCTTCGTTGCCTACGACGAGCCGTTGCAACAGAATCCCGATCCGGACCATCGTAGCCGGTTCATCAAATTCCTGCTGGAGCGAGGGCCATCCATCAAGCGTCAAGTCTTGGTGTTCACGTCCTTCTCCGACTCCGAAGTAGCCCAGCTTCGAGAAGCCGGTGTGTCGGTCCAGTTGGTGGAGGGCAAGTTTCTCAGGCCCGTAGAGCAAACAGGACAGTGATGCCCACCGACGAGCGACTTGCAGAGCAGATCCGGGGTGTGCTGACCAGCGCGCTTGTCAGGTTCAACGAGCGCCCATTCGAGGATCTCCGGGAAGGTGACCCGCAGGCGCTGATCTTCGCGAAGCTCAGAAGCATAGTGAATCCACCCGATACGGTGCTCACACTTCGGCAACTGCGACCTGGCTCGCATACACATGTTGAGCCCCTCCGCACGAGCCGAGTGCATAGGGAACTCAAGCTCCACGATTGGAAGCTCGACATCGCGGTCTTTCGTGAAGACTTGCCCATCGAGATGAACGTTCACGGAAACGGAGCGCTCGACATCCTGGCGACGGTTCAAGGACATCACCTTGCTGCGGTCATCGAGATCAAGGCGGCGCCAACCAAGAATATGTGGGGCGCCTACCACGATGACCTTGCGAAGCTTCATTCCATTACCGAGGCGTACCCGCAGTGCCGCGGGTACTTCATAGGCTTCGACAAGTCGCTGTGCTTGGGTGGAACGAGTTCGAAGGCAAAACCGTCACTGGCTTGGCTGAATTCGCTCGTTGAGGACGCGACCGGCAGCATCGAGGCGCATTGGCTGAGCAACGATGGAGAACCGCAGTTTCGCCGCGGTCGCTTAGAGATATGAGAACTCGGGTTTGCGGGCACTGACGAGGTGACCGGATGCTCCAAGCTCCACACGCATGGGCCGCCAGTCCCTGGAACCGTGATTCCTAGCCTACCGAACCCCTGCGTCTTGAACCGTACTCTCGACGACGAAGAAGCAGAGATTTGTGCCAACGACCTCGCTTCCAGAGGACTAGACTGGCGACGGTCGGCCACCGCAGCACCGTGGCGCTCATCGGAGGAGCCGCGGGATCGTCAGGCAACGCGTTCGTCGTGTGGTTCCTCAGATCTCGAGCTTCCTCACTGCGCCCTCGGCCGTCACCCAGTAGAGAGCATCCTCCGTCACCGCGAGGTCCGCGGCGCGCTCGCCGGTCACCACGGCCGTAGAGCGGCCCGAGGTTAGATCGACCTCGTGAATCGCGTCGCCCGCGACGACCCAGGCGCGATCTCCGCGCACGACGGCGCGGCCGTGGGTACCCGACAGCGTCGCGAGCGCGGGGCCGTTTGGCAGCAGGTAGACGTCGGTCGAGGCCATGTCGGCGGTGGTGCTCACGGCGATCGCGTGGCCGGCATCGGAGGCGAGCTCGGCGTCGAACTGGACGAAGACCTGGTCGAGGAACTGGCCGCGGCCGCCGGTGGTGTTGAGGTCGTAGCGGTACACGAGGGTGGTGTTGACGTAGTACGCGGTGCTGTCGACGACGGCGACATCGCCGAAGCGGCCGCCGTCGCTGGCGTGGCGGGTGACGGTGCCGCCAGCCTTGGGCACGGTGTGCAGGTCGCCGAGCGTGGTGAACGCGAAGCGGTCGCGGAACGAGGCGAGGCCGTAGCCGCCGACGGAGGCTCCGGTGACGGTGCCGAGGGGGGTCACGCGACCGCCGAGGGTCACGCGATCGAGGCGCACGTTGTTGGCGCCGGCGATGGTGGAAGTCGTCGACACGACGACGTCGGCGCCCTCGGGCACCATCTCGACGATCGCGCGATCGTCGATCGTGCCGATCTCGAATACGGGCGTGCCGTCGAACGGGACGCAGTGGAGAGTCGCGGCAGCGCTGGTCACGACGCAGGGGCCAACGACGGCGATGCGCTCGGCGGCAGGCACCTGGCCGATCGTCGACGGCACCGGCGCCGGCGCATCGACCGGCGCTGCGTCGGGCGCCGCTGGCTCGGAGTCGCTACAGGCGGCCACGAGCAGGATGACAAGGGGTACTGCTTTCATGTCAGTACTACCTGTGTTGCACGGGCGAGACCACGCTCGCTAGATGGCGGGCCTGCTTTATCCTCGCTAGATCCCATGCCACGCGATGCACGGACCGTGCGCAGACAAGGGCGCCGATGTCGGTCCGGCGGCGCGGGACCGATGTAGGGGTCAGCTGGACGAGCCGCGCAGCTTCGCGAGCAGGCGCTCGTAGGCGAGCTGGACTTCGCGGAACGCGGCGGCATCGCCGCCGTAGTCGGGGTGAGTCTCGAACGCACGCCGGCGGAACGCGGCCTTGATCGCGGGGACGGACGCGCCGGGCGCGAGGCCGAGGGTCTCCCAGGCGGAGCGCGCGGCGGGACGACGGGGCGCGGGGCGCGGCACGGGCCGAGGCGGCGGACGCTCGCCACGCAGCACGCGGTTCCACGCGCGCGCCCAGTAGGGCTCGATCAGCACGAGGTGGCGCGCCGCGATCCGCTCGGCCTCGGCGAGCGCCTGCTCGGAAGTGCGCGCGCCACCGCCGGACGCGTCCGGCTTGCGGAAGGGCCGCTCGGTGGGTTCGCCGGTCCACCACGCGGCCCAGAAGAACCGGCGCCGCTGCGTGGGCGTGATCGAGCAGACCGCGACGGCGAGATCGGGCATCGAGCGGGCGCAGTGTGCCACGAGTCGCGGCGGCGCATCGGCGCGTCAGCGTGGTTGGGGCTTCAGCTGCGCCTCGAGCTCGCGCACCTTCTGCTCGAGCGCGCGGACCTGCGCGCGCAGCTGCTCCTCGGGCGGCGCGTGCGGCGAATGCCCGCAGCTCGGGCAATGCTGCCGCCACTGTGTGCGCTGCGAATCGAGAAGCTCCTGGAGGGTTCGAGGGGTACCACGCGAGCGGTCACCCACGTTCGACTCCGTCTACGTCCACAACCGTCCTACCACCGTGATCCATCATGATCGCCCCTATTATCTCGCCTCTCGACGACGCCTCATCAAGCCAAACTGATCATCGTGAGCCGACGCCCACCGCGCCGAGGGCGTTGCACCGCGCGCGGGTGTGATCGAGGCGGGCGCCTCGGCGCGTACAGCCGGACCCGGTGCACACACGTGTGCGGGAACGGCCTCGCGGCACGAGGGCAGCGCCGAATAGGTTGAGCCGCCGGACCTCGGCAGCACGTCGCGCCCCCCAGCCGCCGGCGCGGTGCTCCCCACCCGCACGCGCGGTGCTGCGCGGAGAACCGCTCGGCGCAAACTCGACAGGCCGATCACCCGCGCAGAGCCCCGCTCGGCGCAAACTCGACAGGCCGATCGCCCACGCAGGGCTCAGCGATCCGCTCGCGGATGGCCGGCCGGTCGCCGCGGCCGCACACGCGCGCGCTACCGGCTCCGGGTCGCGCGCGGCGCGTGCGCGCGCACCGACCGGATCACGCGATCTCGCCCGCGAGCTTCGCGATCACGGCGTGCACGATCGCGAGGAACTCGTCCTCGCGCTCGGCATCGAAGTCGCGCTCGTCGAACTGGCCGGCGCACCGACCGCCGCCCTGCATCGAAAACCGGATCGTGCCCCAGAAGTAGCGCTCGCCGGCGCGCCGGCTGCGCGTGGGGAAGCCGACGTGCCAGGTCAGCTCGCCCGCGATGGGCTCGCGATACCCGGGGCGCACACACGCGTCGGGATCTGGATCGAGGAGCTGGCGATCCGGCGTCGCGACGACGCCGTTGCCGGCGGCGGCGACGACCTCGGCGAGCAACGCGGCGAGGCGCACCGGATCGAGCTGCGGCCACGGGAACAGGAACCTCATCGCAACTCGATTACAGTGCCACGATCGCGGGCGCGCTGCGGGCCAGGAGCGCGGGCTCACCTCGAACGGATGTCCGCCGTGCGACCACGTGGTGCGACTTCCGCTCCCTCGCTACTTCTTCGCGACCTTCTTGAACTTGAGCGTCATCCGATCGCTCTCGCCGATCTCGGTGTACTTCGCCTTGTCGGTCTCGCCGAGCGCGAAGTTGGGCGGCAGGGTCCACACGCCCTTCTCGTAGTCCCTGGTGTCCTTCGGGTTCGCGTTGACCTCGGACTTCTCGACGAGCTCGAACCCGGCGGCCTTGACCTTCTCGATCACCCAATCCTCGGCGAGGTAGCCCTTCTCCACGGTGTCCTCGACCTTGGTGCCGGCGGCCGCGCGGTGCGCGACCATGCCGAACGTGCCGCCGTCCTTCAGCACGGCGTGGACCGCGGCGAGGTACGCATCGAGCTCGTCGCGGCGCTGCCAGTTGTGCATCTCGCGGATCGCGATCACGAGGTCCGCGCTGGCCGGGGCGCCGACCGCGACCGGCGAGCCGATCGCGACGCGCTCGACCTTGCCGAACAGGTCGGGCGACTTGGCGAGGAACAGGTCGAGCCGCTTGCCGTACACGGTCGACATCTTGTCGGCCGGGCCCTTGGCGTCGGGGCCGGCGACCACGAGCTTGCCCTTGGCGTAGACGAGCGGCGCGAGCAGCTCGGTGTACCAGCCGCCACCGGCGCCGAGCTCGACGACGGTGTCGGTGGGCTTGATCCCGAAGAACGCGAGCGTCTCGACGGGGTGGCGCGCGGCGTCGCGGTCCTTGTTGCCGGGCACGCGGTGCGGGCTGGCGAGGAACGCGGTGAGCGCCTCGCTCGCGTCCTTGTACTTCTTGTCGCGGAGCTCGACGGACTGCTTCTTGAGGTCGTCGGTCCACCGCTTGGCCTCCTCGGCGGCATCGGCGTCGGCCTTCTTCAACGCCTCGGCGACCCGCTCGGCCTCGGTGGGCTTCGGCGGCTCCGGCGGCGTCGTCGGCGTGGGGGCCACCGCCGCGACCGGCTCGGGCGCGGCCTTGCGCTCCTGCTCCCTCTTCTTGCAGCCGACCGCGCCGAGAGACAGCGCCACGATCATCGCACACGAGAACTTGGTCATGGCGCGCAGTGTACGTAGAACCGGGCCGCCCGGCCGCGCCGCGCGCGGGAAGATCGACGAGCGCGCGACAGGGTGCCGCACCGTGTCGCAGCGCGGGCCGCGCCGCATCGCGCGTGGCAAGGTGCCCCGATGAACCGGCTCGCCGTCGCCACGATCGCCTGCGCGCTCGCCGCGGGGCTCGCCCTCGCGGGGTGCGCCCGCAATGGCCCGGCGCGTGGGCTCGATCCCGAGCTGACCACGTATCGCTATCCGTACCCGGTGCAGCGCCACGCGCTCACCAGCCAGCGCCAGCAGCTCGCGATGGCCTACGTCGACGTCGCCCCGACCGGCCCCGCGAACGGCCGGGTCGCGCTGCTGCTGCACGGCAAGAACTTCTCCGCCGCGTACTGGGCCCCGACGATCGAGCGGCTCGCACGCGCCGGCTTTCGCGTGATCGCGCCGGACCAGATCGGGTTCGGCAAGTCGTCGAAGCCGGAGCGCTACCAGTTCTCGTTCGAGACGCTGGTCGCGAACACCCGCGAGCTGCTCGACGCGCTCGGCGTCTCGCAGGTCACCGTGATCGGCCACTCGATGGGCGGCATGCTCGCGGCGCGGTTCGCGCTGATGGAGCCGGCGCGCACCGAGCGGCTGGTGCTGATCAACCCGATCGGCCTCGAGGACTATCGCGCGCACGTGCCGGCGCGCACCGTGGACCAGCTGTACACCCAGGAGCTCGCGCAGACGCCGGAGAAGATCCGCGACTACCAGCGGCGGAGCTACTACGACGGCCAGTGGAAGCCGGCGTACGAGGCGCTGATCGAGATCCTCGCCGGCTGGACCCAGCACCCCGCGTACCCACGCGTCGCGTGGAACGCCGCGCTGACCTCGGAGATGATCTACGCCCAGCCGGTGGTGCAGGACCTCGCGCGGATCCAGGCGCCGACCTTGCTGATCATCGGCCAGCGCGATCGCACCGCGATCGGCAAGGACCGCGTGCCGGCCGAGCAGGCCGCGACGCTCGGCGACTATCCGGCGCTCGGCCGCGCGACGGCCGCGCGGATCGCCGGCGCCCGGCTGGTCGAGCTCCCCGGCGTGGGGCACCTGCCGCAGATCGAGGCGTTCGACGCGTACATCGAGGCGCTGCTCGCGTTCGTGCAGTGACCGTCGGTATGGTCGGCCCCATGGTCGCCAGGTCGAAGAAGCCCGCCGCGAAGTCGCCGAAGCCGACGCCCCGCTCGAAGGCCGCGGCGAAGCCCAAGCCGACCTCGAAGCCGGCGCCCGCAGCGCTGCGCGAGATCGGCTTTCCGAGCATCGCGGCGTGGTCGGCGTGGCTCGCCGAGCACCACGATCGCTCGCCGGGGATCTGGATGCGGATCGCGCGCAAGGGCGCACGCAGCTCGACGATCAGCTACGCCGAGGCGCTCGAGGTCGCGCTCGCGTGGGGCTGGATCGATGGACAGAAGGGCAAGGGCGACGCCGAGGCGTGGCTGCAGAAGTTCACGCTGCGTGGACCGCGCAGCATCTGGTCGAAGATCAACGTCGAGAAGGCGAACGCGCTGATCGAGCGCGGCGAGATGAAGCCGTCCGGGCTCGCGGCGGTCGAGCGCGCGAAGGCGAACGGCCAGTGGGAGCGCGCGTACGCGTCGCCGAGCCGCGCGGAGGTCCCGGAGGATCTCGCCGCGGCGCTCGACAGGCAGCCGCGCGCACGCGCGTTCTTCGACCAGCTCGAGTCGTTCAACCGCTACGCGATCCTGCACCGCCTGTACACGGCGAAGAATCCGGAGACGCGGGCGCGCAGGA
Source organism: Kofleriaceae bacterium (assembly GCA_051952595.1). Taxonomy (GTDB): domain Bacteria; phylum Myxococcota_A; class Polyangia; order Haliangiales; family Haliangiaceae; genus JABFXX01. The sequence continues at coordinate 10,877 of JBQCJR010000445.1, forward strand.
TCGAGACCTTCGTCGAGATGTGCGCGCGCGGCGAAAAGCTCCACCCGGCGCGCTGACGCGGCTCAGGGCGTGGTGGCCGGCGCCGCGGGCGCCTCGCCGCCGGACTGGCCGCGATCGCGCCGGTGCTCGCGCGGCTTGTACACCTGGCACGGCTCGACCACGCGCCGCTTGCGCAGGATGACGAACTCGACGCGGCGGTTCTGCTGCTTGCCGTCATCGGTCTTGTTGTCGGCGATCGGCACGACCTGGCCGCAGCCGGTGCTCTCGAGCCGCTCTTCGGCGATGCCCTTGGTGGCCAGGTACGCCTTCACCGAGGCGGCGCGGCGCGTCGATAGGTCCTGGTTGTACTCCGGCTTGCCCACGTCGTCGGTGTGGCCCTCGACGCGGACGCGGATCCGCGCGTTCTGGTCCATCACCGAGGCGACCTCGTCGAGGATCTCGTTCGAGGCCGACTCGAGCTCCGCCGAGTCGGTCTTGAACAGGATGCGGATGCCGGGCTTGAGCCGGATCACGTTGCGCTGGATCTCGAGGTTCTTCGGCTCCTGGGCCACCACCGGCTCGGTCTCCGGCTCGGCTTCGGGCTCGGCGGGCGCGGCCTCGGGAGCCGGCGGCTCGGCCGCGGGCTGGACGGGGGCAGGCTTCGAGCCACAGCCCGCGATGGCGAGCCCGGCGAGGACGGAGAGGATATGGATACGTCGCATGCGGCGAGCATCGGCCGCGCGGTGGAGCTGCGTGTGAAGCAGGGCTGACCAGGACGTTTCAGAATGTGTAGCGGCTTGCTCAGCAGGGGCAGCCGTAGAAGACGAGCGACAGCCGATCCAGCTCCTGCCCGCTCGCGCGCGTCAGCACGTGATCGAGGCCGATCCACGGCCTGCCAAGCAGCTCCGGCTCGCCATCGCCGTCGACGTCGATCAGCTTCTCGATCGCGTGCAGATCGCCGAGCTGCCGCAGCTGCGTCGCGATCAACGTGCCCTCGTCATCGACGCGGAACAGCCCCCACACGTTCGCGTTCGCGTCGCCGCAGCCACCCTCGACCTTCGCGTGCACCGAGACCCAGGTCTCGCCGGTGCCCGGGTGGCGCAGCACCTTCGACGCGATCTCCGCGCGATCCGTCCACTTGCCCTCGGCCTGCGCGGAGTCCCACTCGAGCTGCGTCTTGCGCGCCGGTTCGGACGCGAGCAGCACCTGCGTGGCGGACGCAACCAGCGCCGGGTTGTCGAGTGGCTCGAGCTCGATCGCCGAGCCGAGCGTGGCGTCGCGCGCGTAGTCGCCCTGCTCGCAGCCGGCGAGTCGCGCGGCGAGCACCGCGCTGCCGTGGCTCAGCACCTGCTTCGCGGTCCAGCCGTCGGCGTCCAGGAGGCCCGCATAGCCGGGGCCGCCGGTCAGCCGCGAGACCACCGCGAAGCCGGTGACCTGGGTCTTGCAGCCGCCCTCGACCACCACGGTCTTGCCCTTCCAGCTGCGGTGAGCGAGCGGCACGTCGCGGTCCGCCACGTTGCCGATCGCGATCTCCTCGCCCTCGCTGTGCAGGAGCTTCATCGCGGCGTGGCGCGGCCGCGCCTCGGCGGTCTCCGAGCCATTCGTCTCGTTCGCCAGATCGGCGAGCTTCATGTACGTCGCGCCGCCCGCGCGAAACACGAACGCCAGCTCGCTCGCGCGCCACGGCTCCGGCGCCGGCGGCTCGGTCACGATCACCATCGGCATCGCGACCGGCACCGCGGCCGGGGCGAGCGCCTCGGCACTCGCGGCCGGGGCGAGCGCCGGCTCGTGGCGCGGCTCCTCCGACATCGCCGCGATGACGAGCGCGGTCCCCGCGCCCATCAGCCCGCACCCCAGCCCGACGGCGATCAGGTGGCGAACGAAGATCCGGTGCGGCTTCACGATCTCGCGGCGGAGCGAAGTCAGCGTCATGCCGACTCCATCGTGCAAGCCCCGATCCGCGGCGCAATGCCAGTAATTACAGCCGATTACACAGCAGCGCGCCTCGCCTGACACGCCGGACGCAGCCGCGGGGACACGCGCGGATCTCGCAGCCGGCTAAAGACAGATCGCCGTGCGCACCTTCGCGACCTTGCCATCGCGCGGGCACGCGAGCTGCGTCGTCTCGAGCGCCTTCTTCAGGCACTCGGCGGTCGCCGCGTCGCTCGGATCGCGCCCGGCGAACGGCTTCACCATCACCTGGTATGCATTGCCACGCGCCGACAGGCTCCAGTCCGCCCAGTAGCCGCGGGTATCGCTTGGCTTGCGCGCCTTCGGGCGGCACGCCGCGAGCGCCGGGCTCGCCTCCATCGCGCGATCCGTCTCGAGCGAGCCATCGACGTCGCTGCGCACCGTGACCGCGCCGGTCGGCAGCTCCGCCACCGCGAGGCCTGCCTTGGAGTGCGCCGGCGGCACGCCATCCACCACCAGCTTCGCCGCCGCCGCGGTGATCGTCCCGATCTGATCCTTGGGCCCCTTGAGCGGCGCGCTGTAGCGCACGAACCGCTCGGCGGTGTGGCGGCCGTGGCGCTCGAGATCGACGTGCAGCTGGCACGCCTGCTTGTCGTCGCAGGTCACCGACGCCGTCGCGGTGGACAGGTTCGGGTGGCGCGTGCCGAGCACCGCGACCAGCGACGGCGCCAGGCCACACGCGTCGCCGCCCTCGATCCACTGCTTCGCGCCGACCAGCGCGACGGCCCGCTCGACGTCCTTGGCGGGCACGATCTTCGCCTTCTCGCGGGTCGCGAGCTGCGCGCCGACCGCGTTGCGCGAGACCGGGGTCGTCTTCGCCGGGAAGTCGTCCGGGTAGTAGACCGCGATCGACATCTTGCCGGTGCCGGCGACCACCGCGCGCGATTCGCCCTTGCAGACCTCGTAGACATCGTCGGCGTGGGCGGTGGCGGCGAGCAGCAGCGACGCGAAAGGGATGGCGGCACGGAGCATTGGTAGATGATACGCCGACCGCGGCGCGCGCGCGGGCCCACCGCCCGGCCCATGTGTGTGCGCCGCGCCTACTTGAGCAGCGCGGTCTCGAGCTCGAGGATCCGCGCGCGCGCCGCGGCCAGCTCGTCGCGCAGCCGCAGGATCAGCTCGACCCCCGGCCAGTCCACGTCGAGGTCGCGGATCAGCGTGCGCACCAGCAACACGCGATCCACGTCGACCAGCGCGCGATCCCCATCGCAGCGCTCGATCACGCCCTCCTCGACCAGGCGCTCGATCAGCGCATCGTCGCCCTCGACCAGCTCGACGAGCCGGCGAAACGTGAACCGGGTGGTCATAGCTTCAGGTCCCTCCGCACCGGCGTGGTGTAGTCGGACTTGGCGGCGCGCAGCGCCTCGGCGAGCGCGTCGTCGCGCCGGTCCGGCAGCCGGACGTCCAGCTCGACGATCAGATCGCCGCGCGACTCCTTGCGCCGCACGCCCTTGCCGCGCAGCCGCAGCTTCGCGCCGTTCTGCGACAGCGGCGGCACCTTGAGCATGACCGGGCCATCGAACGTCGGCACCTCGATGCTCGCGCCGCCGTACGCCTCGTCGAGCGTGATCGGGAGCCGCGCGTGCAGATCCAGCCCCTCGCGGCGCAGCCACGGGTGCGGGCGCACGATCGTCTCGATCACCAGCTCGCCCGGCGGGCCACCACGCTCGCCCGGCGAGCCCTTGCCCGGCAGCCGGATCACCGAGCCGGTATCGGCGCCCGGCGGGATCCGGACGCGCACCTTGCCCTGCCCCGGGATGTCGAGCGAGACCTCGGTGCCCTGGAGCGCCTCGCGCAGCCCCATCTCGTAGGTCGCGTGCAGATCCGCGCCGCGCCGCGCCCCGCGCGCGCGCCCGAACAGCTCCGAGAAATCGAACTCGACCGGCCCCTGCTCGAAGTTCGAGGTGCGCTGCTGGCGCGTCTGTTGCCAGCGCTGGTACTCGCGCGCCTTCTCCGGATCGAACCCGCCCTGCAGCGACGCCTCTCCGAACTCGTCGTAGGCCGCGCGCCGCTTGTCGTCGGAGAGCACGTCGTACGCCGACGAGATCTTCTTGAACGCCTCCTCCGCCTTGCGATCGCCCGGGTTGACGTCCGGGTGGTGCTTGCGAGCGAGCTTGCGATAGGCCTTGCGGATGTCATCGCTCGAGGCGCCCTTGGTAACGCCGAGGATCTCGTAGAGCGACTGGGCCATCTCGAACGACCTTGCCGCAGCCGCGCCGCGATCGCCACTGTGCGCGACGATCTCGCCGCCCGGTTGGTGCTCAGCCCGGGTGCACGACGCAGCCGCCGATCACCTCGCCGTTCCACTTCGCGCGCATCGCGGTCGCGAACGCGGCCAGGGGGAACGCGTGCGAGACGTGTGGCCGGATCTGTCCCGCCGCGGCCCACTGCAGCACCTGCGCGAGCCGGGGCGCGCGCAGCGAAGGATCCTGGACGGTCGAGATCGCCGTCGGGCATCCCAGCACGTCGAGCCCCTTCATCAGGATCAGGTTGGTCGGCAGCACGTTCGCGTTGGGCGCCCCGCGCTGGCCCTTGCCCCGCGCGACGAACGGCGTGGCCGCCCAGCCGACGATCAGGTAGCGCGCGCCGAACGCCACGCAGCGCAGGCTCTCGACCGAGATCTCGCCGCCCACGCCGTCGTACACCACGTCGACGCCGCGCCCGCCGGTCAACCCCTTGACCGCGTCGCGCAGCGGCGTCGCCGCCGGGACCCCGTGGTCCGCGCCGTGCTCGCGGACCACCGCGAGCTTGGCCTCCGAGCGCCCCGTCGCGATCACCGTGGCGCCCGCGAGCTTGGCGAGCTGCACCGCCGCGAGCCCCGTCGAGCCCGACGCGCCGTGGATCAGCACCGTCTCGCCCGCGCGCAGCCGCCCGCGCGCGATCAGGCAGTGATACGCCGTCTCGTAGTTGCCGAGCAGGTTGCACGCCTGATCGAAGGAGAGGTCGCCGGGGATCGCGTGCACGGCGTTGCCCGGCGCGACCCCGTAGCTCGCGAAGCCGCCGTACTTCTGGTACGCGCCGAGCGAGCGCGGCCCCGCGAGGAACGGATCCACCAGGACGCGCGCCCCCACCACGTGGCCCGAGGCCGGGCCCGCCCACGCGACCGTGCCCGCGTACTCCAGGCCCGGTGTGTACGGCGGCACCGCGGTGTGCTGGTACTGCCCACTCGTCATCAGCAGGTCGACCCAGCCCACCGAGGCGCTCGCGATCCGGACGATCACGTCGTGCGGCTGGAGCGCCGCCGGATCCGGCGCCGGCATGTCGACCAGCGCGGCATGTGCGTCGATCGCCTGGAGCGGCTGCTCGCCCAGCTCGGAGACCACGACGCGGTGACCCGGCGGCAGCACCTTCGAGGTCGCCGATGTCATCGCGCGGCGGCCGCCTGCGGCTCGCGGGAGAGCCGGCGATCCAGCTCGCCGCTCTCGATCAGCGCGCGGAGCTCCTGCGCGCCGCCGACCAGCGTGCCCTTCACGAACACCATCGGGAACGTGGGCCAGCCGGTCCACATCTTGAGCGCCGTGCGCCGGCGCCAGGTGTTCAGGTAGCTGCCGTACTCGAGGTAGTGGAACGGCACGCCGTGCTCGGTCAGCGCCTTGCGCGCCTTGCGAGGGAACGGGTTCTGCTTCATGCCGACCACCACCACGTCGTGCGCCGCGACCGCGGCCTGGACCTCCTCGACGATGTCGAGGTGGTGCTTCGAGATCTGGTCGCGGATCGCCGGGTCGATCCGGTCCTCGGGCAGGATGTGGCGGGGCATCCACCGAACGTACCCGACCTCGGTCGTGTATGGTCGCGCCATGTCCGACGAACCCGATCCCGTCGAGCGGATCGTCGAGCTCGAGATCAAGCTCGCCTACCAGGACCACGTCATCCGCGAGCTCGATGCGCTCGTGCGTGGGTTCGGCGACCGCCTCGATCGCGCCGAGCGCGAGCTGAAGACGCTCAAGGACTCGCTGATCTCGCCCGACGTGCCGCTTGGCCCGCAGAACGAGCCGCCGCCGCACTACTGAGAGGGAGCCGCTACGCCTTGCGCTCGGCGGTGTACATCGCGAGCTCCTCGCCGAACGCGCGCGCGACGGCGGGGCGGGCGAGCAGGCGCTTCTGGTACGCTGCGAGGACCGGCCAGTCGCCGAGCTTGGGGCCGGCGGCCTGGGTCCAGGCGAACACGGTCGCGAGGTAGGCGTCCGCGACCGAGAACTGGTCGAGCAGGTACTCGCGATCGGTCAGGTGCGTGGCGAGCCGCTCGAACCGCGCGGGGATCCGGGCGCGCGCGAACTGCTTGACCTCTTCGGAGGCCGAGCGGTCGAACAGGATGCCGTAGATCCCCTTGTGCAGCTCGGTGCTGATGAAGCTCAGCCACTGCTGGAGCTGGGTCCGCGCCGGGCGCTCGGTGGGGACGAGGGTGCCCTCCCCGACGAGCTGCAGGATCGCGGCGTTCTCGGTGACCACCTCGCCGTCGGCGGTCCGCAACACCGGAACCAGGCCCAGCGGGTTGATCGCGAGGAAGTCGCGGCCGTCCTCGGTGCGCTTGGTGGCTTGATCGACGCGCGTGAACCGAGCGGGCGCGCCGGCCTCGTACAGCGCGATCCGGGTGGCGAGCGAACAGGCGAGCGGCGAGAAGTAGAGCTCCATCGGGTCCTCCTTGTTTTTGTACCGTCCGGTATAGTCGATCTGCAGGAGTTTTGTCCAGCATGG
>JBQCJR010000446.1:0-4872 GCA_051952595.1 Kofleriaceae bacterium
CGAGGGCGCCGGCGTGATCGAGCGCGAGGCGTACTCGCACGAGACGATCGCGGTCGGCTGGTGGCCAGGCGACGCGCGGCTCGAGACGCCGAGCTTCTTCGCGTACGCCTACCCCGAGCCGCCGGGCTACGCCGACGCGGGCGTGCCGACGCCGCACGCGTACTACAACCAGGCGCTCAAGGGCTACTACCTGCACTACGACGACGTGCGCGCCGCGCAGGACCCGGCGGCGCTGCTGCTCGACTTCTGCCAGTCGACCTACGCGCTCGCCGCCGACCTCGGGAAGTGGGACCGCGCCGCGCTCGAGCGCCACGCGGCGTAGCGTTCACCGCGCTTGCTGGGTCCGCTCGAGCCAGCCGCCGCCGAGCGCCTTGTACAGATCCGCGAGGCTCGCCAGCCGCGCGAACCGCAGCTCCACGAGCTGCTGCTGCGACGCGTACAGGTCCTGCTGCGCGGACAGCACCGCGACGTAGCTCTCGACGCCGTTCTGGTAGCGCGCCTCGGAGATCGCGAACCGCTTCTGCTCGGCGGTGGCGCGGGCGGTCTGCGCGGCGAGCTGCTCGTCGAACGAGGCGCGCGCGATCAGGCCATCGGCGACCTCGCGGAACGCGTTCTGGATCGCGCCCTCGTAGCGTGCGATCTCGATCTGCTTGCGCACCTTCGAGGCGTCGAGGTTGGCCTTGTTGCGGCCGCCGGTGAACAGCGGCAGCGAGGCCTGCGGGGTGAAGCTCCACTGGCCGGCGTCGCTGGTGAACAGCTTCGACAGCGACGGGCTCACGAACCCGGCGAACGCGGTCAGCGAGATCGTCGGGAAGAACGCGGCGCGCGCGGCGCCGATGTTGTAGTTCGCGCCCTTGAGCGCGTGCTCGGCGGCCAGCACGTCGGGGCGGCGCTGCAACAGGTCCGAGGGCAGGCCCGAGGGGATGTCCGCCACGACGCCCTGGGTGTCCAGCGGCTGGCCGGCCGGCAGATCGCCGGGCAGCGGCTGGCCGATCAGGAGCACCAGGGCGTTCTCCGCCTGGGCGCGTAGCCGGGTCAGCCGCGCGACCTCGGCGCGCGCGCCCTCGACCTGGGCCTCGGCGGTGCGCGCGTCGAGGTCCGAGCGCTGGCCGGCGTCGAGCAGGCGCTGGGTCATCGCCTGCGATTCGCGCACGGTCTCGAGGGTCTGGGTCGCGATCACCCGCTGCTCCTCGAACGCGCGCTCGCGCAGGTACTGCGCGACCACCGCCGAGACCAGGCTGAGGTGGGCGGCGCGCTGGGCCTCGGCGGTCGCGAAGTACTGCTCGAGCGCCTGCGCCTTGAGGTTGCGCACGCGGCCGAACAGGTCGATCTCGAACGCCGGCATCGCCAGCCCGACGCGCTCGAACCCGCCGGCCACGCCGGTCCGGCCGATCTCGCTCGATCCGATGGCGTTGACCGTGGGCAGCTGCTGCGAGCGCTGGATCCGGTACTGCGCGCGCGCCAGCTCGACGTTGAGCGTGGCGACCCGCAGATCGCGGTTGTTGCGCAGCGCGAGCTCGATCAGCCGCTGGAGCCGCGGATCGGAGAACACGTCGCGCCACCCGAGATCCGCGGCGGCGACCCCGCTCTGGTTGCCGCCGGGGTACTGGTTGGCGATCGGCGCGGCCGGCCGTTCGTACTTGGGAGCGAACGAGCAGCCGCCGAGCGCGGCCGCGAACAACACGAGGCGCAGGTTACGCATGGGGACCTGGAGGGCTGGTCGGCAGGTCGGTCGACTTGCCGCGCCGAGCGATGAGGACGAAGAACACCGGGACCAGCAGCACGCCGAGCACGGTGGCCGCGACGACGCCGCCGATCACCGCGACGCCGATCGCGTTCTGGGCGCCGGCGCCGGCGCCGCTGGCGAGCGCGAGCGGCAGCACGCCGAGCACGAACGCGAGCGAGGTCATGAGGATCGGTCGCAGGCGGAGCCGCGCGGCCTCGACCGCGGCGTCGAGCGTCGAGCGGCCTTGCTCGACCAGCTCCTTGGCGAACTCCACGATCAGGATCGCGTTCTTCGCCGACAGGCCGATCGTCGCGAGCAGGCCGACCTGGAAGTACACGTCGTTCGCCTGCTTGCCGAGCAGGGTCGCGGCGACCGCGCCGAGCACGCCGAGCGGCACCACGAGCATCACCGACACCGGGATCGACCAGCTCTCGTAGAGCGCGGCGAGGCACAGGAACACGACCAAGAGCGATAGCCCGTAGAGCAGGCCGGCGCTCGATCCCGCCACGCGCTCCTCGTACGCCAGCCCGGACCACTCGTAGCCGACGCCGCGCGGCAGCTGCTGGACCAGCTCCTCCATCGCGGCCATCGCTTCGCCGGAGCTCGCGCCCGGGGCTGGCTCGCCCTGGATCGCGATCGTCGGGAACCCGTTGAACCGGTCGAGCTTCGGCGCGCCGTACTTCCACCGCCCGGTCGCGAACGCCGAGAACGGCACCATCGTGCCCGCGCGGTTGCGCACGTACCACCGGCCGAGGTCGTCCGGCTGCATCCGGAACGGCGCGTCGGCCTGCATATACACGCGCTTGGTCCGGCCGCCGTCGATGAAGTCGTTGACGTACGAGCCGCCCCAGGTCGCCGACAGCGTGGTGTTGATGTCCGCCAGCGAGATCCCGAGCGCCGCGGCCTTCTCCTGATCGACGTCGATCTTGTACTCCGGCCGGTCCTCGAGGCCGCCCTGGCGCACCTTGGCCAGCTTCGGGTGCTTGGACGCCAGGCCGAGCAGCTGGTCGCGCGCCGCGATCAGCGCGTCGTGGCCGAGCCCGCCGCGATCCTCGAGCTGGAGCTGGAACCCGGCGACGTTGCCGAGCTCGCTGATCGCCGGCGGCGCGAACGCGAACACCAGCGCCTCCTTGATCTGCGAGAACGCACGCATCGATCTGCCGACGACCGCCTTCGCCTTCTTCGAGGCGTCCTTGCGGTCGTTCCAGTGCTTGAGCTTGACGAACGCGATGCCCGAGTTCTGGCCGCGGCCGCCGAACCCGAACCCGTTGATCGTCATCGCCGATTCGACCGTGTCCTTCTCCTGGGTCATGAAGTAGTCGTTGACCTTCTCCATGACCGCGCGGGTCTGCTCCTGGGTCGAGCCCGGCGGCAGCAGCACCTGGACGTTGAACTGGCCCTGATCCTCGTCGGGGAGGAAGCCCGAGGGCATGCGCACGAACAGCAGGCCGAGCAGCGCGGCGAGCCCGAGGTACACGATCATCGAGGGCAGCTTGCGGCGGACCAGGAAATTGACCGCGCCCTGGTAGCCGCGGTTGGTCTGGTCGTAGCCGCGGTTGAACAGCCCGAACAGGCCGCGCCGCGGGCCGTGGTGGCCCGGCTTGAGGATCGTCGCGCACAGCGCCGGGGTCAGGGTCAGCGCGACGACGACCGAGAGCGCCATCGCCGAGACGATCGTGATCGCGAACTGGCGGTAGATCACGCCGACCGAGCCGCCGAAGAACGCCATCGGGATGAACACCGCCGACAGCACGACCGCGATGCCGATCAGCGCGCTCGTGATCTGCTGCATCGACTTGCGGGTCGCCTCCTTGGGCGGCAGGCGCTCCTCGGTCATCACGCGCTCGACGTTCTCGACCACGACGATCGCGTCGTCGACCAGGAGGCCGATCGCGAGCACCATGCCGAACATCGTCAGGGTGTTGATGCTGTAGCCGGCGAACGAGAGCACGCCGAACGTGCCGAGCAGCACCACCGGCACCGCGAGCGTCGGGATCAGGGTCGCGCGGAAGTTCTGGAGGAACATCAGCATCACGAGGAACACCAGGGCGATCGCCTCGAGCAGCGTCTTCACCACCTCCTCGATCGAGATCTCGACGAACGGCGTCGCGTCGACCGGGTAGGCGACCTCGAGCCCCTGCGGGAACGCCGCCGAGAGCTCGGCGATCCGCGCGCGCACCGCGTCGGCGGTGGCGAGCGCGTTGGCGCCGACCGCGAGCCGGATGCCGATGCCCGAGGTGGGGCTGCCGTTGTAGAAGCTCTCGACCTCGAAGCTCTCGCCGGTCAGCTCGACGCGCGCCACGTCGCCGAGGCGGACCTGCGAGCCGTTCGCGTTGACCCGCAGCAGGATGTTCTCGAACTGCTCCGGCGTCTGGAGCCGGGTCTGCGCGGTGATCGTCGCGTTGAGCTGCTGGCCCTCGACCGCGGGCGCGCCGCCGAACTGGCCGGCGGACACCTGGGCGTTCTGGGCCTGGATCGCCTGCGATACGTCGATCGGCGTCAGGCTGAACGCGTTCAGCTTGTCCGGGTTGAGCCAGATCCGCATCGCGTACTGCGAGCCGAACACCTGGACCTCACCCACGCCGGGCACGCGGCTGATCGGATCCTGCAGCGTCGACACCACGTAGTCCGAGATGTCGTTGCGGGTCATGCTGCCGTCGGTCGAAACGAACGCCGCGATCATCAGGAAGTTGCGGTTCGACTTGGCGACCCGCACGCCCTGGCGCTGCACCTCTTGCGGCAGCTGCGGCATCGCGAGCTGCAGCTTGTTCTGGACCTGGACCTGCGCGATGTCCGGATCGGTGCCCGGCTCGAACGTCAGCTCGATCGTCGCCGAGCCGGTCGCGTCGCTCGACGACGAGATGTAGCGCAGGCCGTCGAGCCCGTTCATCCGCTGCTCGATCACCTGGGTGACCGTCTCCTCGAGCGTCTGCGCCGAGGCGCCCGGGTAGGTCGCGCTGACGTTGATGCCCGGCGGTGCGATCGCGGGGTACTGCGAGACCGGCAGGCTCGTGATCGAGATCCCGCCGGCGATCATGATGATGATCGCGATGACCCACGCAAAGATGGGCCTATCAATGAAGAAGCGCGCCATGGTTACGGCCTCGCTTGCTTCGGCTGTGCAGACGCTGCCGGGACAGCCTTCA
>JBQCJR010000447.1:0-2116 GCA_051952595.1 Kofleriaceae bacterium
CGGCGCTGGAATGACGTCAGCGACAGCCCGGCGGCGAGGCAGAACAGCCCGCCGAGCCCGACCAGCAGCAGCCGCTCGTCGCCGCTCTCCTGCCATAGCCGCACCGCGACGCTGGCGAAGATGAACATCGCCTTCAGCTCGTCCATCAAGAAGTCGAGCAGGTGACCGAGCGGCGACGCGATCTTGCGCAGCCGCGCGAGCTGGCCATCGGCGCAATCGAGCACGAACGAGAATTCGTAGACCGCGGCCGCGACGACCAGCCACGCGTACCCGGGCAGCAGCGCGAACATCGCCGCCGCTCCCGCCGCGATCACCGCCGACAGGAACGTCACCTGGTTGGGCGTGATCGGCGTGCGCGAGAGGAAATACACGACGACCGCCGCCGGGGGCCTCGCGACCCACTCGGTGAACCAGTTGATATCGCGTTTCTTCTTCGACGCCCGGTAGATGGCGGCGATGTCGGACAGCATGCGGATGCGCACCTTATCAGCTCGCGCTGATCTCGGCGATCGACACCCGGTCGGGGTCGCGCCGCCGGCCGGCAAGCAGGTAGACCGCCATCGGGCCCTTGCCCTTCACGTCGATCATCCCGCGGTCCTCGAACGCGAACTGGTCGCGCAGCAGCTGGTACGTGGCCTCGCTGACCTGGATCCGCCCGGGCACCCCGGCCGACTCCATCCGGCTCGCGGTGTTCACCGTGTCGCCCCACAGATCGTAGATGAACTTCTTCGTCCCGATCACCCCGGCGACCACCGAGCCGGTGTGGATGCCGATCCGGATCGTCAGCGTGGTGCGGGTGCGCGCGGCGTACTCCTCGATCCCGGCGATCATGTCCAGCGCCATGTGGGCGATCGCGACGGCGTGATCGGCGATCGGCTGAGGGATGCCGGCGACCACCATGTACGCGTCGCCGATCGTCTTGATCTTCTCGAGCCCGTGCTGCTCGGCGAGCCGGTCGAACGTGCTGAACAGCTCGTTGAGCATGGTGACCAGCTCCTCGGGGCTGGTCCGCGACGCGACGGTGGTGAACCCGACGAGGTCGGCGAACATCACCGACACGGCGTCGAACCGATCGACGATCTGATTCTCGCCGGTCTTGAGCCGGTCGGCGATCGGCGCCGGCAGCACGTTGAGCAGCAGCCGCTCCGAGGTCTGCTTCTCGGCGATCAGCTCCTGGGTGCGCTGGCGGACCAGCTCCTCGAGGTGCTCGCTGTGGAGCTGGATCGTCGCGGCCATCGCGTTGAAGCTCTCGCCGAGCTGGCCGATCTCGTCGCGCGGCAGCGGGGGCGTGCGCGCCGAGAAGTCCTTGTCGGCGAACCGCTTCACCGTGCGGGTCAGCGCGTGGATCGACCGGGTCAGCACGGTGCCCATCGCGATCGAGATCACCAGGGCGAGCGCGATCACCGCGAGCGAGATCTTGATCGCGAGGCTGCTCGTCGCGTCGAGCGCCGCGCGCATCTTGCGATCCGTGATGTCGACGCCGAGCACGCCGAGGCAGCGGCCCTCGGCGTCGCGCAGCGGCGCGCCCGCGGTGTCGGTGAGCGGGACGTACGCCGACACCGAGTTGACCCCGAACTCGGGGTCGTGGACGAAGTCGGGCTCGAGCTGCGGCGCGCACTCGGCGAGCGCGCGGGCGAGCAGGGGAATCTCGGAGACGTCGAACGGCTGGCTGAAGTGGCTGATCTTCTCGTGCGCGGCGAGCGGCGTGCCCGCGGCGAGCTTGCGGCGCAGCTCGAGCACGTCGGCATCGACGACGAACCGCGGGTGCGCCGGGTCGGCGGTGGGGGCGAGCAGGTACGCGTACTGGATCAGCGTCGGCTCGGCGCTCCGGATCGCGCGCAGCTGGTCCGACACCCGCTGGAAGTCCGCGGAGTGCTCGACGTCGTCGACGGCGGCGGCGTCGAGCGCGCCGAGCCGGCCGGTCAGCGCCCGATACGCCGTGCGGTCGATCACGTGCGCGCCGATCAGCGTGACGTCGCGCAGCCGGTCGCGCAGGTCCTGCTTGAGCTGGCGCTCCACGAACCGGTACAGGAACAGCGCGAGCAGGATGCTGAGCAGCGAGCTCACCCCGAAGAACGCGACCGTGAGCTTCCGACGGAGCCAGATCGGAAGAGCG
>JBQCJR010000448.1:0-2346 GCA_051952595.1 Kofleriaceae bacterium
GAGCCCGCCGCCCGCGCGGATCGCGGGCGACCTCGTGCTCGACGCGCGGTGGAGCGGCGCCGCGGATCTCGATCTCACCGTGGTCACGCCCGAGGGCACGCGGCTATCGTGGATGGGCGGACGCACCGGGATCGCCGCCGCGGACGTCACCAGCGACGCGCGCGAGCAGCTCGCGATCGGCTCGCTCCGGCGCGGCAACTACCTGATCGAGATCAGCCGCGGCGATGGCTCGCTGGATTCGATCCGCGGCACCGTCGAGATCTCGGTGCTCGGCACCCGCCGCGCGCTGCCGTTCGAGCTGACGGGCGCGCGCGCCGTGGTCGGCCGGATCGCGGTCGCGCTCGAGGAGCGGCTCGAGCCGATCCAGCCGAGCAGCGGGCTCGTCGAGCTGGGGGGCTCGGCCAGCCGCGGCTCGGCGACCTGGTGCGGACGCGGATGCCGGCGATCCAGGGCTGCCACCGCGCCCAGCTCGCGCGGGTGCCAGATCTCGCGGGCGAGATCCAGCTCCAGATCTCGGTCGACACATCCGGCGTGACCCGCGCGCGCGCGACGGGCCCCGCGACGCTCCGCCCGACGGCGCGGTGCATCGAGCAGGCGCTGGCAGGGATCCAGCTGTGGGGCGAGCCGGCGCAGACCGTGCGGACGACGCTGCGGCTGCGCTAGTCCCAGGTCGCCTCGAGCTGGCACAGCTCGTCGCCGCGGGTGCGGCACAGCGGCTCGGTGATCGAGACGCGCGTGCCTCCGGATAGCTCGATCGAGCGCTCGCACCAGCCGGCGACCGCGAGGCAGTGCACGCGATCCGGAGTCGCGAAGCCGCGGACGCGCAGCAGCGCGGTGCGAGGCCCACGGGTCATCACCTCGAGGTAGCCGCTGTCGTAGTGGGCGCTCCACAGCCGCACCGCGCGGCCGAGGATCCACTGCGTGGTGCCGACCTTGTAGAACAGCCGGTAGATCGTCGTCAGCGTCGCATCCGCGCCGTGTCGGCCGAGCTCCTTCACCAGGCCGAGATCGCCGTGGCCGAACAGCCGATCGATCACGGTGTTGAGCTCGACGAACTGGGCGAACGGGTACCAGCGCGCCTTCTCGATCCCGCCGCGGATCGCGGCGGACAGCTCGGGCGACACCTGGGCGAGCGTCCTGTCCAGCCCCGTCGCACCATGATTCAGCTGCACCCACAGGATGCGCGACGCCAGCGCGCTTCCCTTGACGTTCGCCACGCCCCTACTATACGCCGCACCTGTGACGAAGAGCCACGATCCCATTCGGCGCCTCGAGGAGATGGAAGCCAAGGCCCAGCTCGCGGGCGGCCAGGCACGCATCGCCAAGCAACACGAGGCCGGCAAGCTCACCGCGCGCGAGCGGATCGCCGCGCTGCTCGACGAGGGCAGCTTCGTGGAGCTCGACAAGTTCGTGACCCATCGCTGCGCCGACTTCGGCATGCAGGAGCAGAAGGTCCTCGGCGACGGCGTGGTCACCGGCCACGGCACCGTCGATGGCCGGCCGGTGTGCGTGTTCGCGCAGGACTTCACGGTGTTCGGCGGCTCGCTGTCCGGCGCGTACGCCCAGAAGATCTGCAAGGTCATGGACCTCGCGACCAAGATCGGCTGCCCGGTGATCGGGCTCAACGACTCGGGCGGCGCGCGGATCCAGGAGGGCGTCGAGTCGCGCGCCGGCTACGCCGACATCTTCCTGCGCAACGTGCTCACGAGCGGGGTCGTGCCGCAGCTCTCGGCGATCCTCGGCCCGTGCGCGGGCGGCGCGGTGTACTCGCCGGCGATCACCGACTTCATCCTGATGGTCGATCGCACGTCGTACATGTTCATCACCGGCCCCGACGTCATCAAGACGGTGACGCACGAAGAAGTCACGAAGGAGGAGCTCGGCGGCGCCGAGGCCCACGCGTCGCGCTCGGGCGTGTCGCACTTCACCGATCCCGACGAGCTGTCCTGCATCGCGCGGATCCGCGAGCTCCTGTCGTACATGCCGGGCAACAACGCGCAGGATCCGCCGGTGCGGCCGACGAAGGATCCGGCCGATCGCGCCGACGCCGCGCTCGACTCGATCGTGCCGCTCGAGTCGAACAAGCCGTACGACATCAAGAAGATCATCAACGCCGTGGTCGACGACGGCCGGTTCCTCGAGGTGCACGAGGGCTACGCGAAGAACATCGTCGTCGGGTTCGCACGGTTCGACGGGCGGCCGGTCGGCATCGTCGCGAACCAGCCGTCGCAGCTGTCGGGCTGCCTCGACATCGATGCATCGATCAAGGCCGCGCGGTTCGTGCGGTTCTGCGACTGCTTCAACTTGCCGCTCGTGACGTTCGTCGACGTTCCCGGCTTTCTGCCC
>JBQCJR010000449.1:0-15284 GCA_051952595.1 Kofleriaceae bacterium
CCAACGACGAGATGCGCGTGATCTTCTCGGTGCTCACCCAGAGCCTGGCCGCCGACAAGCAGCGGTTCACCCGGATCGCCGCCGAGATCAAGGGCGTGTCCGAGGAGACCACGACCGGCGTGCACCGGCTCTACGACATGGCGAAGACCGGCTCGCTGCTGTTCCCGTGCATCAACGTCAACGACTCGGTCACCAAGTCGAAGTTCGACAACCTGTACGGCTGCCGCGAGTCGCTGTTCGACGGCATCAAGCGCGCGACCGACGTGATGGTCGCGGGCAAGGTCGTCGTGATCGCCGGCTACGGCGACGTGGGCAAGGGCTGCGCGCACGCCGCGCGCGGCCTCGGCGCTCGCGTGCTGATCACCGAGATCGATCCGATCTGCGCGCTGCAGGCGGCGATGGAGGGCTACGAGGTCGTCACGATGGAGGACGCGGCGCCGATGGCCGACATCTTCGTCACCGCGACCGGCTGCATGAACGTGATCACCAGCGATCACTTCGTCGCGATGAAGGACGAGGCGATCCTCGCCAACATCGGCCACTTCGACAGCGAGATCCAGGTCGCGTGGCTCGAGAACAACAAGGAGATCAAGGAAGAGAACATCAAGCCGCAGGTCGACCAGTTCATCTTCCCGAACGGCAAGCGGATCACCCTGCTCGCCCGCGGCCGGCTGGTCAACCTCGGCTGCGCGACCGGCCACCCGTCGTTCGTGATGTCGAACTCGTTCACCAACCAGACCATCGCGCAGATGGCGCTGTGGGCGAACGCGACCCAGGGCAAGGACGAGATGACCGGCATGTCGTTCGAGGCCGGCAAGGTCTACGTGCTGCCGAAGAAGCTCGACGAGAAGGTCGCGCGGCTCCACCTCGGCAAGGTCGGCGTGAAGCTGACCACGCTGTCGAAGGAGCAGGCGGACTACCTCGGCGTGCCGGTCGACGGCCCGTTCAAGCCGGACCACTACCGCTACTAGAAACTCGCGGCCGTGCGGCGGCGCACGGGTCGCACACGTGTCGCGGGCCGCGCGACTGGATTTCGGCCATCGCAGCGAACAAGCTCGACGGCCGATGTCGAGAGCTGCCGCGCTGCTTCTGCTGGTGACCGCGTGTGGTGGGGCGACCACCACCACACCTCTTTCGTCCGGTGCCACCGCGACGCGCACGCCGCTCGGTGACGAGCTCGCGCGCGTCGTCGAGGGCGCGCTGCGCGACAAGCCGCCCACCAGCGTGTCGGTCGCCGTGCTCCAGCACGGCAAGCCGCTGCTGGTCCAGGGCTTCGGCCTGGCGGACGTCGAGCGGCAGGTCGCCGCGCGCCCCGACACGATCTACCGGCTCGCCTCGCTGACCAAGTCGTTCACCGCGGCGATCGTGCTCGGCCTGGCCGACGAGGGCAAGCTGTCGCTCGACGACGCGGTCACCAAGTTCCTGCCCGAGCTCACCAGCTTCGGCGGGATCACGCTCCGCCACCTGCTGAACCACACCTCGGGGATCGCCGACTACACCGGCCTGCCGGGGTTCCGCGAGCGCATCCACCGCGCGGCCCCGCGCCGCGAGCTGGTCGCGATGTTCAGCGCCGCCCCGCTCCAGTTCGCGCCGGGCGCGCGGTTCGCGTACTCGAACTCGAACTACTACCTGCTCGGCCTGGTGATCGAGAAGCTCACCGGCAAGCCGTACGGCGAGGTGGTGCGGGCGCGGATCGCCGAGCCGCTCGGGCTGCGCGATCTGCACGAGTGCGCCGACGCGATGACCGCGCCGCGCGAGGCCCGCCCGTACACCGTCAAGGACGGCGCCGCGGCGCCGGCGGAGCCGCTGGTGATGGCGCACCCGTTCGCGGCCGGCGCGCTGTGCGCGACGGCGGGCGAGGTCGCCGCGTGGATCGGCGCGCTCGGCGGCCAGCGCGCGGTGAGCGCGAAGCGGTGGACCGACATGAAGACCCCGGTGACCCTGAACGACGGCAGCGTGATGCCGTACGGGCTCGGGCTGTCGATCCGGCCGTTCGATGGCCACACGCGGATCGGGCACACCGGCGCGATCAACGGGTTCACCACCGCGATGGATCTCTATCCCGACGACGAGCTGGTGGTGGTCGTGCTGCAGAACTCCGAGGCGGACCTCGTGGACGAGCTCTCGGACAAGCTCGCGCGCACCGTGCTCGGGACGTCCGCGGCGCCGGCCGATGCGGATCGCCCGATCACCGCCGCGGAGGCGGCGCCGTTCGAGGGGCGCTACGCGATCGCCGCGCTCGGCGTGTCGCTCCACGTGCTGTTCGCCGATGGCCAGCTCAAGCTGCACGCGGGGTCGCCGAGCGCGCCGAGCCGCGCGCTGCACTGGCAGGGCGGCGATGCGTTCGTGGCCGGCGAGATCGGGCTCCGGCTAGCGTTCACCCGCGACGGCGGTCGGGTGACCGGCCTGGTGTTCGAGCAGAACGGCGCGCGGCTCCTGGGCGTCCGGGACGGCAAGGAGCCGAGGGACACCAAGGACAGCAAGTAGCCCGCGCCGCGACACCGCGCAGCGCGCAGCGGCGCGCGTCAACCATCGAACCCGGGGTAGTGGCGAAAGATCCCGTTCTCGTCGAACGGCAGCCGGCGATCCGAGGCGAGGTACGCCGCGATCCGAGGCCGGGTGGCGATCTGATCGCGCAGCGCCTGGAGCCGCGGCAGATCGGCGGCCACCCGGGCGAGCGCGCGCGGGAACGCGTAGCCCAGTCCCTCCATGACCTGGAACGCCGCGAGGTCGGGGTAGGTCGCGTCGTGGCCGAGCAGGTACGCCCCGCGGCTCGCGCGCAGGATCTGCTCGAGGTAGCCGAGGAACCTGGGCAGCCGGTGCTCGCGGAACGCGCGCGCGCGCCGCGCCGCCGGCTCGCGCTGGCTCTCGTAGCGCTGCTCGACCGAGATCGGATGGTGGGTGTCGTGGACCTCGGTGACCAGGTCGGCGATCGTCAGCGCGATCGCGTGGGCGGCCAGCCGCAGCCGCTCGCTCGCCGGCGCGAGGCCGTGTCGCTCGCCGAGGAACTTCGTGATCGCCACGGTCTGCGGGATGATCAGCTCGCCCGCGCGCAGCACCGGCACGGCGAACGCGTACGGCGCGAGCTCCTCGCTCAGCGCGCGCTCGATCCGATCGCCGTCCTCGTCCTCGCGCGCGACGTCGCGGTACGAAACGCCCGCCTCCTCGAGGACGAGCCGGACGAACTCGCCGCGGCCCTGGATCTCCGGCCAATAGAACAGCTCGTACATGAGGCCCAGCGGTGCAACCGCCGGACCTCCCGCGTGCGAGCCCGGCTTAGCCGTCGCGGAAGCTGCGGTTGCGCTTGATCTCGGCGTGGTGGCGCTTGTCCGCCACGCGGCGGCGCTTGGCGCCCTTGCTCGGCCGGGTCGCCTTGCGCGGCTTGGGCCGATCGAGCGCGGCCGCGACGATCAGGATCAGCTTGTCGATCGCGTCATCGCGGTTCTGGAGCTGATCGCGCGTCCTCGTCGACGTGACGATCAACGTGCCATCGGAGGTCAGCCGGCTGCGCAGCTTCTGGAGCAGCCAGGCGCGATCGTCCTCGGCGAGCGCGGCGGAGGTCGACGGGTTCCACCGCAGGTCGACCTTGCTCGAGACCTTGTTGACGTTCTGGCCGCCGGGGCCGCCGGAGCGCGCGAACGCCAGCTCGAGCTCGCCGCTCGGGATGGTCAACCGAGGAGTGACGACGAGATCGCGCACGACACGGCTCTGGCTCGATCCGCGGCGAGCCGATCAGCTCGCGCTGGACTTCTTCGCGCGGCGCTTCGCCGGGCCTTTGTTGGCCTCGTCGTAGACGCGCATCTCGGTCTCGGCCGTGGTCTGCACCGCCTCGAGGTACAGCGAGGTCAGGCCGAGGTGATCGCCGCGCAGCGCCTCGTAGTAGCGCTGGCGATCGATCGAGTGGACGATCGCGATCGGATACCCGCCCTCCTGCAGCAGCAGGTTCGACGCGACGCGGATCGTGCGGCCGCTCTCCTTGGCCCACGGGAAGATCCCCATGAACCGCGAGTGCAGCGTGGCCACCCTCTCGATCACGTGCAGGTGCTTGGTGGACTCCTCGTCGAGCCACTCGGAGAGCTTGCGCATCGACGGCTGGATTTTCTCCGGCGGCGCGATGTCGTGATAGTAGAGCCGGTGGAGCGGGTTCTCCTTGCGGAACGGCAGGCCCTTGGCCTTCTCGTCGGGCGCGAGGATCGCGTAGATGTCGCGGATCGTGTCGAGCTTGAACGGCTTCTTCTTGTTGGCCGCCGACTCGGCTGCGAAGTTACAGGCGTCGTCGAACCGGCGGATCTCCTCGTACGACGGGATCAGCGAAGGATCGCTGATGATGCTCGGATCGACTGCCGCTTTGATTTCGCTGTACGACAGCACTTCGCCCTCGAGCGCGGCGTCGTGATGAATCAGCGAGATGCGGAGTCGATTGTTGAACTCGGTGCGCGCGACGGGATTGGCGTTCGCGACACGAGCGCGCCAGGCGGTGACGATCCGCTCGACTTCGCTGAAACGAGCGTCGATATCCTCGGTTTCTTTGTACCTAAGCACCTGTTATCCTGTCGAATCGCTGCGAGACGCAGAACCGGTGGAGTCTACGGGGCACCATCCGGATCGTCAAGCAAGCGTGAGGGTTATTACTACACACGTATTGCACCTGCATTTCGCTGAAACGGCAACATTTCCTCGCCTTCGGCGCGGATTCCTCCGGCCGAGCAACTCCACGTGGTACTAGCTCCGCCGATGTCCGCGTTCGATCACGAGTCGGTGCTGCCCGAAGACGTGATCGCGAATCTAGCTCTTCGAGATCACGGCATTTATGTCGATGGCACGCTGGGGGGAGCAGGCCATTCCACTGCGCTCCTCGAGCGCGAGCCGACCGCGACCCTCGTCGGCATCGATCGCGATCCCAGCGCGTTGGCAGCGGCCGGCGAGCGGCTGGCCCGGTTCGGCGACCGCGTTCGGCTGGTGCACGGCGAGTACGCGGACATACCAAGGATCCTCGGTCAGCTGAACATCAGCGCAGTCCACGGCATTTTGCTGGACCTCGGCGTGTCGTCGCCGCAGCTCGACCGGGCGGACCGCGGCTTCTCGTTCACCCGCGAGGGGCCGCTCGACATGCGGATGGATCCGACCCGCGGCCAGACCGCGCTCGAGCTGATCCAGACCACCGATGCGGCGTCGCTCGCGGACCTCATCTACGAGCTGGGCGAAGAGCGCCACGCGCGGCGGATCGCGCGGCTGATCAAGGAGGCGAGCGACGCCGACCGGATCCACACCACGACCGAGCTGGCCGCGGTGATCGCGCAGGGCATCCCGATCCCCGAGCAGCGGCGGTCGAAGATCCACCCGGCGACCCGCACGTTCCAGGCGCTGCGGATCGCGGTCAACGCCGAGCTGGATCAGCTGACCACGCTGCTCGACGCGTTCCCCGACCTGCTGGTGCCCGGCGGGCGGTGCGCGATCATCAGCTTCCACTCGCTCGAGGACCGGCTGGTCAAGAACCGGTTCCGCGACCTGGCGTGGACCAGCTCGCTGCCGCCCCAGCTCGCCGCGCGCGCCGGCGAGCGCATCGAGCCGGTGGTCGAGCTGGTCACCCGCAAGGCGATCGTCGCGAGCGACGCCGAGATCGAGCGCAACCCACGCGCGCGATCCGCGCGGCTGCGGGTGTGCGAGCGCACCGCCGCGCCGAACGTGCCGGCGATCGCGCGCTGAGCGGCGTGCCGTGCCAGCGGGTGGACCAAAAAATTGCCTCGCCGAGGGCCGGAGCGTCTAGTGGCAGGGCCGCGATGAGGTCCCCTGCTGCGCTGTATCGAATCTTCCGCCGCGAAGGCGGAGAGGCCGCCTCGGTCCGCCCGGTGGTGATCGCGCTGATCGCGATCGCGGCGTTGCTCGTGACGACCGGGGTGATCCGGGTGTCGCGCCAGCACGAGGTGTTGCGCCTGGGGTTCGAGCTGTCCAAGAAGTCCGAGCAGGTTCGCAAGCTTCGCGAGTCGCGGCGCCAGCTCGAGCTCGAGCACGCCACGCTCTCGGCCCCGGACCGGATCCGCCGGCTGGCGATCCGGCTGGGCATGACCCAGGTGGCCCCGGACAAGATCCGGGTGGTCGATCCCAACGTGGCGGCCGCGCCGCAGCGCGCTGCCCGGAAGGCGCCCGCGCGATGACGCCGCGCAAGCCCCGGGCGACGCCCCGGATCAAGCCGATGACGCCCGGGATCTCCCACGCGGCGCGGCTCCGTGCGTACCTGGTCGGCGCGGTGATGACCGCCGGCCTGGTCGGCGTGGCGTTCCGCGCGTGGGCGCTCCAGGTCGATGACAACGGCCGCTACCGCGAGCTCGCGGCGCGCCAGCACGGCCAGTCGGTGCACATCCCGGCGCCGCGCGGCGAGGTGCTCGACGCGCGCGGCCGCTCGCTGGCGGTCAGCGCGGACGCCGACTCGATCTGGGCCAACCCGCGCGAGATCCACGACGTCACCGAGACCGCGGCGAAGATCGCCCAGCTCACCGGCGGCGAGGCGGCGGCGCTCGAGGCCAAGCTCGGCGGCGATCGCCGGTTCGTGTGGATCGCGCGCCACGTCTCGCCCGAGGTGGCGCGCGCGGTGCGCGAGGCCAAGCTGCCGGGGATCCAGGTCGATCGCGAGCCGCGGCGGTGGTACCCGGCGCGCACGATCGGCGGCCCGGTGGTCGGCCGCGCCGACATCGACGGCAAGGGGCTCGACGGGATCGAGCTCGCGATGAACACCCTGCTGACCGGGCGGCGCGGCGAGGGCACCGCGGTGCGCAACGCGCGTGGCCAGCGGATGTACGCCGACGGGCTCGCCCAGCCGATGCCCGGCGCGACGGTCAAGCTGACGCTCGATCGCAGCATCCAGGCGATCGCCGACGACGCGCTCGCCCAGGCGATCACGACCCACCAGGCCAAGAGCGGCGTGGTGGTCGTGCTCGACGTCGCGACCAGCCGCGTGCTCGCGCTGGCGAGCCACCCGACCTACGACCCGAACACCGGCGAGGGGATCGTCCACGGCGCGCGCAACCGCACGATCACCGACGTGTTCGAGGCCGGCTCGGTGATGAAGATGTTCACGATCGCCGCCGCGCTCGACGAGGGCGTCGTCAAGCCGGACAGCTGGTTCGACGTCCAGGGCGGCTCGATGCAGGTCGGCCCGAAGCGGATCCGCGACGTCCACCACGACAAGTACCTGACGACGTCCGGGATCATCAAGCGGTCGTCGAACGTGGGCACGGTCAAGGTCGCGTTCCAGCTCGGCCGCGAGCGGCTGTACGCCGCGCTCCAGCGGTTCGGGTTCGGCAAGAAGACCGGGAGCGAGCTGCCGGGCGAGCAGGGTGGCCGGCTGCGCCCGGGCAGCAAGTGGCGCGAGATCGAGCTCGCGACGATCTCGTTCGGGTACGGCCTCACCGCGACGCCGCTCCAGATCGCCGCCGCGCTCGCGGCGCTCGGCAACCGCGGCGTCTATCACGCGCCGCGGATCGTCGACGAGGTGGTCGATCCGACGGGCGCCGTGGTCTACCGCGGCACGTCCGAGGGCCGCCAGGTGGTGAAGCCGGCCGCGGCGGACGCGCTGCGCGTGATGATGGGCACGGTGTTCGAGGGCGGCAAGGACGGCGGCACCGCGCACAGCCTGGTGGTGCCGGGGTTCCGGTCCGCGGGCAAGTCCGGCACCGCGCACAAGTGGGACGCCGCGGCCCGGAAGTACGCGGACAAGCGCTACCTGTCCTCGTTCGCCGGGCTCGCGCCGCTCCGCGATCCGCGGCTGGCGATCGTGGTGATCATCGACGAGCCGAGCGGCGGCGACTACTTCGGCGGCAAGGTCGCCGGGCCGGTGTTCGCCACGGTGGCGAGCGAGTCGCTGCGCTACCTCGGCGTGCCGGGCGAGTCGCTGCAGTGCCCGCCGCCGACCCCGGGGATCGATCCGAGGACGCAGGTGATCCCGCCGAAGGTCTGCACGATCCCGGCGCCCCGCCCCACCGCCAACGGCAAACCGCTCCCGCCGCCGGCGCCGATCGAGGAACCCGAGCCCGAGCCCGAGCCGGCGCCGCCGCCCGAGGTCGAGGACGGCACCACGATGATTCCGGACTTCCGCGGCATGGGCGTGGGCCGCGCGATGGAGATCGCGCGCAAGGCGAACGTGGTGGTCGAGATCCGCGGCGGCGGACGCGTGATCGAGCAGGACCCGGCGCCCGGTCCGGCGGACGCGAGCGCGCGCGTGATTTTACGATTCTCCGACGGAGATTCGGCCGCACCGCGCGCCGTGCCAGCCGTGCCCTGACGCTTGCTTCGCTGTATGAAATCGTGGAGGCTGCGCGTTTGCTACGTATGAAGCTCCGAGAGCTGGTCGAGCGACTCCCGCACGCGCGCGTGCATCGCGACCCGAGCCACGCGATCGATCTCGACGGACATCTCGACGCGATCGAGGTGCGCGCGGTCCAGAACGACTCCCGCGCGATCGAGCCGGGCGATCTCTACGTCGCGGTGCGCGGCCTGCGCGCCGATGGCCACGCGTTCATCGCCGCGGCGGTCGAGCGCGGCGCGGTCGCGGTGGTGGTCGAGCACGAGGTCGAGATCGACGTGCCGCAGGTGATCGTACCCGATGGCGCCGAGGCGCTCGGCGTGCTGATCGGCCGGAGGCTCGGCGATCCGGCGAGCGCGATGACGCTGATCGGGATCACCGGCACCAACGGCAAGACCACGACGACGTACATCGTCGAGCAGCTGCTGCTCGCGGCCGGCGCGAAGCCGGGCGTGATCGGCACGGTGGAGTACCGGTGGGGCGGGCCCGGCGGGCCGCGGATCGACGCGCCGTACACCACGCCGACGCCGCAGATCCTGCACGGCGCGCTCGCCCAGATGCGCGACGCCGGGTGCACCCACGTCGTGATGGAGGTGACGTCATCGGCGCTCGCGATGCAGCGGGTCGCCGGGATGCAGTTCGCGGTCGGCGCGTTCTCGAACCTGACCCAGGACCACCTCGACGTGCACGGCTCGATGGACGCGTACCGCGACGTCAAGCGCCTGCTGTTCTCGCGCCACCTCGCGCGCGGCACGGCGGTGGTCAACGTCGACGACCCGGAGGGCGCGGGTATGGCGGCGGCGGCGCCCGGCCGGGTGCTGCGGGTCTCGTCGCGGCGCACCGACACCGAGATCCACGTGACCACGCAGGACTCGAGCGTCCGCGGGATCACCGCGCGGCTCGCGACGCCGACCGGCGAGCTCGCGCTCGAGGCGCGCCCGCTGATCGGCCAGTACAACGTCGATAACCTCGCGCTCGCCGTGGGGATCGGCGAGGCGCTGGGGCTGTCGCACGAGGCGATCGCCCGAGGGATCGCCCAGCTGCCCGGCGTGCCGGGGCGCGTCGAGCGGGTCGCCAACGCGGCCGACCTCGACATCTTCGTCGACTACGCCCACACCCCGGACGCGCTGCGCAACGTGCTCGCGGCGCTTCGCCCGCTGACCCGCCGCCGGCTGATCTGCGTGTTCGGGTGCGGCGGCGATCGCGATCCGACCAAGCGCCCGCGGATGGGCGCCGCGGTGGCCGAGCTCGCGGATCTCGCGGTGGTCACCAGCGACAACCCACGCACCGAGGACCCACGCGCGATCCTCGATCAGATCCTGCCCGGCGTGCCGCGGCCGTTCCTGGTCGAGGTGGACCGGCGGGTCGCGATCCGCGCCGCGGTCGCCGAGGCCACGCCGGGCGACGTCGTGGTGATCGCCGGCAAGGGCCACGAGGACTACCAGATCATCGGCACGACCAAGCACCACTTCGACGATCGCGAGGAGGCCGCCGCGGCGGTGGGCGATCGGTGGCAACGTTCACTCCGCGAGCTGGCCGGCGACGCGGGGGGCGAGCTGGTGGGTGGCGCGGCCGACCGCGCGGTGACCCGGATCGTGCTCGACAGCCGCACCGTCGCGCCGGGTGATCTCTACGTCGCGATCCGCGGCGAGACCCACGACGGCCACGCGTTCGCGGCGGCGGCGCTGCGCGCGGGGGCGGTGGGCGCGATCGTCGATCGCCGCGCCGAGCCCTCGATCGCGAGCCCCGCGATCATCGTCGATGACACCCGCGCCGCGCTCGGCGCGATCGCGCGCGTGCACCGCCACCAGTGGACCGGCCGGCTGGTCGCGGTCACCGGCTCGGCGGGCAAGACGACGACCAAGGAGCTGACCCGCGCCGCGCTCGCGGCGGCGGCGCCGACCCACAGCCTGGCCGGCTCGATGAACAACGAGACCGGCGTGCCGCTCACCCTGCTCGGGCTGCGCGCGTTCCACGCGTACGGCGTGGTCGAGATGGGCATGCGTGGGCTCGGCCAGATCGAGTACCTGACGCGGATCGCCGAGCCGGACGTCGCGGTGGTGGTCAACGCGGGCACCGCACACATCGAGCTGCTCGGCTCGACCGACGCGATCGCCCAGGCCAAGGGCGAGATCTGGCTCGGCCTGCGCGACGGCGGCACGATCGTGCGGCCGTCCGACGACGATCGGCTCGCGCACTGGGCGCGCACCCACCGCCCCGATGCCCGGCAGATCACGTTCGGCGAGCGCGACGCCGACGTGCGGCTGGTCGACTACGCCCCGCTCGACGCGGGCGGCCGGCTGGTGCTCGAGGTGTTCGGCGCGCGCCACGAGCTGGTGCTCGGGCTGGTCGGCCGGCACGCCGCGATCGATGCGTGCGCGGCGCTCGCCGCGGCCCACGCCGCCGGGGCCTCGGTGGCCCAGGCGCTCGAGGGGCTCGCCCGCGCGCGGCCGGCCGCGATGCGCGGCGAGCTGGTCGAGGTCCACGGCCGCCGCGTGATCGTCGACTGCTACAACGCGAACCCGGCGGCGATGGCCGCGGCGATGCGCACGCTCGCCGAGCGCGCCCACGGCCACGCGGCGCTCGCGGTGATCGGCGACATGCTCGAGCTCGGCGACCACGCGGCCGCGGCGCACCGCGAGGCCGGCGCGCTCGCCCGCGAGCTGGGGCTCGGCGTGATCGCGCTCGGCGCGCAGGCCACCGCGGTGGTCGACGCCGCCGGACCCGGCGCCGAGCGCGCCGAGTCGCCGGCCGAGGCCGCGGCGCGGATCCTCGCGCGCACCGCGCCGGGCGACTGGATCTTGCTCAAGGCTTCGCGCGGGATGCGGCTCGAGCGGGTGCTCGAGGCGCTGCGCGAGAAAGAGGCGGGCTAGTGCTGTTCCACCTGCTCTACCGGGTGCTCGGCGAAGAGATCGGCTGGCTGCGGATCTTTCGCTACACCTCGACCCGGATCCTCGCCGCCGCGATCACCGCGCTGCTGCTCTCGTTCGTGATCGGGCCGTGGTTCATCGAGAAGCTCAAGGCGCGCCAGATCGGCGAGACGATCCGCGCCGATGGCCCGGCGACCCACAAGAAGAAGGCCGGCACGCCGACGATGGGCGGCTCGCTGATCCTGTTCTGCGTCGCGGTCTCGACGCTCCTGTGGTGCGACCTCACCAACCAGTTCGTGTGGCTGGTGCTCACCGTGACGGTCGCGTTCGGCGCGATCGGCTTCGCCGACGACTACACCA
Organism: Kofleriaceae bacterium; assembly: GCA_051952595.1. Lineage (GTDB taxonomy): Bacteria > Myxococcota_A > Polyangia > Haliangiales > Haliangiaceae > JABFXX01. The sequence goes on from JBQCJR010000449.1 coordinate 11,530, forward strand.
AGGTCGCCAAGAAGAACAAGAAGGGGATCTCGGGCAAGCTGCGGCTGCTGCTCGAGTTCGCGATCTCCGGGGCGGCGATGGCGTACCTGTTCTACTCGAACCTGATGCCCGAGGAGATCCGGCTCTCGGTGCAGCTGCCGTTCACCAACTTCTACGAGCAGGGCCTGGTGCTGCCGGCGTGGCTGTACGCGATCTTCGGCGCGTTCGTCGTCGTGGGCGCGGCCAACGCGGTCAACCTGACCGACGGGCTCGACGGCCTCGCGATCGGGCCCTCGATCATGAACGCCGGCACGTTCCTGATCCTCGCGTACATCGCCGGCGTGGAGACCACGATCCTCGCGCCGAACGGCAAGTCGGTCACGATCGCCGAGTACCTGCACGTCGCGCACATCGAGGGCACCGCCGAGCTGGCGGTGTTCTGCGCGGCGCTGTTCGGCTCGGGGCTCGGCTTCCTCTGGTACAACGCCTACCCGGCGCAGGTGTTCATGGGCGACGTGGGCGCGCTCGCGCTCGGCGGCTCGATCGGCATGCTCGCCGTGCTGACCAAGAACGAGATCGTGCTGCTGATCGTCGGCGGGCTGTTCGTGTTCGAGGCGCTGTCGGTGATCATCCAGGTCGGCTCGTTCAAGATGACCGGCAAGCGCGTGTTCCGGATGGCGCCGATCCACCACCACTACGAGCTGAAGGGGTGGGAGGAGCCGAAGATCATCGTGCGGTTCTGGCTGATCTCGCTCGTGCTGGCGCTGTGCGCGCTGGGGACGCTCAAGCTCCGATGATGGATCTCGACGGCAAGACCGTGGTCGTGGTCGGGCTCGCCCAGACCGGCGTCGCGGTGGCGAAGTTCTGCGCGGCGCGCGGCGCCCGCGTGGTGGTCACCGATGGCAAGTCGGCCGAGCAGCTGGCCGGGCCGATCGCCCAGCTCGCCGGGGTGCCGGTGCGGTTCGAGCTCGGCGGCATGGACCTGACGACGTTCCTGGCGGCCGAGCTGGTCGTGATGTCGCCCGGCGTGCCCTCGCTGCCCGAGACCCGCGCCGCCCAGGCGCAGGGGATCGAAGTGATCGCCGAGATCGAGCTGGCCTACCGGTTCCTCCACCCCGAGGCGACCCTGCTCGCGATCACCGGGACCAACGGCAAGTCGACGACGACCGCGCTGACCGGCGCGCTGTGCGAGCACTCCGGCCGGCCGACGTTCTGCGGCGGCAACCTCGGCAACATGCCGCTGATCGATGCGGTCGACCACCGGGCGAACGCGCCGGGCGGGCTGATCGTGGCCGAGGTCGCGGCGTTCATGCTCGAGAACTGCTCGACGTTCCGCGCGCGCACCGGCGTGCTGACCAACATCACCGAGGACCACCTGGATCGGTTCGGCACGCTCGAGCGCTACGCCGAGATGAAGGGCCGGATCTGGGACTGGCAGCAGCCGGGCGACCTGGCGATCGGCAACGCGGCGGATCCGTGGGTGGTCCGCGAGACCGCGGGGATCCGGTCGCGGCTGGCCACGTTCGACGTGCGGCCGGGCGCCGCGCTCGCCCCGGGCGCCCGCGGCGCGGTGATCTCGGAGGATCGCCGGCAGATCGTGCTCCAGCTCGAGCAGCTGGGCGGCGCCGAGCGCTACCCGGTCGACGACCTGGTGATCGTCGGCAACCACAACCTCGAGAACGCGATGTGCGCGTACCTCGCCGCGCGCGACATCGGCCTGTCGGTCGACGCGATCCGCGCCGGCGCGCGCGCGTACCGGCCGCTGCCCCATCGGATGGAGCTGGTGGGCGACCGCGGCGGGCTCTACTACTACGACGACAGCAAGGGCACCAACGTCGCGAGCGTCGCCGCCTCGGTGCGTGGGTTCCCGCGGCCGCTGGTGCTGATCGCCGGCGGCGTCGACAAAGGTGGCTCGTACGCGCCGATGCTCGAGGCGCTCGAGGGCGTGTGCAAGGGGATGGTGCTGATCGGCAAGGCGGCGCCGCTGATCCGCGAGGCGTGTGCGGCCCACGGCGCGAGCTACCCGGTGATCGATGCCACCGACATGCACGACGCGGTGCGCAGGGCGACCGAGCTGTGCGGCGCGGGCGACGCGGTGGTGCTGTCCCCGGCGTGCGCGAGCTACGACATGTTCCAGAACTTCGGCCATCGCGGCCGGGTGTTCCGCGAAGCGGTGGCCGCGGTCGGTGCGACCCGGCTCGACCTGACGCATTGAGATCTCCGCGCGTCGGCCGAACCACATGACAGCTCGGCTGAGCCGGAGATGTCATGAAGCTGACGATTCGCGGAAAATTGATCGCAACCTGTGGCGCCCTGCTCGCGATGCTGGCGGTGAGCGCCGGCCTCGGCGTGTGGCAACTCTCCGCCGCCAACCACCGCGTCGAGACGCTCGTCGACGAGGACATGGCGATGGTCCAGCTCGCCGCGTCGCTGCGGTTCGCGACCAACTCGAGCGCGCGGCTCGAGCGCGAGCTGATCCTCGCCGAGAGCGACGAGACCCGGCGCGCGATCGCCGCGGACATCGACGCGATGATGAAGCAGCGCGACGAGCAGCGCGCCAGGCTCGACGCGGTCGCCTCGCCCGAGGTGCGCACCAAGCTCGAGGCGGTGGACGCGCTGTGGCGCGAGTACCTCGCGCTGCACGGGCAGCTGCGCCCGCTCGTGCTCAAGGCCTCGGTCGAGCACGCGCGCGGGATCATGCTCGGCGAGGGACGCAAGGCGCAGGGGGCCGCCGAGGAGGCGCTCGCCGCTGCCGTCGCCGAGCTCGACAAGCGCGCCGCGACGGCACCGGCCGCGCTCGACGCCGCGCGCGCGCTCGCGGGCGCGCAGCGGGTGCTGAGCGAGATCGACGCCCACGAGAAGCTGCTGCTGCTCGAGAGCCGCGAGGACGTGATGGACCGCGATCTCGCGGGGATCGAGCAGCGCGATCGCGAGCTCGCCGGGCTCGTCGATAGCGCCGACCGCGCGGGCGCCACCCCCGCCCCCCGGCGGGCGCTCGACAAGGCGCGTGCCGCGATCGCCGCCCGCACCACCCAGCTCGCGACGGCGCGCGCGATGGCGCGCGAGAACGCCGACGCCAAGGCCAAGCAACTCGCGGTCATCCAGGGCGCGCCGCTGATCGCCAAGGCGAGCCAGCAGCTCAACGACATCGTGGTCGCGCAGGGCGCGGTGATGAAGCAGTCGGTCGCGAGCTCGGGCGAGAGCTACCGGTCGGCGCGGCTGACCGCGGTCGGCGCATTCGTGCTCGCGCTGGTGCTCGGGCTGGCGATCGTGACCACGATCGTGCGCTACCTGACGCGCACCCTGCGCGCGGCCGGCGAGCTCGCGCGCGACGTGGCCGGCGGCGATCTGACGCGCACCGTGGAGGTCACCCACCACGACGAGGTGGGCGAGATGGTCACCGCGCTCAACGAGATGGTCGAGAACCTGCGGCGGGTCGCCCACGACGTGACGACGGCCTCGTCCAGCGTCGCGACCGGCGCGGAGCAGATGAGCGCGTCGGCGCAGCAGGTCGCGCACGGCGCGAGCGAGCAAGGCGCGGCGACCGAGGAGAGCACCGCGGCGATGGAGGAGATGGCCGCGAGCGTGCAGCAGAACGCCGATCACGCCCAGCAGACCGATCGGCTGGCCTCGAAAGCCGCCAGCGACGCACAGACCAGCGGCCAGGCGGTGGCCGAGACGCTCGCCGCGATGAAGGACATCGCCGAGAGGATCGGGATCATCGAGGAGATCGCGCGCAAGACCGACCTGCTCGCGCTCAACGCCGCGGTCGAGGC
>JBQCJR010000450.1:0-8404 GCA_051952595.1 Kofleriaceae bacterium
CTCGCTCGGGACCCACCCCGTCCGCCTCGCGCGCGCGTTGACGAGACACGACGGCTCGGCACAGGTGTCTGCGATTGCGAGGCAAGGGCGCAAAGCTATCTCGACGAGCAAGAGACAAGATTCAGAGGTTCGCCTCTGGGGATTGCCGATGCGTTCCGGAAGGCGTCTCTCCAAGACAGCACTCGTGAACTAGCACTCACAGCCATCCCGGCGGATCGGGGACAGGCTCTCAGTCGCGAGCCAGCGCCATCCGAATCGCGCGCTCGACCGGCGAGGCGTCGTCGCGCCACGGGTCGAGCGGTTCTCTCGGCAGCAAGGGAGGCTGCGCGAGAAACCGAGGTCGATCGCTGCGTACCAGTGGCTGTGCGGCATGAACGAGGAACGGGTGGCACAGGTACACGGTGCCGGCCGGTCCCGTCGCAAGCGCCTCGGGGCGGTGCGAGCATTCGGCAAAATCGCTGCTCGCGAGCTCGCCGAGCGTCAGCCCCTCTGCGCCGTGTGGCTCGAGCCTCCGGGCGACATCAATGTGCGAGCCGATGCGGAGTCGGGTCGGTGCGTCCTGGTCGCCGACATCGGAGAACAGGAAGAGCATGAGCAACGCGCGCCCCTTCGATGACACGTTAGCTCGCCACTCGAGGAAGTCCTGCTCGCCCTCCATTCCGAAGCTCATGTCAATGTGCCAGCCGCAGTCGCCCGGATCCTCGGGCGACGGGAACCGAATCGGGAACGTGCCCAAGCTGCCGCGAGGCAGCCAGCGCCCGGGCCCTACGAGCGCGTCGTAGGCGGCGTGTAGCCTCGGCGTGTTCGCCGCATCGCGGAAGAGGGGGTTCGGGATCTCCCCGATGCGCACGACGGGGCGCGTCCAAGTAGAGGGCGCGTCCTCGGCGCATCCGGTGGCGAGCCACAGCACTCGACGGCACGCGTCGGCGAGCTCGCGGGGAAAGGCTCCATCGAGCCGAACGAAGCCATCGTGGACGAACTGTTCGATCTGCGCTGCGGACAGCGCAACATCATCATGATGAGGCATCTGAATCTCCTGTTGTTCCAGCTCAAGGCGCACGACGCGCGCGTCGCGGGATGAACCAACGAGCGCCGGGATTCGGCGCTCAGCCGAGGAGGAACACGGAGAACTTCATCACGCGTAGCGTATCCGAGAGCTCGCCGCCCCTCAATGCACGTGTGAAGCCTCGCCGTGGCCCTCCTCGCCCCGCTTGATCCCGCCCGATCCCGCGGTCTGTGGCAGCGGCTGCCACGGCCCAAACGCGCCGCGAAACCGCCAGATGGGGCCTCACTCGCTAGTCCGCCTCGCGCACACGTGTTCGCGTTCTCCTCTCCTTGCCTCGCAATCACAGAGACCTGTGCCGAGCCGTCGTGTCTCGTCCACGCGCGCGCGAGGCGGACGGGGTGGGTCCCGAGCGAGTAAGGCCCTTCGTCGGCGCAGCCAGGCCGGCGCCGCCTCTCGCAGGTGTCGAGCGACGGGGCCCACCCCGCCGCCGTCAGCGCGCGTGTTCGCGTTCTCCCCCTCCGCTCGTGCTTCGCCGGTCTCGCCGCCGTCAGCGCGCGTGTTCGCATTCTCCCGCTCTGCTCATGCTTCGGCGCCAGCAGCCCCAATCACAGCGACATCAGGAACGCTTCGAGCGCGGCGCGATCGGCAGAGGAGAGCGCCCGGAAGCGCGCCGCGGAGGGGGCTGCCTCGCCGCCGTGCCACAGGATGGCCTCGATGGGACCGCGCGCGCGGCCGTCGTGGAGCAGGCGGTGGTGGCCGCTGACCACTGGGATCAGGCCGAGACCCCAGAGGGGCGGCGTGCGCCACTCGCGGCCGCTCGCGGTGCCCTCGGCGCGGTTGTCGGCGAGATCGTCGCCGAGATCGTGGAGGAGCAGATCGGTGTATGGCCAGATCACCTGGTTCGCGAGCCCCGGGAAGTCGTGGCTGGCCGCGGTCTGCCAGCGCGGTACGTGGCAGCGCGCGCAGCCGAGGTCGTGGAACAGCCACTTGCCGCGGCGGACGGGGAGCGCGTCGACGTCGCGGCGCGCGGGCACGGTGGTGCCGAGCACGAACGCGCGCAGCGCGGCGACCCGGGTCGCGTCGAGCTCGGGCGAGCCGCCGGTCGGCGCCGCGCGGCACGCGAGCTGCGCGGGCGGACAGTTCTCGTCGGGGTGCAGCGCGGTGGTGAGGCCGAGATCGCCGATCAGCGCCGCGGCGTTCTGCGCCTCCACGGTGGGCTGCCCGGCCTTCCAGCCGAACCGGCCGAGCACCGCGCCGGTGGGGGCGTCGATCCAGCGCGCGCGACCGGAGATGCCGTCGCCGTCGAGATCGTCGGGATCGGCGCGCGCCACGATCGCGTCGGCGGGGATCGCCTCGAGCAGACCCTGGCCGATCGTCGCGGACGCGGTGCGCACCGACATCGCGAATGGTCCGACGTCCGGATCGCCGAGTGCCAGCGACAGCTCGATCCGCGGCCTTACCAGCTCGTACGGCGTGCCATCGTCGAACGCACCGGTGACGGTCTCGTAGCGCAGCCGGACCTCGCCCTCGGCCGGCACGCCCGGGATCGCGCGCGGCTGGATCTGATCGCCGTAGCGCGGATCCGGCGCGCCATCGGCGGTGCCGACCCGCAGCAGCGCGCTGACCAGCGCGCCGCCATCAACGAGCGGCGGTGCGCCGCGCCCATTGCGGAAGTGGCAGGCCTGGCACGAGGTCGAGTTGTAGGTCGGGCCGAGGCCGTCCTGATCCGTGGAGCCGGCGGGCGCGACGAGCCAGTCGATCTCGAACATCGTCTGGCCGGCGAGGTAGCGGGTGCGCGGCGCGCCCGAGAGCCCGGCGAGCGGCTGGAGGAACGCCGTCGCGCCGAATGCCTCGCCGGTCGCGGTGCCGGCGGCATCGCGCTCACCCGGCTCGACGTCGGCGAGCTCGACGGCAGCGTCGAGGGGCGGATCGATCGAAGCGTCGCGCGGGGCATCGAGCGCAGGCGCATCGATCGCGCCGGGCGCGTCGGGCTGCGCACCGGGGCCGCCACACGCGACGAGCGAGAGCGAGAGCGCGATCATGGCAGCGCGGCTCACGGCAGCGCGGCTCACGGCAGCGCGGCTCATGGCAGCGCGACCTCGATCGGGGCGAGCGCGCCGCCGCCGGGGCGGCCGAGCTGCTCGCTATCGTTTGCGCCGGTCGCGAACGTGCGGCCGTCGACGGTGCGGAACACGGCGTGCGTGGCGCCGCCGGCGCCCGCGAGCACGCCGTGCAGGCCGTCGACGCGGGTCGGCGTCCGCTTCTCGGCGGTCGAGCCGACGCCGAGCTGGCCCGACGAGCTCTGTCCCCACGCCCACAGCGCGCCCTCGCGATCGATCGCCCAGCTCGCGTTGCCGGCCGCGATCACGTGCGCGATCCCGGAGAGCGCGAGCTCGGTCGGCACGGCGCGATCGCCGAGGTTGCCGCTGCCGCCGTGCCCGAGCTGTCCGCTCGCGCCGCGCCCCCACGCCCAGACCCGGCCATCGCCGCCGAGCGCGAGCACGTGGTCGCGGCCACACGCGATCTCGATCGGATCGACGATCCCGTCGACCACGACCGGCACGGCGTGAGGTGCGCCGTCGACGGCGCCCTGACCGAGCTGGCCGGCGCTGTTCGCCCCCCACGCCCACACCACGCCCTCGCGCGAGATCGCCGCGGTGTGCGCGCTACCGGCGCACGCGGCGATCAGCTCGCCCGGTCCGTCGACCACCGCGGGAGCCGCGCCATCGCCGGAGTGGCCGAGCTGACCGGCCCCGTCGGCGCCCCACGTCCACAGCCGGCCATCGACATCGAGCGCGATCTGGTGCGCCCCGCCGACCGCGACCTGCGCGATCCGCGGCAGCCCCGCGACCACGCGTGGCGGCGCACCGGCCTCGTCGCCCCACCCCACGACCTCGCCGGTTGGTGTCACGCCGCGCGAGCGCCCACTCGTCGTCGCGAACACCAGCGCGCCGAGCGCCGGCACTTCGGCGCGCGCGGGCGCGGCGCCGCCGGTGCGACCGAGCTGGCCGCTGGGGTTGCCGCCCCAGGTCCATGCCGCGGTGCCGACGAGCGCGCCGGTGTGCACCAGCCCCGCCGCGACCGGCGCGCCGGTGTGCGCGACCACCTCGGCCCGCCCGACCGCGCCATCGCGATCTCGGACCTCGACCGAGATCGTCGACGCGCCGGGCGGCGGCGCGACCACCAGCGCGAGCACCGGGCCGTCGCCGGTCGCGTCCGGTGCGATCGCCGCCCCACCCACCGTTGCCGCGGTGGTGTACGGCGGCGCGCCTCCGTCGATCGCGAGCGATAGCCGCAGCAGGCGGCCCGGCACCCACTGCGGCGCGCGCGGCGCGCTGATCGAGAGCGTCGCCGCAGCATCGCGGGATCCGTCCGGGCTCGACGCATCCGGCGAAGACGGCGAGTCGGCGCACCCAGCCCCGAACGACAACGCGAGCGCGAGCGCAAGCCAGGCCGCGAGCTCGCGACCACGCAGCAGGGCGAGCCCGAACCACGGCTCGCCGCCGCGCCGCATCGCGTGCAGCCGCCTGAGCCCGCGTCGTCCACGCGCCACGTGGCCGCACCGTTCACGCGCCACGTGGCCGCGCCGTTCACGCGTCACGCGCCGCACCAACCTCGAGCCAAGAGCCCGCGACGTCCACGAGCCCCGCGCCCGTACCGTTCACGCGCCACGAGCCCGCGCCGTCCACGCGCCTCGTGCCCGCCCCGTGCACGATTCACGAGCCCGCGACGTCCACGCGCCTCGTGCCCGCCCCGTGCACGATGCACGAGCCCGCGCCGTCCACGCGCCACGAGCCCGCGCCCGCACCGCGGCCGGCACCGCGCCCCGCGCTTTCCCCGCTCGCCTGCTCCGCGCGGCGTCACTCGGCCAGCTCGACTTCGACCGCGATCGTCTGCGCCCACGCGTTCGCGATCGCCGGTACGCCGAGCGATCCGCGGAAGTTCCAGCCCCAGGAGAACACCGCGCCGCTCGCGGTGCGCGCGATGGTGTGGGTCGCGCCGACGCCGATCGACTGGAGCGCCACCATCTGATCGAGGAACACCGGGGTCGTCCCGGCGGTGTAGACGACGGCGCGGCGAGCGAACCACTCCTCGGACGTGGTCTCGCCGAGCGCGAGCTGGCCGCTGAAGTTCTGGCCCCAGCCCCAGTACTGGAGCTGCGCGCCGGCCGCGACGATCGCGTAGCTGGTGTTGCCGTTCGCGAACACCGCCCGCACGCCGCCGAGCGGCACCGCGCCGCCGGCCTCGGTGGCGACCACCACGGGCGCGGCGCGATCCTCCCCATCGGGGTCGGTGTTCTCGCCGTAGCCGAGCTGGCCGGAGCTGCCGAGGCCCCAGGTGACCACGGTGCCGTCGCCGCGCAGCGCGACGACGTGGTCGCGGCCGCTGGCGAGGTCGATCACGTCGCTCAGCCCCGGCACCTGGGCGGGCGCGGGGTGGCGCGCGGCGTCGGTGGTGCCGTTGCCGAGGTTGCCGTAGCTGTTGCGGCCCCACGCGAACACCCGGCCGTCGACAGTGAGCGCGAGCGAGTGCTCCGAGCCGGCGACCACCTCGACCACCGGCGCGGGGATCCCGTCGATGACGACGGGCGCGAGCTGATCGTCGGTCGCGGTGCCGTTGCCGGGCACGCCGGCCTGCCCGGCGGCGTTCTTGCCCCACGCGAGCACGGCGCCGTCGCCGCGGATCGCGAGCGCGTGGCTGTAGCCGAGCGTCGCGTAGACCACGCTCGACAGCCCGTAGATCTGCGCCGGCGTGATGCGCTGCGTGGTGTCGCCGTGGCCGAGCTGGCCGTCGCCGTTGGCGCCCCACGTCCACACCGTGCCGTCGGAGCGCACGGCGAGCGAGCTGTTCTGGTTGAACGCGATCGCGGCGACCGTGGTGCCCGGCGCGCCGAACGCGGGGACCTCGGCCGGCGCGAGCCGGCTCTCGGCGTCGCCGATCGCGCCGCCGAGCCCGAGCTGGCCGACGTTGTAGCGGCCCCAGGTCTGCAGCCCACCGCCGGCGATCGCGCCGGAGTGCGAGCCGCCCGCCGACGTGGTCAGGCCGTAGTGCACGGCGAGCTGGTCGGTGCGGGTGTGACCGCCGGTATCGGTGACGGTGATCGCGACCAGGTTGTCGCCGGCGACCAGCGGCAGCACCTCGCGGACCACCAGCGTCGTCGGTGCGCCGGGGACCTCGACCTCGACGGCCGGGCCGCCGTTCACCACGAACGACACCGCCGCGATCCCCGAGGGATCCGCGAGCCGCGCGAACAGCAGGCGCCGGGTCTCGGCGGTGCCCGCGCGCGGCGCGATCACGTCGAGCGATGGCGCCTCGCGATCGACCCGCACGTCGAGCCGCGCGATCGCGCTCCGCCCCGCGCGATCGATCGCCTGGAGCACCAGCTCCGAGCCTCCGGCCGAGGCGGTCACCGAGACGGTGGTCTCGCCCGCCGCGTCGAGGGTCGCGAGATCGATCGGGTGCGGCACGCCGCCGATCGCGAGCGACGCCGCCGCGAGCCCCGCCTGATCGGTGACCCGCACCCGCACATCGAACGGCTGGTCGCCGGCCTCGAACGGCGCGGTTGGCGACACGATCACCGCCACCGGGTCCGAGGTGTCGACCAGGATCGAAGCCCCGGCGAGCGCCTCGTGCCCGGCGGCGTCGGCCGCGACCAGCCGCAGCTCGTGGTGGCCGTCGACCAGCTCGACCTGCACGGTGGTCTCGCCGCGGTCGTCGAGCGCCGCGGGATCGATCGCGATCGCCCGGCCACCCGCGAACAGCTGGGCGGCCGCGACCGCGCGGTCGTCGCGCAGCCGGACCCGCACCGGCACCGTCGAGGAGCCGACGATCGCGCCGGGCGCCGGCGCCACGATCGCGACCACCGGGGCGGCCGGATCGGCGCCCGGGCCCCCGGGCTCGGGGCGGAGGTCGTCGCCGCAGGCCGCGGCGAACAGGCACAGGACGACAGCACCGGGCGCTCGGAGATTCACGGAATGACTTTGAACATCATTTTCAAATTCAGACAAGTCCCGACGGCGAGCGATTCGCATCTCGATCGCCCGGTTGGTACGATGGTCGACGTGAAAGATCGGGTGTTCCGCGATCCGGTCCACGGACTGATCGAGTTCAAGGCCGGCGACCGCCCGCTCGCCGACCTGCTCGATACCCATGCGCTGCAGCGGCTGCGCCGGATCAAGCAGATGGGCTTCGCGTGGCTGGTCTATCCCGGCGCCGAGCACTCGCGGTTCGGCCACGCGCTCGGCGCGTTCCACATCGCCCAGCGGGTCACCCGCCGGCTCGAGCTCGATCCGTCGGTCGCGCTCCACGTCAAGGTGGCGGCGCTGCTCCACGACATCGGCCACGGGCCGTTCTCGCACGCGTGGGAGCACGTGTTCCCCGGCCACGATCACGAGCGCTGGGGCGCCCGGATCGTCGGCGAGAACCGCGAGCTCGCCGAGATCCTCGAGGGGCTCGAGCCCGGGCTACCGGCCACGCTGCGCGCGTTCTGGGGCAAGGGCTACCGGCCTCACTTCGCGCGCAAGCTGGTCTCGTCGCAGCTCGACGTGGACCGGCTCGACTACCTGCTGCGCGACGGCCACTACTCGGGCGCCGGCTACGCGACCTACGACCTCGACTGGATCATCCACGCGATCCAGATCGCGAGCGTGCGCAGTGGCCAGGACGACCCGTCCGACCTGGTCGTCGACTATCGCCGCGGCATGTACGCCGTCGAGCAGTACCTGTTCGCGCGGTCGTACATGTACGCGCAGGTCTATCACCACAAGACGGTGCGCGCCGCCGAGTGGATGTTCATCAAGACGCTCGAGCGGTTCGCGCAGCTCTCGCGCCAGGACTCCGAGCCGCCAGGGCTGCCGATCGCCGGCGCGATGGCGCGCGGCGCCGAGGTCCCGGTCGAGGACTACCTGCGGCTGCACGACGTGTCGGTCACCACCGCGCTCGATCGGTGGGCCGGCCACGACGGCCCGCCCGCCGCGGACCCGGTGCTCGCCGACCTCGCCGCCCGGCTCGTCGATCGCCGGCTGTTCAAGACGTTCGACCTCGGCGACGACCGCGCGGCGGCCGATCGGGTGTGGCCGCAGGCCCTCGAGGTCGCCGAGCGCCGGTTCGGCAGCGCGGCGCGCAGCTACCTGCACCTCGACACCGCGCGCCAGGTCGGCTACCTCGCGTCCGACGACGAGGAGCTACACGTGATCGATCACCCGCGCTACGGCGCGGTCACGCTGTCGCGCCTGCTCGAGGACATGCCGCTCGGCCAGCCGACCGCGGCGATCCGCCTCGTGTGTGCGCCCGAGCTCGTCGACGACGTCCGGCCGCTCGTCGAGCACGCGCTCGGCCGCGGGCGCGGGCGGAGGTAACGAAGCTGTAGCGAATCACGCGGTGCGGCATCGCGATACT
>JBQCJR010000451.1:0-4418 GCA_051952595.1 Kofleriaceae bacterium
GAGTACGGAGCGCTGACGGCCGCGCCGTACGACCCGCTCGCGGCCGAGGCCAAGGCGCAGAACCTCCCCGTTCCCGGGCACGGGCCCACAGCGATCGGCGTCGACACGGCGCTCGCGAGTGGCCAGCGCTCGATCGAGCACCTCGACGGATACGTGTCTTTCGGTGGTGACGACCACGTCAGCCCCGAGGTGATCGAGAAGACCGCGAAGAGCGCGACGTGGAACTGCCCCACGCTGGTCGTGACCGAGCGGTTCGCGCACCTCGACGATCCGGCGTCGCTCGCGAACACCGCGGGCCTCGCCTACGTGGCGCAGGCGATCCGTGATCGCTGGGACCCGAAGCACGACTTTCGCCTGAAGAGCTGGACGCCGGAGCGGTTCGCCACGCAGCGCGAGAAGAACACCCTCCGCCGCAAGCTCGTTGCGGACTTCAGCAAGGCGGGCGCGCGGCTCGTGGTCGGCACCGACACGGGCAACCCGTACGTCGTCCCCGGGTTCGCCGTGCACGACGAGCTCGGCCTGCTGGTCGCTGCGGGCCTCACGCCGTCCCAGGCGCTGCGCGCTGCGACCATCGCACCGGCCGAGCTCGCGGGCACACCAGGAGCCTTCGGGGTGATCGCCGCCGGTGCGCGCGCTGACCTGATCGTGGTCGACGGTGATCCACGACAGGATCTCGCCGCGCTCGCCACGCCGTCGTTCGTGATCGTGCGCGGCAAGCCCCACGAGCGCGCGGCGCTGCTCGCCGCCGTCGAGAAGCAGCCGGAAGATCCGTTCGCCAAGCTGCCCGCGATCGCGGACGAAGGTACACGCGTCGCGACCGCGCGCTACGACATCTCGGCGAACGGTAGCGTGCTCGGCCACGAGCGCGCCACGCTCAGCAAGCTCGCCGACGGAACGCCGGTGGTGCGTGGCCAGGCGGCCTTCGCGACGTTGCCGGCCGTGATCCAGTACCGCGCGACCCGCGACAGCATCGAGCTCGTCGATGGCCCGTCGCTCACGCGCAACGGCGCCAAGGTCATCGCGAAGCTCACCGACGGCACCACGCTCGAACAGCCCGCGGCAGCCGACGCAGTCCTTGCGCCGCAGGCGATCGCCGAGTTCGTGTGGTACGCGGAGAAGCTCGCGGACGCGAAGATCGGCGAGGCGAAGAAGCTCACTGCGGTCGCCCTGATGGTGGAGGACACGGTGCACCTCGATCCCATCGAGCTGACGTTCACGCGCACCCCCGACACCGAGCGCCGTCGGGTGTTCGACGTCATCGGCAGCTACGGCAATATGCCCGTGACCGGCACGTTCATGCTCGACGCGGACGGTGCACCGAATGCGATCGATCTGAAGCTGAAGTGGGGAACGTTCCTGACCAAGCGCGTCGAATGACGTAGCGCAGCGCTCTGCGACTACCGCTTCCCACCAAGCACGCGATTGTCGATCAGCCGCGTGGTGCCGACGAACGCCGCGATCGCGAGCACCGCGGGCCGCTCGACGCGCTCGATCTCCGTCAGCTCGTCGGCATCGCGCAGCTCGACGTAGTCGATCCGCGCGAGTGGCTCGGACTCGAGCGGGGCGCGGGCGGCGGCGACCAGGGCGCGGGTCGAGCGCTCGCCGCCGAGGTAGGCGGCCTCGGCGGCGGCGAGCCCGGCGGAGAGGGCGCGGGCGGCAACGCGCTGCTCGGCGGAGAGGTACGCGTTGCGCGAGCTGAGCGCGACGCCATCGGCCTCGCGGACGATCGGCACGCCGTGGATCTCGATCCCGAAATCGAGGTCGCGCACCATCCGGCGGATCACCGCGAGCTGCTGGTAGTCCTTCTCGCCGAACACGGCGAGGTGGGGCAGGGTGGCGTGGAACAGCTTGGTGACCACGGTCGCGACGCCGGCGAAGTGACCGGGGCGGCTGGCGCCACACAGCGGCTGCTGGAGCGCGCGCACCTCGATGAAGGTCTGCGAGCCGGGCGGGTACATGGCTTCGGCGGTGGGGCAGAACGCGAGATCGATCCCGCAGCCGCGCGCCTTCGCGAGATCGCCGGCCTCGTCGCGCGGGTACTTCGCGAGATCCTCGTTCGGCCCGAACTGCGTCGGGTTGACGAAGATCGTGAGGATCACGACGTCGGCGCGGGCGCGCGCGTAGCGGAGCAGCTCGAGGTGGCCCTCGTGGAGCGCGCCCATGGTGGGCACCACGGCGATCCGGCGTCCGTCGCGCCGCAGGTCCTCGGCGCGTGCGCGCATGGTCGCCGGCGTGCGGAAGATCTCGAACGGGATGTTCACCCGCGGATGCTACCGCGGACGGCTCAGCAGGACAGCGCGTCCGAGCAATCGCGAAGCTGCGAGATCAGGCCGAACAGCGCGGTGGTGCTGCTGTACCCGTTGGAGTCGCACGGCAGCGCGTCGAGGTGCTCGAGGCAGCGCTGCGCGGCGGCGCAGCTCGGCACGGGAGTCGTCGGCCACAGCGCGGCGGTCTCGCACAGCGTCTCGAGCAGGTCATTGTCACTGCTGCACCGGGAGAGCCGGGTGCACGCGCGGCGGATCGCGACCAACATGAACGATCCGGCCGGCGGGCGGCGCTGCGCGAGCGGATCGCGGTCGGGATCGGGGAGGTCGGGTAGCTGTGGCGAGTCGGGGAGGTTCGGGAACGACTTCAGCAGATCGCCGTAGACGTCGTCGGGCGAAGGGTCCGCGGACGGCTGGCGAGGCGCAGGGGCAGGCGTGGGCGTGGGCGTGGGGTCCGTCGGGGACTTCCACGGATCCACACCGGACGTACTCCCTCCGGAGGGCGGCTTGCTCACCTCGGGCAGCGGATCGGTGTCCATGCGCTGCGGCGCCGGCGGCGCCTGGAGCTTGCGCGTCGTGCCGGCCTCGCTGCTCGCGCCGCCCGGCGGCCACACCATCAGCACGACCGCCGCGACGATCGCGAGCCCCGCGAGCACGATCACGATCACCGGCCAGCTCTTCCACGACAGGCCCGCCGAGGTCGCCGGCATCCGCCCCGTGGGGCGCTGCGGCAGGATCGGCGAGGCATCACCGCGCAGCGCCGGCATCGCCTGCGCGACCGCGACCGGCGCGGCGGGCGAGGTGGCAGCGACCGGCGCGGGCACCGGCGTGGTCGCGGCCGGCCGGACGGACGCAGAGCTCGCGTGGCCCAGCGCAGGCAGCGCCGCCGCGGCGGCCGGGCGCACGTCGCGCAGCCCGCCGAGGTCCGCCTTGCAGTGCTTGCAGCGCCCCGCGATGGGATGGATCAGCCCGCCACACAGCGGGCACGGAACGCGGGCCTCCGCAGAACCAGGTGGGCGAGCCGCCGCAGCCATGTCTCCTGATGCTGCCAGGTAAATACCGGAATGCAAAGCAAACCGGCACGCCGCGCGGGGTGCGGTTGTCGATGCCTTCGCGTCCGGCGCCGCTGCGCGGCGGTTGTCAATGCAACGGTCGCGCTTCAGAGTCCTCGAATGCCAACTCCCGTGCCGCCTCGTGTGTCGGAGCACGAGGTCCGGATCCAGGGGCTCGATCCTCGGCACGACGGCGTGCGGATCACCCAGCTCTCGGACATCCACGTCGGCAACATGACCCCGCGCGCGCACGTCCGCGCGGCGATCGAGGCCGCGAACCGCACGCGGCCCGATCTCATCGTGATGACCGGCGACTACGTGTGCTGGCGCCGCCACGAGGTCGCGCTCGCCGCCGATCAGCTCGCCGGCCTCGAGGCGCCGCGCGTGCTCGCCGTGCTCGGCAACCACGACTACTTCACCTGGGGCACCGGGATGCGCGCCGCGCTCGAGGGCCACGGCTACGAGGTGCTGCGCAACCAGACCACGATCGCGCAGGTCCGCGGCGCGCCGCTCGCGATGGTTGGCGTCGACGATCCCGTGACTCGCCACGACGACCTCGACGCCGCGTTCCACGGCGCGCCTGCGGGCGTGTCGCGCGTCGTGTTGTGCCACGCGCCCGATCGCGCGCCCGCGATCATCGACCGCGGCGCCGACCTGGTGCTCTCGGGCCACACCCACGGCGGCCAGATCTTCGTGAAGGGTGTCACCGATCGCCTGATGCGGCGGATCGGCCTGCACTACCGCCGCGGCATCTACCAGCTCGGCGCGCGCGGCACGCTCTACGTGACGCCGGGCGTTGGCTTCTCGGGGATCACGCGGCGCGCCGGCGAGGGCACCCACGCCGAGGTCGCCGTGCTCACGCTGCGCGCGGCGTGACGCTCGTCGTCGCCGCGCGCGCCCGCCGTCTGCTAGCGTTGGCCATGCTCGAAGCTCGCCCCGCTGTTCGTGCGCTCCTCTTCGCGCTCGCGTGCTCCGCCTGTGGCGACGATGGCGGGTCGCCGGACGCGCTCCCCGTCGTCGATATCGACAACGGCTCGTGCGGCGACCAGCTGCGGTTCACCGGCGAGCTCGTCGACTGGGACAACGACGCCGCGTTCTGCGG
>JBQCJR010000452.1:0-32587 GCA_051952595.1 Kofleriaceae bacterium
CGGTCGCGAGGTTGCCACGCGCGTCGAGCGCGACCCCGAGCTGCGCGGTGAGCGCCGTGGTGTCGGGCCCGGTGAACCCGAGCGCGAGGATCAACGCGTCGACCGGCAGCACCAGCTCGCCGGGCTGATCGACCAGCTGGTCGCCGGCCCTTTCGACCCGCACGCCGTGCAGCGCCGCGAGCCGGCCGCCCTCGCCGGTGAGCCGCGTGGTGCGGAACGCGAACGTGCGCTCGCCGCCCTCCTCCTGCGAGGTCGAGGTGCGGAACACCATCGGCCAGCTCGGCCACGGGTTGGTCGCGGCGCGGCTCGCCGGCGGCGCGGGCATCAGCTCGATCTGCGACACCTCGGCCGCGCCCTGGCGCAGCGCGGTGCCGAGGCAGTCCGAGCCGGTGTCGCCGCCGCCGAGGATCACCACGCGCTGGCCGCGCACGTTGAACCGCGACGCGGCGCGCTCGCCGCCGATCACCTGGTTCTGATCGGTCAGGTAGTCCATCGCGAGCACCACGCCCGCGAGGTCGCGGCCGGGCACCCCCAGGTCGCGCGCGCGCATCGCGCCGATCGCGATCACCACCGCGTCGTGCTCGGCGCGCAGCTGGTCCCACGTCGGCTCGCGGCCGACCGCCACGTTGCAGCGCAGCTCGACGCCCTCGGCCTCGAGCAGCGCGAGCCGCCGATCGAGGATCGCCTTGTCGAGCTTGAAGTCGGGGATCCCGTAGCGCAGCAGGCCTCCGGGGCGCGCCGCCGCCTCGTACACGATCGCCGTGTGGCCGGCGCGGTTGAGCTGCGACGCCGCGGCGAGCCCGGCCGGACCCGAGCCGACGATCGCGATCCGCTTGCCGGTGCGCACGCGCGGCGGCTGCGGCGCGATCCAGCCCCCGGCGAACGCGCGCTCGATGATCGCCTTCTCGGCCGCCTCGATCGTCACCGCGGCGCCATCGATCCCGAGCACACACGCGCCCTCACACGGCGCCGGACACAGCCGGCCGGTGAACTCCGGGAAGTCGTTGGTCGCGGCGAGCCGGCGGTGTGCGTCGCGCCAGCGATCGCGCCACACCAGGTCCGCGAAGTCCGGGATCGGGTTGCCGAGCGGGCAGCCCTGGGTGCAGAACGGCACGCCGCAATCCATGCAGCGCCCGGCCTGGTGGCGGATCGCGTCGGCCTCGAGCGGCCCGGCCGGCGCCTCGACCTCGCGCCAGTCGCGCAGCCGCTCGGCGACCGGCCGCTTCTTGGGGACCAGCCGCGACCACTCGATGAATCCAGTCGGCTTGCCCATCACGAACCTCCCACGACGGAGAGCTGGCCCGGCCGCCGCGGTCGCGCGGCCGCGCGCCGCGCCTGGAGCACGCGCTTGTAGTCGGTCGGCATCACCTTCACGAACCGCGCGACCAGGTGCTCCCAGTTATCGAGCACGCGCCGGCCGAGCGGGCTGCTGGTCAGGCGCACGTGGTCCTCGATCATGCCGTAGAGCAGCCACAGATCGCTCTCGTCGACCACCGATTCGAGCTCGACCATCTCGAGGTTGGTTCGCGCGCGCAGCGTCTGCGCCGGATCGAACACGTACGCCGTGCCGCCCGACATCCCGGCGGCGAAGTTGCGGCCCACCGGCCCGAGCACGACCACCACGCCGCCGGTCATGTACTCGCAGCCGTGGTCGCCGACGCCCTCGACCACCGCGCGCGCGCCCGAGTTGCGCACCGCGAACCGCTCGCCGGCGAGCCCACACGCGAACAGGTCGCCCGCGGTGGCGCCGTACAGCGCCACGTTGCCCACGATCACGTTGTGCTCCGGCTGGAACCGCGTGCTCGCCGGCGGGTACACCACGATCCGTCCGCCCGACAGCCCCTTGCCGATGTAGTCGTTGGCGTCGCCGCACAGCTCGACGGTGATCCCCGGCGCGAGGAACGCGCCGAAGCTCTGGCCCGCCGCGCCAGTGAACCGCGCGCGGATCGTGCCGTCGGGCAGGCCACGCGCGCCGAACCGCCGCGCCACGTGGCCCGAGAGCAACGCGCCGACCGCGCGGCGCGAGTTGTCGATCGGCAGCGCGAGCTCGACCGACTTGCCGCCGGAGAACGGCCCGGCGTCGCCCGGCTCCGGGAGCGCCCCGGCGAGCACCGCGCGGCGGATCAGATCGTGGTCGACGTGGTCCGCGACATCCCACGGCTGGGCGCGCGCGAACCGCCGCGGGCCCGCCACCGGCGGCGCGATCAGCGGCGCGAGATCGAGCAGCCGCGCCTTCGGGTGGTCGGTCGGCCGCGCCCGCAGGTACTCGACCCGGCCGACGATCTCGTCGAGCGTGCGCGCGCCGAGCCGCGCGAGCCACGCCCGCACGCCCTCGGCGACGAACGTGAAGTACGCGATCACGTCCTCCGGCCGCCCGGTGTACTTCTCGCGCAGCGCCGCGTCCTGGGTCGCGATGCCCACCGAGCAGGTGTTGAGGTGGCACTTGCGCAGCATCACGCAGCCGGTCGCGACCAGCGACGCGGTCGCCATGCCGAACTCCTCGGCGCCGAGCAGCGCCGCGACGATCACGTCCCGCGACGTGCGCAGCCCGCCGTCGACCTGGACCCGGATCCGATCGCGCAGCTGGTTGGCGACCAGCACCTGCTGGGTCTCGGCGAGCCCGAGCTCCCACGGCAGCCCGGCGTGCTTGATGCTCGAGAGCGGCGCCGCGCCGGTGCCGCCCTCGGTGCCGGCGATCACCACGCAGCCCGCGCGCGTCTTGGCGACGCCGGCCGCGATCGTGCCCACGCCGACCTCGCTCACCAGCTTCACGCTCACCCGCGCCGCCGGGTTGATACACGTCAGGTCGTAGACCAGCTGCGCGAGATCCTCGATCGAGTAGATGTCGTGGTGCGGCGGCGGTGAGATCAGCGTCACGCCGGGGGTGGAGCAGCGGACCCGCGCGATCCGCTCGTCGACCTTGTTGCCGGGCAGCTGGCCGCCCTCGCCGGGCTTGGCGCCCTGCGCGAGCTTGATCTGCAGATCGTCGGCGTTGACCAGGTAGTGCGCCGTGACGCCGAACCGGCCGGACGCGATCTGCTTGACCGCGCTGCGCCGCAGATCGCCGTTCTCGTCGGGCTCGAAGCGGTGCGGCTCCTCGCCGCCCTCGCCGGAGTTCGAGCGCGCGCCGAGCCGGTTCATCGCGATCGCGAGCGTCTCGTGGGCCTCGGCGCTGATCGATCCGAACGACATCGCGCCGGTCACGAACCGCCGCACGATCGACGCCGCCGGCTCGACCTCGTCGATCGGGATCGCCGGCGCGTCGTTCGCGTCGCGCGTGTCGCGCGCGATATCGAGCAGCCCGCGCAGCGTGGCGAGCGCCACGTCCTCGGCGTCGCACAGCCGCTCGAACTCGTCGAACCGCGCGCGATCGCCGAGCCGCACCGCCGCCTGGAGCGCGGCGATCGTCGCCGGGTCCCACTTGTGGTGCTCGCCGCGCCGCCGCCACTGGTACAACCCGCCGACCGGCAGCTCGTCGCCGAGCGCCTGCGCCACGACGCCGAACCCGCGATCGTGGCGGACCAGCGCCTCGCCCGCGAGCTCGGTCAGGCCGAGCCCGCCGATCCGCGAAGGCGTGCCGGTGAAGTGGCGCGCGACCAGCTCGCGATCGAGGCCGACCGCCTCGAAGATCTGGGCGCCGCGGTAGCTCTGCACCGTGGAGATGCCCATCTTGGACATCACCTACAGCAGGCCCTCCTCGAGCGCGTGGATGTAGCGCGCGATCGCGGCGCTCGCCGAGCCCGGCACCCGGCCGTCCTCGACCAGCTGCGCGACCGCGTCGAGCGCGAGGTACGGGTTGACCGCCGCGGCGCCGTAGCCGATCAGCAGCGCGATGTCGTGGACCTCGCGCGCGTCCGCGGCCTCGATCACCAGGCCGGCCTGCATCCGGATGCCATCGCGGACCAGCGACTGCTGCACCGCGGACAGCGCGAGCAGCGACGGGATCGGCACGTGGCGCGCATCGACCTCGCGGTCCGAGAGGATCAGCACGTTGTGGCCGTCGTCGATCGCCGCGGCCGCCGCGCGGCACAGCCGGTCGAGCGCGCTCGCCAGGCCCTCCGGCCCGTCGGCGACCGGCCACACGATCGGCAGCGTGATCGGCTCGAACACGCCCTCGCGGACCGCGCGGATCTTCGCGAGATCGAGGTTGTCGATCACCGGGCCGCGCAGCCGCAGCTGGTGGCATTGCTCCGGCGTCTCGTCGAACGTATTGCCGTCTGGCCCCATCGTGGTCTCGAGCGACATCACGAGCGCCTCGCGGATCGGATCGATCGGCGGGTTGGTCACCTGGGCGAACAGCTGGTGGAAGTACGCCGACAGGTTCGGCGCGCGATCCGAGAGCACCGCGAGCGGCGTGTCGGTGCCCATCGAGCCGACCGGCTCCTTGCCGTCGCGGCACATCGGCTCGACGATCAGGTGCAGATCCTCGTCGGTGTAGCCGTGGGCGCGCAGCAGCCGCGCCAGCGCGTCGCCGGTGATCGGCTCGGGCGGCGGCGCGGGCTCGAGCTCGGCGAGCTCGAACACGTTCTTGGCCAGCCACTTGCGGTACGGGAACCGCCCCGCGACGTCGCGCTTGAGCTCGGCGTCGTCGACGATCCGGCCCTCCGCGGTGTCGACGACGAACATCATGCCGGGCTGCAGCCGGCCCTTGGCCTTGACCCGCTCGGGCGGCACGTCGATCACGCCGGTCTCCGATGCGAGGATCACCCGGCCCTCGGTGGTGATCGTCCAGCGCGCCGGGCGCAGGCCGTTGCGGTCGAGCGTCGCGCCGACCAGCTGGCCATCCGAGAACACGATCGCCGCCGGGCCGTCCCACGGCTCGACGAGCGAAGACGCGTAGCGATAGAACGCCTTGCGATCGTCGTCGATGTCCGGCCGCGCGGCCGCCGCGGCGCCCTCGATCGCCTCGGGGATCATCATCATCATCGCGTGGGGCAGGGTGCGCCCGCCGAGCGTCAGCAGCTCGACCATGTTGTCGAACTGCGCCGAGTCGCTCTTGCCCGGCACGATGATCGGATGCAGCCGGTCGAGCCCGCCGTGGAACTTCGCGCTCTTGAGCTGGCTGCGGCGCGCCTGCATCCAGTTGCCGTTGCCGCGCAGCGTGTTGATCTCGCCGTTGTGCGCGATGTAGCGGAACGGCTGCGCGAGATCCCAGGTCGGGAACGTGTTGGTCGAGAACCGCGAGTGGACCACCGCGATCGCGCTCGCCAGCTCGGGCGCGCGCAGATCGAGGAAGAACAGCGGCAGCTGGCGCGGCAGCAGCAGGCCCTTGTAGACGATCGTCTCGGTCGACAGGCTCGCGACGTGGAAGTAGCCGCCGGGATCGACGCCGCGCTCGCGGATCCGGTTCTCGGCGAGCTTGCGGATCACGAACAGCGTGCGCTCCCACGCCGAGGGCGGCACGCGGCGCATCCGCACGAACAGCTGGCGGAACACCGGCATCACCTCGCGCGCGGTGCGGCCGACGTGCGCCGGATCGGTCGGCACGTCGCGCCAGCCGATCACGCGCTGGCCCTCCTCGGCGACCACGTCCTCGAGGATCTGCTCGCACGCGGCGCGCTCGGCGGCGCCCGGCGGCAGGAACACCTGGCCGACCGCGAACCGGCGGCCGGGCGCGAGCGGCAGGCCGAGCCGCGCCGCCTCGCCGCGCAGGAACCGATCCGGGAGCTGGATCAGGATCCCGGCGCCGTCGCCGGTGTCCGGATCCGCTCCACACGCCGCGCGGTGCGATAGCCGGCGCAGCACCTCGAGCCCGTCGTCGATGATCTCGCGCGAGCGGTTGCCCGCGATGTCGGCGACGAACCCGGTTCCACACGCGTCGTGCTCGGTCGACGGTTCGTAGAGCGAAGGTCGCGAGGGGGACGGATCGGGCGCTCGTCGGCCAGACATCGGCATGACGCGCCCAGTCTAACGCATCGCGTCAGCAGGTGGAGTCAAAAAGATCAGCGCGCTGGCACGGTCGGCTGGAGCTGGGCGACCAGGTCGGCCGCGTCGAGCCGCGCGAGCGCTTCGCCGCCGGTGCGCCGGGCATCGAGCACGTAGCCGCTGCTGCCGCGTGGCAGGTCCAGATCGTCGCGCAGCAGCGCCACCCAGGTCGGCGCGTCGGCGGCCGAGATCGCGGCCACCTCGCCGTCGTGCTCGCCCGCGAGCAACCGGCCGAGCCGGGTCGCGCTCGACTCGCCGTCGCGCCGTCGATAGCTGTGGATCGCGTCGGCGCCGCGCACGTAGATCACGTTCGCGCGCGCCGCGGCGTGGATACACGCGAGGTCCCACAGCGACGGGCGCGCGCCGCTCGCGAAGTAGTCGCCGAGATCCTTGGTGGAGTGGGCGAGCAGGCGGCGGTAGCCACCGATGCTGTGTAGCTCGCCGTGGTCGCGCACGTGCACGTCGAGCCAGCGGAGCCGCCGCGCTTCGAGATCGATCGCGAGCGGCACGGTGACCATCGCGCGGCCGTGTAGATCGAAGCGCTGCGCGACCGCGCGTGGATCGAACGGCGCGCTGCCCTCGGGGCGAATCATCACGCCGGCGAACCCGAACCGCAGCTGGTCGAACGGCACCGCGTTGTAGCTGAACACCACGACCACCGCGTGCCGCGCGCCGGCCGCGTGCAGCGCGTCGACGTGTAGATCGACGAACTCCGACGCGCCGAGCGGCGCCGGGGCCGAGGTCAGATCACCGGAGTGCACCGCGGCGCACTCGCCGAACACCAGGTTGGTGAAGTCGCAGGTCCCGACGTGGCGCCACGCGTGGTCGTACAGCGCGACCGAGAGATCGAGGTCGACGCGGCGGGCGGGCGGCTCCTCCCAGTGCAGGAACATGCGCAGCGGCGCGCCGTCTCCCGGCAGCTCGATCGCGCTGCCGCGCGGCCACGCGATCCGGGCGCGGGACGCCGTGCGCGCGTTGATCGGCACCGGTAGATCGGCGAGCCCGCGATCGATCACCGCGCGCGCGAACCGCGGCCGCGCCTCGGCACGCGCCACCAGCTCGCCGCGGATCGCCGCGATCACCGCGCCGATCGCGTCGGCCGGCAGCGGCGCGCGATCGTCCGCGGCGGTCCACGCGCGCAGCACCTCGCCGCGCGGCAGGAACACCCGGCGGGGCACCGGCTCGCCACGCCGCGCGACGTGCGCCGCGATCGTCAGCAGCGTCGCCGGTGCGCCGTGAGGCACCGCGCGGCGCGCCGCGGCGAGCACCTCCGAGAGCTCTTCAGGGTGGCCGCTGGCGACGCGGACCAGGTGATCGAGGCGGCGCAGCAGCTCGCCGGGGCGTGGATCGAGCCGGGCGAGCGCGCTCCGCGGGTCGCCGCGGCGCAGCGCATCCTCGAGCGGGCCGCCCCACGGCGTGACCCGCAGCCGGTCGTCTTCGATCTGGACGCTCGCGACCGCCGCCGCGCGCTCGCGGATCGCCGCGCCGAAGCTCGCGGCGCCGAGATCCGTGCCGCGGATCGCCGCGAACGCGAGCGCCGCGCTGGGCAGCCGCGCGGCGTGCTCGAACGGGTGCAGCCGCTCGCCGACCCGCTTCCACAGCCCGGCGCGCCGCCGCATGTCCTCGACCACCTGCTCGATCGGCAGGCGATCGAGCGCCTCGAGCACCGCGCGCCGCAGGCCGCGGCCGATCGACGCCAGCCGCATCGGCTCGACCAGCGCCGGGTCCGCCTTCATCAGCACCGCCGCGACCCGCAGCACGTCGGTCGCGGTGCGCACGTGGCCCTGGGTCGCGCGCACCATCGCGCCGCGATCCGGCGACACCACCCACAGCCGGCCGACCGCGATCGCCATTGTCTCCTTGACCGGGATCCGCGCCGGCAGCCAGATCGCCACCTTGGGGCCCATCGCGTCGATCACCGTCTCGAGCTCGTCGCGATCGTCGGGCGACAGCGGGGTCGCGCGCGCGATCAGCCGCTCGAACCGCTCGCGCGCCGCGCCGACCACGTCGAACGCGAGGTGGACGATCCTCAGCTGGCCATCGTGGCGGGCGATCGGCTCGGCGGGGGGCTCGGCCGGCACGACGAAGAACGGATCGTTTGGCGACACCCGGCGGTGGCACACAGGGCAGCCGGCGTAGTTGCCGCCGTCCCAGCACTGGCGGCACACCAGGTGGCCACACGGATCGAGCGCGTGCACCGTCTTCGTCTGCCCACACCACGGGCACGGCTGCTCCGGGCGCGTGAGCAGCCACGTGATCACCCGCCGCACGTACAGCGCGTGGGTATCGCGGGGCGTCGCCGCCGGAAAGCCGCGGAACAGCGGCACGTGTGGGCGGTGCGCGCCGAGCGGACGCGCGAGCGTCTCGAGCATCCAGTGCCGCAGCTCCTGGATCGCCTCGTGTGGGAACCGGCGGATCGTCATCGCCAGGTCCAGGCTCATCACGTAGCCGAGCTGGACCAGCTCGTCCTCGAACCGATCGACGTCCGAGTTGCGCGCGGGGCGGGTGGCTGCGCTGGCGACGCGATCCGGATCGAGGACGACGGTGTGCGTGCGCGCTAGCAGGAGCGTGCGGATCGGGTCCATGCGAAGGAGTCGCCGCCCAGCGTCGGCGAAGAAAAGGGTGGGCGGAGAGCGGATGCGCTACGGATCAGGAGTTAGAAGGAAGCGCACCCCGAGCCGCCCACCGCGACGCTATCACGATTCGAGCAGCTACTGCTCGAGCACGAGCGCGCCGTCGCTGGCGATCATGTACTCGCGGTTCGCCCCCGCGTCGCGCACGTCGGCGTAGATCCAGCCGTCCGAGCGGAAGTGCGGGAACAGCGCGTACTGGCCGGGCGCCATGTTGGTGATCCGGCGCGACACGCCGGTCGCGAGCTCGAGCAGGTAGATGTTCGCGGCGCCGCGCTGGAGGTACTGCGCGAAGCCCGGGTCCGACGGGCCGGTGAAGCCCAGCTCGACCGCGTCGCTCGGGCCGACGTAGTGGTGGTAGGCCACCCAGCGCTCGTCGTACGAGAAGCCCGGCTTGCCGCCGTTCACGCAGTAGCGCGCGACCTCCGGTGCGTCGATCGTGTACGTGCCGCCCGAGGGCGTCGCGTTCACCTTGCGCAGGATGAAGCCGAGCTGGCCATCCGACGGGCCGGCGACGCGCGACATCACCAGCTGCGCCGACGGCGAGAGCACCGAGTCGCCCTCGTACGGGGTCGCGACGTGGACCTCCGGCTTGGGCGTGAACCGCGTGCCGTCGAACACCATCGGCGTGAGGCCCATGCTGCTCTGCGCGCCGAAGTGCGCCCACGGGTCGCGGGTCGTGGTGCCGTGGCCGCCGTCATCCGAGACGAACCCGCTGTCGACCGCGAAGTGATCGCCCTGCAGCGCGCGCCCGACGTGCTGGTACAGACCGACCTGGCCGATGCTGGCGCACGCCTGCTCCTGGCCGGTGAAGATCGCGGTCGGGTTCGAGGTCAGCACGCTCTGCGCGCAGGTGTTGCGCGAGGTGCCCTGGAAGATGAAGCCGGCGTTGTCGGGGAACCAGTTCGGATCGTACTGGGTGTCGATCGGGATCAGGAACCCATCGCGCTGCAGGTCGATGATGTACGAGCCCGAGACCTCCTGCACGCCGTGCGCGATGAACCGGCCATCGGGCGAGCTGCGCGTCCAGTACGACGAGTGGTAGCCGACGTTGGCGAGCACGCGGATGCGGCCGCGGCCGGGGACGTCCCACTTGGTGCCGAACGGCTGGTCCTCGCCGTACGGATAGCTGGTGAGGCACTGGCGCGGATCGGTCGCGGCGCCGCAGCCATGCATCGCCATCATGTTGCTCTTGTTGACCGCGCGCCAGCCATCGGTCTTCATCTTCGCGACGTGCGACGCGACGTCGCCGGAGATCGAGGCCTCGCAGGTCGTCGGCGCCGGATCCTGCGGCAGCATCTGATCGAGCATCGGCAGGCCGCGCGCGAACCACTCGGCGACGATGTCGAACTGGTTCTGGCTGAGCGCCACCGCGCCGCCGTTGGTGCGCGGCATGCCGGCGGTCGCGACCAGCTCGTTGGCCGCCATCGGGCCCTCGGTGGCGCCGTACGCCTTCTTCGCCGTGAACTGCATCCATTCGAGGTGGGTCGCCGTCGAGTAGATGCCGAGCTTCTTCGGCTGGAAGTCCGAGGTCGGCACGTTCGGCATCGCGCGGATGCAGTCCATCATCGTCTTCGCCGACGCGGCGCTGGTCACCTCGAGATCGGTGAGACAGTTGGTCATCGCGGCGTCGGACAGCGCGCGCCAGGTGCGCAGCTGCGAGCGCGTCAGCGCGTGGCACTCGCGACAGCTGTTCTGCGCGGCGTTCGGCACGGCGGCGCCGAGCAGCTGCAGCGCCTTGAGCGCGAGCTGATCGTCGGGCAGCGTGACCGTGTTGCGGAAGATCGGCGCGACCTCCGGTGCATCGGGTGGAAGTGGTGGCGCGTCGACATCGACGTCGGCATCGACCGGCGCCGGCGCGTCCGGTGACGTCGAGTTCTTGTCTCCGCAGCCGATCAACAACAGGGCGAGCAAAGCGCGACGCATGGCCACTGCATCATTCATGATCGCGATGCGAAAAGGCGAGTTGACATTCACGGAATTCGCTTACCGATCGCGCGTGCGCCGTCTCACCTCGTGAGGTCCGGCCGCCTCGGGTTTGACACCCCCGGCGCGTTCCGAAATAGTGGTCGGCGCGATTTGAAGGAATCCGGGGATATGGCCGTCGAATGGCAAAAGGAGACTCCGATGATGCGATTCAAGTTCTTGCCGGCGCTCGGATTGGCGATCGCCAGCGCGCTCGCGATCCCGGCCTGCGTGGCCACCGGTAGTGCATCGATGGGTGTGTCGACGACGCCAGTTGTCTACAGCGAACCACCTGCGGCGCGGGTCGAGAGCGTCTCGATGCGGCCCGGTTACGTATGGATCAAGGGACGTTGGGATTGGCGCAATGGCCAGTGGACGTGGATCGACGGCCGCTGGGAGCGCGAGCGCGTGGGCCACGCGTGGCAGGAGGGCCGGTGGGAGCGGCGTGGCAACGAGTGGCACTGGGTGGAAGGCTCGTGGTCGACCACGACGGTCGACACGGCCACCGCGTCGGGCGGGGTCACCGTCACGACCACCACCACGCACCACGAGCACCACGAGCACCATCCGCACGACGGCGCGTCGGGCGGGGTCTATGTCGATACGATCGGCCACGGCGGCCCGCCGACCACCTCGTCGGGTGGCGTCAGCGTGAGCGCCGGCAGCTCGGCCGGCGGCGTCTCGGTGACCGTGAGCGGCGGGATGTACCCGACCGCGGCGCCGCCTCCGCTGCGCACCGAGAGCTACGGCGCGCCGCGCTCTGGCTACATCTGGGTCGCCGGCCGCTGGGACTGGCGCAACGGTCAGTGGGTGTGGCTCGACGGCCGCTGGGAGCGCCAGCGCGCGCGCCAGTCCTGGGTGCCGGGTCGCTGGGAGCTCCAGGGCAACTACTACGTGTGGATCGAGGGCCGCTGGGACAACCAGCCGTCGCGCTCGACGGGCCCGGAAGTCCGCGACCACCGTCGCTAGCAGCTCAGCGCACGTCGATGCGCGCGTGCTGCACGGCGATCCCGCCGCGGCTGTCGCGCAGCACGAACCAGATCGACGCCGGCCCGGCCGCCGGCGCGTGCCACGTGGCGCTGTCCGAGGTCGCCTGCTCGTCCTCGCCGACTGCGGTCGCGTCGACGTCGATCGATCCGCCCGTGGCGAACCACGATACGCGCATCGCCTCGCGGCGCTCGACGAGCACCTGGGCGAGCTGGTCGTAGTAGAGGTAGGTCTCGACGGCGCTCGCCGGCCACGACGCGCGCAGCTCGACGGCCGCGCCGGCGGCGACCTCGGTCAGCTCGATCGGATCGAGCACCGGGTTGGTGTTCGCGCGGTAGCGGAGATCGTAGTCGCGCGCGACCTCGGCGGGCGCGTTGCCGAGCTTGCAGGTGATCCGCGATAGCCCGAACGCGAGCAGCTCGCCCTCGGCGACGCGCACCGGCTGGTAGTACCCGCCGGTCGGATCCGGGTCGCGCGGGCGGTAATTGCCGGGCGGGACGTCGGGGCCGAACAGGATGCAGCCGTCGGCGGGCAGCGCGGCGGTGACCTCGGGCGCCTCGCCGAGCTCGAGCAGCGCGGTGCCGTCGATGCAGCCGGTGGCGACCGCGTTGTCCTCGGTCGGCGGCTTGGGGGCGGTGCAGAACGACCACCGCGGCGCGGCGTCGATCGGCCCGCCGGGGCCGCCGAGGAGCGCGCGGTAGTGGACCTCGCTGCCGGGGAGCGCCTCGGCCGGCTCGCCGATCACCGCGAGCACGCGCGGCTCGTCGACGATCGCGAGGCGCTGATCGAGGCGGTCGTCGCAGCCCGCGGCGGCGAGCACGCACAGCGCGATCGCGCACCGGATCGAGGTCGCCGTCATCTCCCTCATCGCGCTCATCGCTCTACTCGCAGTCCCGCGATCGCCAGCAGCGGCAACCCGGTCAGGTAGCTCTGGCGCGCGAAGTCCGCGCTGTAGATCAGCTCCTCGGCGTTCGCGCGGCCGGTGAGGTTCTGGAGCTCGGCGTAGATCGCCGCGCCGGTCGCGCCGAGCACGAAGCGGCGCTCGGCGCGCAGATCCGCCGCGAAGAACGCCGGCAGCCGGACGCCGTTGTGTGCGCCGCGGACCGGCTGGAACCGCCCGGAGCGGCTGTCGAAGAACGCGCCGACCACGCCGGTGCGTGGCTCGCCGGTCGCCAGGCGCAGCCGGCCACCCACCGACCACGGCCCGCGCTCCCAGCCGCCGACGGCGATCAGGCCGTGGGTCTGATCGCGATCGAACAGCCGCTCCGGCTGGCCGGGTGCGTCGCGGCGCGTGCTGCGCGACAGGTTGTAGCTGAGCCAGCCCGAGAGCCCGCGCCACTCGACGATCCGCGCGGCGAGCTGGACGCCCAGCACGCGTCCGGTGCCGCCCTGGGTCAGCGCGTGCGCGTACAGCGGCGTGGCCGCGAGGTCGCGCGCGACCAGATCGTCGAGCCACCGCGCGTAGGCCACCGCCTCGATCGCGAGCGGCGCGCGCCGCCACTGCGCGCCGAGCGTGGCGTGCCACGCCTGCTCGAGCCCGAGGTCCGGGGTGCCGAACACCGCGGAGGTGTCGCTCGCCGCGCGCGCCTGGTGGTAGCGGCCGCCATCGAGCCGCACGATCGTCTGCTCGGTCGCGCGCAGCTGGATCGAGCCGCGTGGATCGGCGGTGTACTCGATCTGCTGGCTGGCGATCCCCGGCGTGGTGCCGATCCGCGGGGTCAGCCGGCTCGCCCCGAGCACCCAGCCATCGAGCCGCGCGCCGAGCGTGGCGGTCACCGGGCCGGCGCGTAGATCGACCGCCGCGTGGCCGGCGGCGTCGAGCGTGGTCGCGAACCAGCGATCCGCCGCGACGTCGTCGCCGGGCGGCTGGCCGAAGATCTTCGGATCGCCCTCGCGCGCCGGGATCGCGAGCGAGCCGGTGCGGGTGATCCGCGCCGACTCGGCGTCGACGTCCACGCCGATCGCGAGCGTCGCGAGCGACGAGAGCCGGGTGTGCTGGCTCGCCCGCGCGCCGCCGACCCAGGTCGCGATCCGCTGGTGCGCCGGGATCGGGCCCACGGCGAGCTCGTCGGCGCCGCGATCGCGGCCGATCCACAGCATCGCGCGGTCCGTGCCGGCGGTGGTCTCGCGCGCGATCGAGACCTGGGCGCGCAGCGTGCGCTGATCGATCCGCTGCGTCGTGCGGGTCGCCGGATCGTCGGAGTCGAGCGTGCGATCGAGGCGGTCGAGCGCGCCGAGCACCCAGCCGGTCGCGACCACGTCGCGCCGCAGCTTC
Source organism: Kofleriaceae bacterium (assembly GCA_051952595.1). Taxonomy (GTDB): domain Bacteria; phylum Myxococcota_A; class Polyangia; order Haliangiales; family Haliangiaceae; genus JABFXX01. Next base: position 13,783 of record JBQCJR010000452.1, read on the forward strand.
ACCTTCGCGAGCAGCTGGCCATCGGTCCACCGCGGCAGCGGGGCGTTCGGCGCGAGCTCGCCCGGATCGGCGACCACGTCGATCGCGCGATCGAGCCAGCCGTGGCGGAGCGCGCCGGCGATCGCGACCGGGCCGATCGAGGTGCGGCCGGCGGCGGTGCCGTCGAGCACGTCGGCCTGGACCCGCCACGCCGGCACCGCCTCGGGATCGGCGAGCCCGATGTCGATCACGCCGCCGATCGCGCGCCCGCGCTCCGGGCCGAACGCCGCCGGGGTCAGCCGCAGGTCGCCGACCAGCTCGTTGCCGATCGCGGCGCGGTAGCCGCCGAGGTGGAACAGCGCCGGCACCGGCACGCCGTCGACGAACACCCGGGTGTCGCGCGGCGCGGCGCCCCACACCACGATCTCCGCCGAGCCGGCCGGGGGCCGCGCGACCGCCGGCAGCGACTGCACCACCTTCGCCGCGTCGCCGCCGCCCGGCACCACGCGGGCGAGCCGGGCATCGACGCGGATCTCGCCGGGCGCGGTCGGCGCGATCTCGGTGATCTCGATCCGCTCGCCGGAGACCTCGTCGGCCGGATCGACCTCGATCTCCAGCTCGGTCGCGGCGTCGTCGTCGAGCGCGATCGCGCGCTGCGTGGTCACCAGCCACGGCGCGCTGACCTCGAGGGTGTGGCGGCCGCGCGGCAACGCGAGCTCGAACCGGCCGTCGTCGTCGGTCGCCGCGAGCTCGCCGCCGACCGAGATCACCGCGCCCGCGACCGGCGCGCGGCTCGCCCGCTCGATCACCCGGCCGCGCAGCACCGCGGGCGCCTCGGCGCGGCTGGTCGCGGCAGCGGCGGCGACCAGCGCGATCGCCGCGGCGAGCGATCTCATGGCAACGCGAACCGCAGCGCGAGCACCCCCGCGCCCCTGCCGTGGGGCTCCAGCACGTCCGCCGGGGTCGAGATGCCACGCGCCGCGCCGAGCAGCTCGCCGCTGCGGTACGCCGCGACGTACCAGTGCGCGCTCGCGTCGCCACACATCGAGCGCGCGTCGACCCGCACGACGTAGTCGCCCGGCGGCGGTGGGTGCCGCCAGATCACGTGCTCGCTCGGCCGGCCCTCGCGCACGCAGCCCTTGTTGCCGTCGTGGTCGAGGATGCCGTGCTTCTCGTACTCGAACGGATCGACCGGCGTGCCCGGCGGCGGCGGCTCGAACGTGTTCGGATCGTCGGCCCACGCCTCGCCGCCGAGCGCGTCGACGACGTGCAGGTCGAGATCCGCGGCGCCCTCCCAGCGCAGCGCGATCACCAGCTCGCCGCTCGGTGGATCCTCGGGGTTCGCGATCAGCTGGGTGGTCGCCGGGGGGCCGAACCGGCCATCGGCGTCGCTCGCCGCGATCTGGAGCGTGAACGGGCCGGCCGGGAAGTCGGCCGCGACGCCGAACAGCGCGGTGGCGCTCGGCAGCCCCGGCGTGTCGAGCGCGGGCGGGCCGGCGGGGACGATCCACGCGCCGTCGGAGCCGGCGATCCCGATCGCGGCGGCGTGTGCGGGGCCCTCGAGCGTGCCGTCGAGCCGCTCGTCGAGGCGATCGATCACGATCTGGGCGTGGCGGGTGGCGAGCGCGAGCGCCGCCGGGCCGCCGCGATCCGCGGGGAACGGCCCCGGTCGGAACTGCGCGCCGGACACCTGGAGCAGCGCGCCGAGCCCGGGATCGGGGCTCGCGCCGTCCTGGCAGCCGGCGAGCGCGAGGCCCGCGCCACACAGCAGGGCGGCGCGCGTGGCCATCAGAACCCCACCTGCGCGCGGAACGACACCCGATCGGCGCGGCGCGTGGTCGGCGCGCCGTCGTCGCCGCGGCCGAACGGGTTGCGCTCGTGATCGTACTTGGCGGTCAGCCGCGCCTCGCCCCACCGCGCGGCCGCGATCACCGCGAGCGTCGAGAACACGCGATCGACGCCGATGATGTCGACCCCGGCGCGCTGGTTCGCGTCGCGATCGACGTCGTAGCGGTCGTAGCGCACGCCGGCCTGGACGTGTGGCCCGAAGCTCTGCAGCACGCCGACCGCGAAGCCGAGCTGGCGCAGATCGCGAGACGCGCGCACCGGATCCGAGTAGACCAGCCCGCGATCGAGGTTGGTCGCGATCACGCCCTCGGCGAACGCGCTGCCCGTGCCGATCTTGCACAGGCACCAGTGGAGCTGGACGTCGGCGCCGAGCGCGTCGCGATCGAACGACTGCGAGGGCGTGCCGGGCGTGCCCGGGATGACGTGCAGCTCGGTCGACTGCACGATCCCGTCCTGGTTCTCGTCGACCCACTGCAGGCCGTCCTTGGTCGGCGGCGCGCCGGGCGACAGCCCCGAGCCGGCGAGCGCCGACACGCCGGCCTCGACGCGGAACTTGCGCGGCCCATCGATCCCGGCGCCGATCCGGCCGACGAGGTCGTAGCTCGAGCTCGGATCTCGGCCGCGCCACTGGGTGTCGCCCACCATCGCGCCGTTGACCACGGCGACCGCCCAGCGCGCCGCGCCGAGCCGGCCCTGCGCCATCGCGCCGGCGTCGAAGGCGCCGGGGAACATGCCGCGCGCGAACGCCGGGGGCTCCATGAACACCTTCACCCGGTCTGGCAGCGCCACCTCGGCGCCGAACGGGACCCGGAACAGTCCGGCGCTCACGGTGAGCCGCGGCTCGCCACGCGCGGGGAACGCGTAGCCGACCTGGGCGGCCGCGATCCGGGCGCCCGGCCCGTCGATCGTGTTGCCATCGAGCTCGAGCGAGGCGGAGAGCGGGCCGCGCCGGGTCTCGACGCGAACCCGGCCGCGCCGGATCAGGAACCGCTCGAGCGAGAGCGGCCGGCCGGTGCTCGGATCGAGCTCGTCGACCGACTCCTGGCTCCACGCGATCGAGTCGACCTGGACGTAGCCGGTGAGCACGGTCTGCCAGCCCTGGTTGGAGGTCACGGGGCGAGGCTGCGCCGGCTCGGGATCCGCCGCGGCGCGCGCCGGCGCGACCGCGATCAGGGCGGCAGCGGCGGCAGCGAGCCATCCGGCTGGAGCAGGGGCGGCTGGCTGTCCTTGTAGATCTTCTGCGCCGGGGTACACGCGTTGATGATCTGTTCGTGGGTCTGAGGGTTCTCGAAGCACGAAGCGTCCGGGGGGGCGGAGGGCGCATCGACGCCAGCGTCCGCCGGTCTGTTGGGACTATCGTCGCCGCACGCCGCCGCGAACACCAACCCGAGCGTGGCCAAAAGCGTTGGCACCTTCATCAGCGCACCTCGCAGAATCCGTTGCGGCACACACCACTCGCGCAGGTGGTGGTGCAGGTCTCACAGCTCGACGTATCGACCAGGCTCTCGTACTTGCACACGCAGCTCTCGCTCGGCTCGTAGCGGCTGAGCGGGCCGCCCTCGAAGCTGCGGGTCACGCCCATCGCGCAGTCGGGGGTCAGCCCGACGTCGGCGATGATCTTGATCATGTCGAAGCTCGGCGCCGGCGTGACCGAGTGACCGGCGATCAGGTCGACGATGTAGCGCGCGTCGGGCTTGACCGGCTGGCCGCCGGAGGTGGTGTCCATCCAGATCGTCGGCGACCACACGGTGTAGTGGCCGTCGCGCACGTTCTTCTTGTCGCGCGAGGTCGAGGTGGAGTCCGGGTAGTACGCCGCGTACTGGCCCTTGGCGCGGAACGCGAGCGCGTGGAGCGTGTCGCGCAGTCCATCGTAGACCTCGGCGCCGAGGATGCCGATCGCCGCCTCGGGCGCGGTCGAGCTCTGGAGATCCGCGACGACCATCGGCGAGCCATCGCGGCGCACGCCCTTCCACTTGTCGGCCGGCACCGAGATGTTGGCCGCCCACGCGAGCAGCGTGCTCTTGGTGACCGTGCGGATGAACAGCTGCGTCTCGTCGATCCACGGCTGGACCATGCCGGCCATGCCGAAGCCGAACACGAAGTACGCCTCCTCGAACGTGATCGCCTTCTGCGACGACGCCTTGGGCACCGCCAGCACGTAGGCCTGCACCGGGCCCTGGACGTGCGCGACCGTGGCGGGCGGGGTCTCGGTGGTGCACGCGCTGTTGAACAGCGCCGAGTTCGCGATGTCGGGCACCACGCCGCCGGGCGGCGGCTCGCAGGTGCGGGCCGGCGACGACGGCGTCCACGCCGGGTCCTCGGCGATCGACGGCACGTACTGCAGGTTCGTCGTGATCGGCACGCGGTCGTAGATCCCGCGGATGTTGGTGCACGACCCGCTGGTGACGAACACCATCGTCGCGGGGCGCGTGTTGTCGCGCATCGCGCGCGCGAGCCGCTTCATCAGGTTGGTCTGGGTGTCTCCGACCTGCAGGTAGATCGGATTGGGCAGCTCGGAGCACGGCGCGGCCTCGGAGACCCGAGGCGCCGCGAGCGCGAGCGCGAGCACGAGTGGTAGTCGTCGCAGCAAGGTCGTACCTCCCTCGCCAGGGTGTGCCAGCCCGCGCCGCGCCGGGTTACACGTGCGTAACGCGTCGCCGAGGCGGGTTACAGCTCGATGAACGCGGCGCACGGCGATGCGAACGAGGCGACAGTGGCGGCGATGAACGTCGATGCCCGGGTCCTGTTCCGCGACGGCGAGCACGCCGCGCGCCTCGGCGACTGGCCGGCCGCGCGCGCGTGCTTCCTCGACGCCGCGCAGAGCGCCGCCGAGGTCCAGCTGTGGCGGACGGCGGTCCGCTGCTATCGCCACGCGCTCGAGCTCGACCTGCTCGATCGCGAGGTGGTCGAGCGGGTGCTGCGGATGCCGGCGCGCGCGATCGCGGGGCGAGCGTGGGACGACTACCGGCTCGCGATCGACCACCACCCGCACTGGCCTGCGCTCGCGTGCCGCACCGCGAGCATCGTGATCGGCGATCTCGGCGCGGTGATCGAGTGTCCGCGGGTCGGACCGGTGCTAGAGCTGTTCATGCCCGCCGACGATCTGATCGAGACCCGGCCCGACGGCCGGTTCGCCGGGATGCCGGTCGCGATGGCGATGATCATCGTGCGCCGCGCGATGTGGCCGGTGGCGCGCGAGCACGCGCCGGCGCCCGCGTCGCTGCGCGTGACGTTCGAGGGCCAGCAGCGGGTGCGGCTCGACGAGCACGGCGAGTGGGAGCCGGTGGCGAGCCGGTCGCGCTCGGCGGAGGACGCGTCGTGAGGCGGGCCGCGGTGCTGCTCGCGCTCGCCGTCGCGGTCGCGTGCAAGGCCGGCGACGAGGCCCCGCGCCGCCCCGCGCCGCACACGATCCGCGTCGCGGTGATCGGCGGCATGGTCGAGACCGGGTTCTGGGCCGAGCTCGCCGAGCGCTACCAGCGGCTCACCGGCGACACCGTCGAGCTGGTGGCGAGCGGCCCCAAACCGCAGGTGATCGCGGCGTTCAAGCGGGGCGGCGTGGATCTGATCGCGGTGCACGCGTGCGACGCGATGGTGAACCTGGTGGCCGATGGCCTGGCGCGCGATCCGCAGCCGTTCGCGCGCAACGATCTGGTGATCGTCGGCCCGGCCGCGGATCCGGCGGGGATCCGCGGCGAGCGAGACGCGGTGGCCGCGCTGCGCAAGATCGTCGCGACGCGCTCGAAGCTGCTGGTCCACGCCAGCCACGGCGCGGACGGCGTGCTCCACGATCTGCGCGAGGAGGCCCAGCTCGCGCTCGATCCCGAGGCGACGATCTCGCTGCACGGCGAGAACCCACGCGCGGTGCTCGAGCGCGCCGCGGCGGCCGGGGCGTACACGATCGTCGGGCGGATCCCGTTCGCGAGCGGCAAGCTGCGCGCCGAGGGGATCGAGCGGATGGTGCAGGGCGATCCGCGGCTGCGCCGGCCGTACCTCGTCGAGGTCGCCACGTCGGCGGGCGACGGCGCGCGCGAGCTGGCGGCGTACCTGCGCGCCCCGGAGACCCAGCAGTGGATCGCGACGTTCGGCGTCGGGCGCTACGACGACCAGCCGCTGTTCTTCCCGGTCGCGCCCGCCGCGCGGTGATCACTCGTCGAACGGCACGACGTGCAGCTTGTCGGGCACGCCCACCGTGGCGCTGTGCTCGATGAGGAACAGCCGGCGGAGCGCCGGGTCGTACGCCACGCCGCGCACCTGCTCGAAGCCGCTCGGGATCACCGTCGTGACCTGGCCGGTCTGGGTGATCCGGTGCACGCCGGTGCCGCCGGTGAGCAGGTCGCCGCCCGGCAGGATCGCGAGCAGGTCGACGCTCGGCACCGTCGCGAGCGGCGTCACCGCGCCGCCGGGCAGCGCGATCCGGTAGATCATCTTCGTGGTCTGATCCGCGGCGAACAGCGCGCTCGGCGTCGCGACCAGGCCGACCAGCTTCTTGAACCCCGCGCTCGTCGAGCCGCCGGCCAGCTCGGTCTCGGTCGCGTCGCCTCCGGAGATCTCGACGCGCGCCACGCCGCCGGTCGGCATGCCGCCGCCACCACCGACGAAGTACGCGGTGTACAGCGCGCCGCTCGCGTCCTGGGCCAGGCCGATCCGGCGGCGCGCTGGATCGAGGCCGGCGAGCGCCGACGACGTGTGATCCGGCGCCATCGCGAACAGCGTGCCCTGGGTCCCGAACCCGAAGCTCGGGGTCAGGATCGTGCCGTCGGTGCGGCGGGCCAGATCGCCGAGGCTGATCCCGGCGGTCGCGGCGGGGAACGTGCCGACCGAGCGCAGGCCCTGGGCCGCGGTCCACTCGACCAGCGCGTTGGCGTCGTTGTCGGTGAGGTACAGCGTCGAGCTGGCCGCGTCCCACAGCAGGCCGTTCGCGCCGCCGGACAGCTCGAAGCTCGCCGGGCCGCGTGGATCGACCGCGTCGATCGCGGCGTCGAGCTGGGCCGCGTCGATCGGCCGCGGCGCGTCGATCGCCTTGACGTTGTCATCGCCGCATCCGAACAGCAGGAGACCACCGAGCCCGAGCCCGAGCCAGCGCGAGAGGAACCGCATGCGATCCTCCGTGACACGTGGCGGCCCGGCGCTGGAGAGCCGCGCCGCAACATGCGCGTAACGGCGGCGCGGTCGCGTTGTAGCGCGCCCCACGCTCTGTCGGACGGAGGCGAGGTTGTTTCACAACCTCTTAGCGAGTCGGGTGAAGCTGCTCGATGTCGGCGAGCACCTGCGCGGTCTCGTTCGCGACCCGCTGCGAGATCGCCGGCAGGCTGCCCGCCCAGCCGAGCGCGCGCAGCACGCGCCCGTCGCGCGAGGCCACGGTGTCGACCACGGGCGCCGCGAACGCGCCGCGCACGGTCGATGGATCGACGCCGAGCGCCGCGGCGCGCCGCGTGGTCAGGAACGTCGCGACGTGGCAGCCGACGCACTGCACGTCGTCGGCGCCGTGGAGCTGCGGGTTCTGGATCTCGGCGAGCGCCTCGACCGCGGCGAGCCGCTCGTCGCCGGGCGCGCTCGCGAACAGCGCGCCGTTGAGCGCAGTGGCGAGCCCGCGTGGTCGATCGGCGGCGGGTGTGGTCGAGTAGATCGCGTCGCCGCCTGCGAGCAGCACCGATTGCTCGATCACACCGGGGCCGAGATCCGCGATCTCGATCGGCGCGAGCGCGCCATCGCGCAGATCGACGCCGCGGAAGATCCACGCGAACGCCGCCGAGCGCGCGCTCTGGCCGAACACGGTCAGCCGGACCAGCCGGTCCCACCGCGCGTAGCGCGCGACCAGCGCGCGCAGCCGCGCGACGTAGTCCGGATCCGGTGCGGAGGCGGCGAGCGCCGGGCTGACCGAGAGCGGGGCGTCGGGGGCGCCCTGGAGCCGCGCGAGCGCGCGCAGCTCGTCGATCGCGCCGGGCAGCTCGTCGGCGGGGATCGGATAGAACGCGTGCAGGGCGATGTCGTGGGCGAGCGTCGTGGTGCCGTCGGCGGAGCGGTAGATCGGCTGGAACACCAGCCGGAGCCGGCCGTCCTCGCCGTCGCGGCAGTCCGGGCCGGCGGTGCGCGCGCACGGATCGAACCGCAGCGCGACCACGTGCACGTCGTCGTAGCCGAACGCCTCGCCGTTCTTCGGTGCGATGTCGCTGCGCGCCGAGACCACGGCGGCGAACAGGCCGCGCGAGATCATCGGCTCGCCGGGATCGCCGAGCGCGGCGAGCACCGGCGGGTCGACCGCACCGGGCAGCGGCACGAGGAACGTGACGTCGTTCATGCCGAGCCGCGCGCCCGCGGGCTCGGGCGAAGGCGCGCTGCACCCGACGAGCGCGACCAGCCCCGCGGCGAGCGCTCGCGTGGTCACGGCGCCGCCGGTACCGCCAGCGGGTCTTCCGACGCGCGGTCGAGCACCAGCGGCCAGGTCACCAGCCCGCTCGCCGTCTGCTGGGCGCCGAGCAGCGCGCCGGTGCGCTCGTCGCGCAGCAGCAGCTCGGGCTCGCCGTCGCCGTCGAGATCGCGCTCGCCGAGCGCGCGGTACCCGGCGATCGCGGCGGGGCGCGCGACCGCGGCGGCCGGCACGGTGCGCGCGGCGCGGCGCCCGCCCGGCGGCGTGTAGTCGATCACCAGCTCGGGGTAGTGGTTGCCGGCGTCGTCGACCGACTCGCGGCTGGTGAACCGCCGCGCGGTCTGGTTGGTCCCCTCGGCGCCGATGATCTCCCAGCCATGATTCGAGGACGGCGTGTTCAGCCAGCCCTGCACGTCGCTGGTCAGCGTGGCCGAGCTCCACGTGTACCACTGCGCGATCGCGCCGGCCGAGCCGACGCTCGCGCTCGCCGACGCGGTGGCCGCGTGGTCGCCGCCGGCCGCGGTCCACGAGGTCGCGCTGTAGAAGCGATGGATCCAGGTCGCGTCGTTGGTCGTCGACGACGCGCCGAGCCCGCCGTTGAAGTACGAGCTGCCCTCGCCCCAGCTCGCGGTCGCGCGGTGCACCGAGAGCGTGCGCGCCGAGGTGTCGCCGGTCTTCGCGAGGTAGAGCCGCAGCGTGACCGAGTTGATCGTCGAGCCCGCCGGGATCGAGCCGGCGACGTCGAAGTGGATCACCCCGCGCCGCAGCGACTCGCCGGTGGCCTGGTTGGTGCGGCCGACGAACAGGTCGCCGAGCGCGTTGCTCAGCGTGCCGGTCGAGGTCTGGATCAGCGTGTTGTCGCGATCCGGGTTGAGGGTCACCGTGTTCGCCCACGCGAACGAGGCAGCGGCGGTCGAGGCGACGCAGACGATCGAGAGCTTGCGCATGTGTTCTCCTCGCTCGATCACTACGCGCCGCCGGCGCCGCCCGCGCGACCGGCAAGAACAGCTGTGTAAACGTTGGCTGCGCGACCTGTAGCGGCCGTTGCGCGCGCGCGATCACATCGCGCGATACATCCCCACCTCGTCGTCCACGCCGGCGAGGATCAGCGCCGGATCGGCGGGGCTCTGGGCGAGCGCGCGGACGGCGCGGCCCTGGAACCCGGCGAGCGTCCAGGTCGTGCCGGCATCGCTCGAGCGGTAGAGCCCGATCGTCGTCGCGGCGAACAGCGTCGCGGGCGCGGCGGGGCTGATCACGAGCTGGAGCACGTGCGCCTTCGCGGGGATCCCGGCGGCGCTCGCGGCCCAGGTCGCGCCGCCGTCGCTGGTCTTGTAGATCCGCGCGCCGCCGCGCAGCCCGGCGTAGAGCACGAGCGGGTTGGTCGGATCGATCGCGAGCGCGCCGACCCGCGGCTTGTCGGCGTCGGCGATCCCGCCGTCGTGCGCGGTCCAGGTGACGCCGAGATCCGTCGAGCGGAACACGCCGCCGGTCGCCGGGGCGCCGGCCGGGGTCTCGCCGAGCACGCCGGCGTACAGGTTGTTCGCGGCGCTGCCGGCGATCGCGCGCACCGTGCCGGTCGCGGTGCCGACCATGCGCATGCTGGTGGGTGGGTTCATGCCGGTCAGGATCACCGCGCGCGGCGAGCCGCCGCCGGGATCCCAGGTGCCGAGCAGGTTTCCGACCATCGGCTGGAACCGCCCGGTGTAGATCGCGCGTGGATCGCCGGCGGAGTCGACCAGCGTGAACGCCGCGTACGACTGGCCCTGATCGTTGGAGCGGAACCAGTTGCCGGCGCCCGCGGTGGGGGCGCCGGTGTACATCGTGGTCAGCGGCGACTGCGGATGGGTGACCACCGCGAGCCCGGCGAGGTTGTCGATCCCGGTGTTCGCGGTCGCCCACGCGATCGCCGCGCCGGTGATCGCGCCGCGCGCGACCCCGGCGGCCTCGGTGCACGCGAGCACCACGTCGGAGGACATCGTGAGCGCGAGGCCCTGCGCGCAGATCCGCTGGCCGGCGAACCCGGGCTCGGCGGTCCACGGCCCGACCGGCGCCAGGAACACCTCGAGAGCGGTCTGATCGGTGATCGCGCCGAACGCCGCCGAGATCGTCGTGGTGCCGACCGCGCGCGCGTCGACCAGCCCGGTGGGCGAGATCGCGGCGACGCCTGGATCCGAGGACGACCACACGACCGCGGTCGAGATATCGCCGGTCGAGGCGTCCGCGAACGTCCCCGTGGCGATCATCGGTTGATCCGCCGACCGGGGCAGCTGCGGCGTGGTCGGCGAGATCGAGAGCGAGACCAGCGCGCGGACGGCGAGCTCGGCGGAGTCCGAGACGCCGCCGAACGACGCCTCGATCGTCGTGGTGCCACCGGCGCGCGCGGTGGCCAGCCCGCCGGTCGCGATCGTCGCGACCGCGGGGCTCGACGAGCTCCACGCGACCTGCGTGGTCAGGTCCTGGGTGGACAGGTCGGTGAACGTGCCGGTCGCGGTGAACGGCTGCACCATGCCGGCACCGATCGAAGCGACGCCGGGCGCGATCTCGAGCGACGCGAGCTGCGCGCCGCTCACGATCGCGCGGGTGCTCGACGAGGCGCTGTTGAACCGCGCGGTGATCGTCGCCTCGCCAGCGATCCCGCCGGTGACGACGCCGGCGTGCGCGCGGGCCACCGCTTCGCGATCGCTCGACCACACCGCGGCGGCGGTGACGTCCGCGGTCCCGCCGTCGCTGTAGCGCGCGATCGCCGACAGCTGGAGCGACGTGCCGGCGGCGAGCCGCGGCTGCACCGGCGAGATCGCGATCCCGAGCAGGCGCGCGGGGGCGATCGCGATCGTGGCGCTCGCCGACAGGCCGTGTCCGCTCGCGGTGATCGTCGCCTCGCCGGCGGCGAGCGCGGTGTTCGTCGGGGTCGCGCCGTTGGTGGTCACCGGTGCGCGCGCCGGATCGCTCGCCGCCCACGGGAGCTCGCCGGCCGGCACCTCGAGCTCGCCGCCCGAGAACCGCGCGGTGAGCTGGACGGTCTCGCCGAGCTCGAGCGTCGCCGAGGCGGGCGCGATCGCGAGGCGGTCCGGGCCGCGCGCGGTCGCGTTGTCGCCACACGCCGCGAGCCAGCACAGCCAGGCCGCGACCACCCACGCCAGCTTCGATGACATCGCGGCCTCGCTAGCGGGTGCAGTTGTTCGGTGCGGCAGGCTTGCAGAAGCCCATGTTGTTGCAGATCGCCGGCTCGCCGTTCTGCAACGGGCAGCTGGTGTTGTCGCCCGGGGTGCACGTCATCGTGCAGACCTGGAAGTTCGAGCCCATGTAGAGCTTGCAGTTGCCGGACATGCACTGCGCGTTGTCGGTGCACGGATCGTAGATCGCGCCGGTGCACGGCCCGCTGCTCGGCGCATCGATCACGCTCGCGTCGATCGTACCCGTGCCGCCGCCGTCGTCCCCACACGCGGGAAATCCACACATCGCGATCATGCAGGCGATCGGGGCGAGCCATCGACGAGCTGTCATGACGACGATGCTAGGCGTGCACCGCGGCGCGACGCGCGCGCCAGATATTACAGGCCGGTCACAACTGGAACGGCGGTGGTGCTGTTACCGCGATGAGAACGGCCGCGCGGGTCCGCTCGATACCGTGCGGGCATGCTCCGCGCTCTGGTGTCGTGCGCCGCGTGTTGGTGGATCGCCTGCAACCCCGGCGCGCGGGTCGAGCCCGACGGGGCGGCCGCGCCGAGCGACGCCGCCGAGCCGGACGCCGTGGCGCGCCCGGATCCAGTCGCGTTGCTCGCCGAGATGCCCGGCGCGTGCAGCGTCGATCGGTGGTGCTGGCGCCGGCCGGTGCCGCGCGGCGTGCGGCTCGCCGCGGTGTTCGCGACCGCGCCCGACAATCTGTGGATGGCAGGCGAGGCGGGCTACGTGTTGCAGTGGGACGGCGAGCGCTGGCGCGAGCACGCGCTACCGGCGCCGCCGTTTCGCGCGTCGATGAACCTCTCCGCGATCGCCGGTCGCGCGCGCGATGACATGTGGGTCGCCGGCGGCGACGTCGTCTATCACTGGGATGGCGCCGCGTGGACGCTGCGCGACTTCATTCCACCCGACGTCGATCAGGAGTTCCATGGCCTGTGGGTCGCGCCCAACCGCGACGTGTGGGTGACGATGGAGTACGGCCGGGTTCGCCGCGCGCTGGTCGGCGGCGAATTCGAGGAGCTGATCGTGCCGCAGGCCCAGGCGCCGCTCTCGGCGCTCGGCGCGGTGTGGGGCGCCTCGCCGAGCGACGTGTGGATCTCCGGCCGCCCGGGCCGGATGTTCCACTGGGACGGCGCCGCGTTCACCGAGCACGCGACCGGCACCCACAAGAGCGGCGGCGCGCTCGCCGGGGCAGGGTCCGACGACGCGTGGGTCGGCGGCTACGACGGCACGCTGGTCCACTGGAACGGCGCGACATGGCAGGCGGTCGACACCGGCCTCGGCGACGGCTGGTACATCAAGGGCATCTCGGTGGTCGCCGCCGAGGACGTGTGGTGGATCGCGCAGCACGGCTCGCAGCAGGCCGCGGTGCTCCACTGGGATGGCAGCGCGCTCACCACGACGCCGATCGCCACCGGGGTGCTGCTCGGCGATCTCGCGATCGTCGATGGCCGATGGTGGGTGCCGGCGGACGGTGGCGCGGTCTACGTGTCGAACGGCGCGCCCGGGATCAGCGGCTCGCTCGCCGCGGCGATCGATCCCGCGCGCGAGGCGTTCCGCGCGATCTGGGGCACGTCGAGCCGCAACCTGTACTTCGGCGGCCCCGGGCTGCTGGTCCGCCACGACGGCGAGCACTGGACGTATCCGCCGATCGGCGTCGAGCTGGTGACGTCGCTCGACGGCGTTCGCGTCGGCTCGCACGACGAGCTGTGGGCCGCCGGCTCTTCGCTCGAGCCCGACCAGCTCCACCGCCGCGGCGAGGTCGTGCACTTCGACGGCGCCGCGTGGACGCGCGCCCAGGTCGATCCCAGCCGGCCGCTCAACGGCGTGTGGGCCAGCGCGCCCGGCGAGTCGATCACCGTCGGCGACGGCGGCGCCGTGTATCGCTACGCCGCCGGCGCGTGGAGGCCGATCGCGTCGCCGGTCGACGCCGATCTGTTCGGCGTGTGGGGGCCCGATCCCGACCACGCGTGGATCGTCGGCGCGCGCGGCACGTTGTTGCGCTGGGAGCGCGCCCGCCCGGACGTGCTCGTGCCCGAGGTCAGCGGTGTCGATGCTGATCTGCGCGCGATCCACGGCGCCGGCGGCGCGGTGTGGATCGCGACCAGCGGCCTCGGCCCCGACGGCATGGTCGCCGTGCTCGAGCGCTCCGGCGCGACCTGGATCCGCCGCCCCGTGCCGCACCTGCTCGACGCGACCGCCGTGCACGCGAACGCCGCCGATGACGTGCGGTTCGTCGGGCTGAACAACGCCGGCCGCGTGTTCCGCTGGAACGGCAGCACGTTCGTCGAGGAGCAGACCGGCTCGACCGGTGCGTTCTGGGCCGTGTTCCAGCCCGAGGGCAGCCCGGCGTGGATCGGCGGCGATCGCGCGCTGCTGCGGCGAGAGCCGTAGGTCACGGCCGGACGAGCGGCCAGATTCGCTGCTCGCCGTCGGAGTCCTCGCTGAACACGTACGTATCGCCAGGCGACACCTCGATCCGCGCGATCGGCGCGTGATGCAAGGTCTCGACGCGACTTTGCCCGCCAGAGGCGGTCGACTGCACCAGGATGTCGCCGTCCGAGAAGCCAAGCAGCACGTGCTTGCCGTCGTGCGTGAACGCGATCGGGCTGGTCGCCTTCTTCGGCTGGTCCTCGAGGAGCCCGTCGATCTTGGAGGTCCAGCGGCGCTGCCAGATCCGCTTCGGCTTGCCCTCGAGGGACCACAGCTCGGCGAAGTATTCCGAGTGACAGAACTCGAAGAAGCTCGCAGCCCAGCTGCTGTCGCACTCGGGATCTGCGTTCCAGCCGTCGTCGGAATATCGGCTCTCGGTCCAGACGTCCGCGCGCCGCCACCACAGCGCGAGGTGCTTGCCGGTCGGAGATAGTGAGGCCGTCCAGTAGCGATGGGCCAGGTCGGGGTTATCGGACGGCTCGCGCCGGCCGCGATCCCCGTACCGGGGCACGTCGAGGTGAGCGACCAGGCGCGCCGTGGTGGCATCGTAGACATCGATCGTGCGCTCGGTCAGGCGCGCGACGCGCCCGCCGCTGGCCTGCCACTGATAGCAGCTTGGATTGGAGGGCACCGCGAGCTGGTGCTCGCCACCCTTCGCCGTCCATACGCGGAGCGTCTCTCTGCACCCGTCTTTGTAGCTGTCCCACAGCGGCGGTGGCTCGGCCGCGAGATCACTCGCGACCGGCTCTCCGCTCGGCGTGCTCGACCACGAGGTCGCCCACGTCGGCGCGCCGGGGGGAGCCGCGTGCTTGATCGGAGCGGTCGGCGAGGTCGCGAGCGTCGCGACCGCGAGCTGTTGCCACGCGCCATCGCGCTCGACGAGGGCGGTGGTGTCCGTGGCCCAACCGCGAAACCGCGAGGGGGCGTCGAAGTGCTTCAGCCCCTGGGTGAGGTCGTAGATCTGGATCGTGTGATCCTCGCGGTATGCGATCACGTTCTCGTCCGCGAACGTCACGTCGCCCGCGGGCGGCGTCGGGACCGTCGCGATGGTCTCGCCGGATGGCCGGAGGATGAGGAATCCGCTGTGCCCATCGCGGTTGTCAGTGATCGCGATCCGCTCGCCGCTCGGCGAGATCGCCGAGATGTGATCCTCGGTCCCGAGCACGGTCGAGGCGCCGGTCCTCAGGTCGAGGTGGACCAGCGAGGTCTCGGTCCGCCCCAGCGCCGCCGTCCCCTGTCGCGCGACCGTCACGAACCTCCACGGCGTCGCGAAGGTCGTCAGGACTCGCCACGTGCTCGCGCCTTCGTCCGCCACCAGCACTCCCTTCTCGCGGATCGAGAACACGCGGCGCCCGTCATGCGCGAGCTCGTTCTCGACCCCGAGATCCAGGGGGCGGTCGGGCAACGTCCACACGACCTTTCGCCGCGCGAGGTCCATGACGCCGATCCCCTTCCCCCACTGCTCCACGAGGAGCTTCGAGTCGGCCCAGAACGCGCGATAGCCAGGCACAACGCCGTTTCGTACCGCAGCCTCGAACGGCGCCTCGACCAGCGCGCTGCAGGCGATGAATCGCTGCCCGTCGGGAGAGACCTCGATCTGCCCCACCGTGTGGGGGCAGGACTTCGCGTTCGGGACGAACCGAGCGATCAACGTTCCGCGAGTGAGCTCGAAGACCTTCACGTGATCGAGATCCGAGACGAACAACCGATTCGTGGCGGGGCGGACCTCGATGTTAAAGGGAGACGTCACCTGAAGCCGAGGCTGACCGATCTCGACCACCGCCCCGCCCGCGCGCGTCTTGGTCTTCGATAGGAAGAGGTCGGGCTGGGGGGCGGGGGCGGGCGGAGGCGGGGACGGGGGAGGGGCGAGCTCGGGAGCGCGGCGCGTGTCCGCGTCTGGGCGACAGCTCGCGGCGACGAGCAGGAGCAACACCAGCCGCCTCACGGTTCCTCCGTGGTCGAGGGTGTGGCCGGCGCGGGTTGCGCAGGCGTCCACTTCTGCTCGGGCGAGAGCTTCGTGTTGATGTTCTCGAGCGAGTAGCCGCCCTCCCGGACGTCGCGATAGGTCTCGACGTGGTCGAAGTGTTGATTGTCGCCAAAGTTGGATGGCGCGAAGCCCCAGCGGGCCAGCATCGCGGCGGACTTCGCGTTCATGACCCCCTTGCGTCGCCCCACCTGCTTGGTCGCGGGATCGATCGGGGCACCGTTCTGGTCGGTCTCGACTTTCGGCATCGCGTCGTTGGTGACGAAGCCGTGCTCTATCAGCTGCATGATCGATGGGTCCGAGACCTTCTTCTGCGTCTTCCACGTCTTGTCCGCCTTCTGAAACTCGCCTGCCCCGAACACGATCTTCGAGTCCCCGATGCGCTCGAGCAGCAGGTCGCGCACCTTGCGCTCGCGCTCGCGGTACGAGATCTCATTCTTCAGCTCGGCCTCCTTCTTCTTGATCTCCTCGACGAGCTGCTTCTTGTAGGCGCCCTGCTTCGGGGGCCTCTTCTGCTTCGTGTTGAAGTCGGCCTCCGAGGTCAGGCCCGCCCGCGCGGCGTAGTCCGCGAGCTGCTGGCTCGTCATCGCCGCGAGCTCCTTGCGCCCGCTGGCCCAGAGCTGCATCGCGGCGCCGTCCGTCTTGTTCGTGAGATCGGCGATGCTGTCCTCCTGTTCGAGCGTCGTTCTCCACGGCTCGAACCCTTTGCGCAGCCCCTGCGTTTGCTGGATCTTCAGAGCTTTCACGTCCCTTTCGAGCTGCGCTTCCTCCTTGAGGAGCTGCTTCTCCTTCTCCTTGTCGCCCCTGGCACGCTCGAGTTGGCGGCTCACCTGCTTGAGCGCCTCCTCCTTCTTCTGCAGGTCAAAATGTGCGTTGCGGGCCGTCTTGAGCAAGGTGAGATTTTCTGGCGGCAACGCCGCCTGAAAGTTGGCGGACGTCTGCGCCATCCGGTTCCACGACGCCTCGACATTCGACAAGACCGCCTCGTCCGCCGGCGTGACCGCGTTCTTGTCCTTCCCCGCGAGCTTCGCGTTCGAGTGCTTGCCGATGCGCTCGAAGTCGGAGGCCTTGGTCGGCATCCGCGTGAGCGGCTGAAAGCCCGGCGCTGCCTTCCCGAACTTCTTGATCATGTAGTCGTTGATCAGCGCGTTCGTCTTCGGGCTATCTGGATTGAGGTTGGGATTGTGAAACGCGTCGAAGTCGATCGACGCGCCGATCGCGTGCCCTTGCTTGCCCATCCCCTGCTCGTCCTGATGGTGCTTGCGCAGCGACATCGTGGATCCCGACGAGGGGAGCGTGTAGCCCGGGTTCTCCGCCTCGAACTGCTGTCTCGCCTTCAGATAGCGGTCGCGCGCTTTCTCCGCGAGCAGCATGCCGTCCTGTCCCGGCACCGGCTTGATCCCCAGGTAGTGCTTCTTGATCCGCTCGGCCACCTCGGTCGGATCCTTGGCGCCCTTGCCGAACACGTTGGTTGCCCACGCCATGAAGTCCGTCTCGGTTCGCCGCTGCGAGTGCTTCTTCGCCGCGGTCTTCGTGTCTGGGGTCGTGACGGATTGCTTCGGCGTTCCAACCGGCGCGTCCACGTCGAGGTCAGCTTCGATCTGCTGGTCGAGCTGGACGATCTTCGCGTCGTAGTCCTGGTCGATCTTCTGGCGCGCTGCATCGGTCTTGGCGCTCTGCTTCGCACGCGCCCGCTTCTTCTCGAGCGCTCGCTTCTGCCCGTCGAGCTTCTTGTTGGCGCCATGGGCGTGGTGGATCGAACGACGAACCTCGGGATTCAGGCCGTCCATCCATTCGAGGTCGTAGTTCTGGCGAGCTTTCGGATCCTTCTGTCCTTCCCAGGTCGCGTCCTGTGACGGAACGGAAGGCGCGGGAGATCCGCTCCCTGGCGCGGTGGTTGGTAGGCCCGCGTCCGGGCCGTCTTCCATCAGCGCCAGGCCAGTGGTGGGCTCGGCCCAATGTCCCATCACGTTCCACGCAGCTTCCGGGGACCCACCACCCATTCCGGTCGTGACGTCGTCGGCGCCGTAAATTCGCGCGGCCTCGTCGAGAAGGTGCCGCGAGGTCGGTCGCCCAGTCGGTCTCGGTCTGTGCGGGTGGCCTCGCGCCGAACGGAGAGGACCCTGTCCGATGGGCGAAGGAAGCCATTCCCAACAGGGTATCAAACCAGCCTGTGGCCGGACCTACTTCCGCTCGCCGATCTGCTGCAATACGCCGCGCAGGCTCGCATCATTGCGCGCGCGCTGGATCAGCGCCTCGACCAGCGCGGGCGCGCCGATCGCGAGCAGCTGCGCGCGCAGGCCGGCGAGCGCGCGCTCGGCGTCGCGCCGCTCGTTCTCGAGGTGCGCGAGGGCGATCGCGACGGTGTGCTTGCAGAACTCGCGCTGCTCGCCCATCGGGCAGGAGCACTCGTAGGCGAGCCCTTCGTCGCGCACCCAGATCCGCACCCAGTAGGGCGCGCGGCCGGATTCCTGCGGCCGCACGGCGCCAGCGAGCTCGCCGCGCCCGGCCTGCACCTTGATGACGCGGCCTTCGGTGAAGCAGCGCTCGCCGCGGTCGAATAGCCGACTCCCGACCAGCACGGCGAGAGTGTCGCGATGGAGGATATTGGCAATTCCACCAACCAGCACGGCAAGACAACGCCACGGGCGGATCGCCGCGTCAAGCGTCGCGCGCTACTTGCACTTCTTCGGCACGGCGGCGAGCGCCGCGGCCAGCTCGGGGTAGCGCGCCGCGAGGTCGTACTTCGCCGCCGCGTCCTGGACCTTCGCGATCTTCGGCGGGCAGCGATACTTCGCGGCCTTCGAGTCGCGCTCGCGGGCGACGATCGCCGCGCCGAGCTCGACGTGGCAGGCCTTCGCGACCTCGTCGGCGGTGCGCTGCGCCCACGCGGTGCCGAGCGCGTGTAGCCGGTCGATCGCGGCGCAACCAGCTGGCACCACCGGAGCGTAGGTAGCGGCGCACGCGCCCGCCGCCACGAACGCCAGGCGCGCCTCTTAGGCGAGCGCGGCCTC
>JBQCJR010000453.1:0-3356 GCA_051952595.1 Kofleriaceae bacterium
GGCGGGGGGGGGGGGCGACCCCGGGGCGGGCGTGGGCGGGGGGGGGGCGGTGCCCCGCTCCCAACCCCGCGCCGCCGGCGGCGCCGCGGGCCGCCGCCGGGGCGACGCCGAGCCCACCGACCAGCCCCGCGGCGAGGTCACTCAGGATGTCGCCGAACAGGTTCATCGTGACCACCACGTCGAACCGCTCGGGCGAGACCACCATCTTCATCGCCGTGGCATCGACGATCATGTCGTCGAACGCGATGTCCGGATAGCGCTTCGCGATCTCCTTGCCGGTATCGAGGAACAGGCCGTTCGACATCTTCAGGATGTTGGCCTTGTGGACCAGCGTGACCCGCTTGCGCCCGTGCCGCCGCGCGTACTCGAACGCGTAGACGATCACGCGCTCGCTGCCGAACTTGGTGATGATCGCGATCGACTCGGCCGCGGTGCGCCGCGGATCGATGTAGTGCTCGACGCCGGCGTACAGGTCCTCGGTGTTCTCGCGCACGATCACCATGTCGACGCCGGTGTAGCGAGACGGCACGCCGGCGATCGTCTTGGCCGGGCGCACGTTGGCGTACATATCGAACTGCTGGCGCAGCGTGACGTTGACCGAGCGATAGACGCCGCCGCTCGGGGTTGCCAGCGGGCCCTTGAGCGCGAGCTGGTTGCGCTTGATCGACTCGATCGTCGAGGCGGGCAGCGGATCGCCGTGCTTGGTCACCGCGCCGAGACCGGCATCGACGCGCTCCCAGATCACCGACCCGCCGGCGGCCTCCACGGCGCTCACGGTGGCGGCGGCGATCTCGGGGCCAATTCCATCTCCTTCGATCAAGCTCACGGTCGGACGGCTCATGAATTCACTCCTCTGCATCTACTGCTTCTGCGGGGATCTAGGGGTCGGGTCGATCTCGATCAGCTCGCCGACGACGCGGACCGGGTACATGGCGAGACAGACCTCGGATGCCTGGTCGTGGCATCCGGTGGCAGTGGAAAAGCGCCAGCCGTGCTCCGGGCAGATCACGTGGCCGCGGGACACGATGCCCTCGGCGAGATCGCCGCCGCGGTGCACGCACCGCCGCTGGATCGCGAAGTAGCGGTCGCCATCGCGGCCGAGCGCGAGCTGCAGGCCTTCGATCTCGACGGCGATCACGTCGCCGGGGCCGAGATCCGCCACGCGCGCCACGGGCCGCCACGGGTTCATCGGTGGCTGGTCCATCGGCGGCCGACTTTCGCAATCCGCGGCGCGGCTGTCGCGGGGCGCGACGAGCAAAACGCGGTTCGCTGGCACGCGTGGGTCATTCCGCCTGACTTCCATCGGGTGCCAGCCCATAGGTCTTCATCTTGGTGTAGATGCTCGCGCGGCTGATCCCGAGCCGGCGCGCCGCCACCGCGGGATTGCGATCGCGGCGCAGCGCCGCGGCGATCGCCGCGCGCTCGACGGTGCGGATCGCCCGCTCGGTGACATCCTTGAGGCCCTCGCCATCGCCGAGCCGCTCGAGCTCGATCGCCGGGAGCTCGACCCGGTCCTCCTCGAGCGAGGCCGCGGCGGTCGCGCCGCCGGCGCGATCGAGCCCGACCAGGTCGAGGTCGTGCGAGCGGATCGTCTCGCCGTCGCACAGGATCGCCGCGCGCGACAGCACGTTCTCGAGCTCGCGGATGTTACCCGGCCAGCGGTACGACTGGAGCCGCGCGAGTGCCTTGGCGGTGATCTGCGTCGGATAGCGCGCCTCGTTGCCGGCGAAGCTCTTCGCGGCGCCGCGGCGGCGGGCCAGGATGTGCGCGGCGAGCTGCGGGATGTCCTCCTTGCGCTCGCGCAGCGGCGGGACCTGGATCGGCACCACGGCGAGCCGCCAGTACAGGTCCTCGCGGAACAGCCCACGCGCGACCAGGCCCTTGAGGTCCTTGTTGGTGGCCGCGACGACCCGCACGTCGATCGCGACCGGGCGATCGCCGCCGACCGGCTTGATCTCGCGCTCCTGAAGCACGCGGAGCAGCTTGTTCTGGACGGAGGCATCGATGTCGCCGATCTCGTCGAGGAAGATCGTGCCGCCGTTCGCCTCGCGGAACAGGCCACGACGCGCGCGTCCGGCGCCCGTGAATGCGCCCTTCTCGTGGCCGAACAGCTCGGTCTCCAGCAGCGATGGCGCGAGCGCGCTGCAGTCGAACGCGACGAACGGGCCGTCCGCGCGCGGGCCGATGCGATGGATCGTGCGCGCGAGCAGCTCCTTGCCGGTGCCGCTCTCACCGACGATGAGGACGGTGGCGTCACTCGCGGCCACGCGGTCGATCATCTGGAGCAGCTGGCGCATCAGCGCGCTCTCGCCGATCACCTCGCCGAGGCCGCGCGCCTTCTCGACCTCGCCGCGGAGACGCCGGACCTCGCGCGCGAGCGCGCCGTGCTGGATCGCGCGATCGACGACACTGCGGATTTCGGCCGGCTCCGCCGTCTTGCTCAGGACATCCAGCGCGCCCGAGCGCATCGCGCGCACGGCGAACCCGACCGTCGGCTTCACCGACCAGATCACGACGACGGTGTCCGGGACGACGGTGCGGATGCGGTGAACGAGCGCGAGCGCGCCGTCGTCATCGCCGCCGGGTCCGAGCGCGGGATCGAGCAGCACGAGATCGAACGCCGAGCTGACCAGGCGCTCGAGTGCGGCGACCGGTGATGCGACCGGCTCGACATCGAGGCCTTCGAGCGCGACCCGAGCCCGCACGACGCCTTCGGGGTCGGCATCGACGACGAGCACGTGCCTGACAACGCCATCCATGTACGCAGTCTAGTCGTCTAGACAGCGTCCATCCAGCTGGACGTTCTTGCGGGCATTTGGACATCCAAGTAGCTGAAACTACGTGTCTGCCATGCTGGATCACCTTGTGCGTAATGGAGAGGGCGAGGAGGAACCTCGATGGGGCACCAAGTCGATCCGTCTGATCCGGTCCGCATCCGCGCCTACGTGAAGAGCGTGGCGCTCAAGTACGTGCACGACGATCAGGACGCCGAGGATGTCACGCAGGACGCGTTGCTCCTCGCGCATCGTCATCGCGAATCGTTCCGCGGCGAGTCGCGCTACTCGACGTGGCTGTATCGCGTCACTGCGACGGCCGCGTTGATGTATCTGCGCAAGCAGCGCCGCATCGCGCGCGAGATTCCGTCGAGCCACTCGACCGACGAGGACGGCGCGCCGCTTCTCGACCGGCAGCCGGCCGCCCAGGATGTTCGCGCCGAGGTCATCGCGCGCGCCGAGCTCGATCACATGACCGACGCGGTCGCCGCGCTCGGCTCGAAGTATCCCGCCGTGTTCTGGAAGCGCTACGGCGAGGGCCGCACCGAGTCCGAGATCGCTCGCGAGCTCGGCATCTCCGTC
>JBQCJR010000454.1:0-3561 GCA_051952595.1 Kofleriaceae bacterium
TCCTGGAAATTGACGATGTTGGCGTCGGTCTGAAACGCCTGGCCGCCGATGATGACTTTTCCAGAACCGCGGGGCATGGGAACTCCCTATTGTGCCAGGAACCGCAGATCGATCGAGCCGATCCGGATCGTGACGCCGTGGTCGAGCGCGCGCTCGTTGATCCGGACGCCGTTGAGGAAGGTGCCGTTGGTCGAGCCGCGGTCGTAGATCACGGCGTTGCCGAAGTGATCGAGGCCGATCTGCGCGTGGTGGCCCGAGGCATAACCGTCGGCGATCACGAGATCGTTGTCCGGCGCGGCGCCGATGCCGAAGCCGTGGCGCAGGCCGAGCGTCTCGCCCTGGCGCGGTCCGGACATGATGTAGAGCCGCGGCCCGGAGGTGACCGGCGCCGGGGCGACCGGCGGCGCGCTCGGCGGCGCGAAGCCGGGCGGTGCGCTCGGCGGCGCGAACCCGGGCGGTGCGCTCGGCGGCTGCTTGGGGGCCTTGGGCGGCTTGCTCCGCTTGTTCGGCTTGGCCGGCGGCGCGCCGGGCACGGCGCCGGGGACCGCACCGGGCACCGCGCCCGCGGCCAGGTCGGGCCCGGGCGCGCCGGCCTGGCGCCGCGAGAGCAGGTAGCCGATCACGCCGAGCAATAGCAGCCCGCCGACCGCGATCGCGACGATCAGCACGATCCAGCCCAGCACGCCGCGCCCGCCGCCGGTGCGCGGGACCACGCAGCGATCCGCGGCGCAGTACGCGCCCGGCTCGCAGGTCTCGCCGGCGCACGACGGCTCGGGGATCTTGACCTCGTTCGAGCTCAGCGTCGCGCGCCCGCTGGTGGTGATCCGCGCCTTGCGCCCGGCGACCTCGGCGGTGTCGACGAAGTACGTCAGCACGTACTGGCGCTGGATCTCCTCGCGCATCTGCTGGAGCGCGGGCGCCCACGAATCGGCGCGCCCGCTGCGCAGCAGCCGGAACGTGCCGAGCGAGCGCTTCGACAACTCGCCGAGCAGCAGCATCGGACGCCGCGCGTCGGTGGGCGAGTACGCGAACGAGTGGATCCGCACGTTCTCGCGCGCCGCGCGATCGCCGAGCCGCGTGACCCGCTCGCGATCGTTCGAGCGATCGCGGCCGTCGCCGATCACGAGGATCATCTTGCGGACCGGCCGGCCCTCGGGCTCGGTGCGCGCCTTCTTGAGCAGCGGCAGCGCGCGGTCGAGCGCGTCGAGCAACGCGGGCTCGGTGCCGGTCTCGGCGGCCAGCTCGCCGACGCGCGACCGCGCCGCCTTGGGGGTGCCGAGCTTGCCCGAGCCCACGGCGTCGCCGTAGGTGAGCACGGCGATCTGGACGCGATCGTCGAGCCCGGTGATCAGCGACTGGTCGAGCGCCTCGCCGATCACCCGCAGCACGTCGGTGAACTCGGCGGTCGCCTGTACGACGATCACGACCGCGGTGTCGGCGTCCGCGGCGGCCTCGTAGCGGCCGAGCGCCATCGGCGCCTTGAGCTCGTTGGTCCCGGTGATCAGCTTGATCGACTTCGGCTCGGTGAGATCGAGGTGCTGGCCCTCGAGCGAGAGCGCCGAGACATAGGCCCGCAGCCGGAAGCCGCCGAGCGGCGTGGGCTCGAGATCGATCCGGTCGATCACCGCCCGCGCGCTCTCGGCCCGCGCCGTTCCGCCCACCACGAGCAACGTCGCGGCGATCAGCCAGGGAGCCAGTCTCATCTAGCGAGCGAACGTAACACGCCGGCTACGGGCGCAGCCGGAACCGGTGCAACACCGGGACGCTCGGCAGCAGATCCATCTCGGCGGTGACCGTGCCGGTGGTCCAGTTGTTGATGACCAGCGGCAGGCCCGACGAGCCGATCGCGTCGGACACGATGCCGATGTGATCCGATCCGGACCGGCTCGGGATGGTGTCCATGAAGATCACGTCGCCGGGGCGCAGCGGATCGTCGGGGTCGTCGACCTTCGCGGTGTGCCGCTCCCAGTGGCGCCGGAAGTACGGCAGCAGCGTGGCGACCCGTCGCTGATCGATGTGTGGGTTCGCGCGCTTCTTGATCATGGGGTACGCCGCGCGAGCGCGCAGGATGTCCTCGTGCAGCGCGCGCTGCAGATCGATCCCGGCGTTGCGGACGGCCCGGATGACGACGTCGGTGCACACCCCGGTGTCGCGTGGCACGTCGCCCATCGGGTACGCGATGGTCACGTAGCCCTCGGTGTACGCGTCGGCGTTGAGCACGGTCTTCTTCGCGCCGATCAGGACATCGAGCGGATCGGGGATGCCATCGCCATCGCGGTCGTGCGCCGCGGCGCGCTCGGTGATCCGCGCGGCGGTGAGCAGCGGGGCGAGCTCGCGGCGATCGCCGGGGCGCAGCGCGAGGCGGTGAGGGCCGACCTCGAGGACCACGCTCCCTGCGGTGGACCGGGCGAGCGGCCGGGCCAACGGATAGACCTTGCGCGGGAAGCCGTCGATCGACAGCACGAGCAGGTCGTGCGCGGCGTCGATCTGGGCCGACACGCGCTCCGGGGTGAGCCCGGTGGGCAGCTGCAGCTGGACCTGGTCGTCGAGATCGGACCAGATGCCTCGATCGGGGACGCCGAGCTGGTGCTCGCCGGCGGGAGGATCGGCGCTCGCGGTGGCGCAACCGGCTGAAATCAGCGCGATCGCGAAGCGCGTGAAAAAGGCGGAACCTGCGACCGGAGGTGGTGTCATATCGCCGCTCGGAGCCCTGTCCGGGCTGGAGGTCACCGACCTCCAACGCGCGAGACGCTCGAAAGCTCTCGCGATTGCAACCCGGACGCGTTCCAACTAAAGATCTCTCAAGACCGAGTTTCGGAGGATCGTCAAATGCTCGTTGCGACCCTGGTTTTCGTGCTCGCCCTCGTGGGCCTCTTGACGATCGGTGGCCTCGCGGTCGTCATGGCCGTCGGCGCGATCATGCCGAAGCGCTCACCGGTCACGTCGTGGCCGCAGAACGAGGAGATGTCGTTCGCGTCCTACGAGCAGCGCAGCCAGGCGTCGCACTCGCGCGCCTGGATGGTCAGCATCGTCAGCGGCGTGATCATGTTCGTCGCGGCGGTCGGCGTCTACAAGGGCGTCGCGCCGGACATCAAGGACCTCTCGAAGGACATGAACATGTCCAACCTGACGAAGAAGTCCTCCGCCGAGAAGGCCGCGGCCCCCAAGGCCGAGGCTCCGAAGGCCGAAGAGTCGAAGGCCGAGGCGCCAAGGCCGAGGCCGAGGCGCCCAAGGCCGAGTGATCCGAGCGCGTTTGCTGGCAGCTGTCACCCGCGTGGCCTGCTAGCGTTGAGCGCGTGAGCTGCTTCCGCTGGCGCTGGCCGTGGGTCTGGAGCCCGGCGCTCCTCGCGCTGAGCGGGTGCGCCGCACGCACCGAGGTCGCGGCGCCGGTCCCTGCGCAGCGCGACCACATCGCGATCGTGGCCGCGGAGCGCGGGCCGCGCGGTGCCCGGCTGGTCGCGATCGACGAGCACGGCGATCGCAGCTTCGAGCTGCTGGTCCCGGTGCGCGCCGCCGAGGGCATCGTTCGCGATACCAACCCGGCGATCTCGCCCGATGGCC
>JBQCJR010000455.1:0-7257 GCA_051952595.1 Kofleriaceae bacterium
CCTGTAGCCGCCGTAGATGTAGAGCGCGAACACCAGCGCCTCGGCCGCGCGGTCCAGGTCCGGCGTCGCGGCCCGCTCAGCGCGCTGGGCATCGCGCGCCTTCTCGGTCACGCGCCCGGCCCGCTCCGCCTCGTCACAGGCGCGCAGCACGCTCGCGACGAGACCGCGGCCCTCCTCGCTCGACACCTCTCGCTCGCCCTTGATCTCCAAATACACCTCGCCCGACGCCCCCACGTGGATCTCGGGCTTGGGATAGCCGCACGGGTGGCCGACGCCGAGGAGGTGCACGATCGAGTAGGCGACGTCGAGCAGGGTCTTCTCGACGTAGGCGCGCTGATTCGCCGAGATGAGCCGCCGCGCCCACGCGAGCAGCTCGTCGACGGTCATCGGTTGGTCAGTCACGGTCCCTCCTTGGGGCGGCGACCGTGTCGTCGCCGGTGTCGATGACGAGCCTGGTGCTGTACTGGTGCGCCTGCTCGACGGTGAAGCGCCACGGCGGCAGCACCTCGGCGACGAGCGCCACCCCGAAGTGCCAGCATCCCTCGCGCCAGTAGTGCGCGTAGACGTGGCAGGCCCGCGAGGCGTCGAACGTCTGCACGGTGAATGGCGCGTCGCTGTTGACGTACACCTCGTCGCGCGTGATCAGGATACGGTCCGCGCCGAAGACCTCGATCGTCACGACGTCATCGCTGTAGCCGGTGAACTCGACGATCACGGCGTCCCCCATCGCGCGACGGTGTCGCGGCACGCCTCGATCAGCGCCGGCAGGACGATCTCGCGGAGCGCCTTGTCCTCGGGCGTCTGCTCGGTCGCGGCCATCTCGTACGGGGTGTCATCGACGAGGCGGGTGAAGTCGCGGATCTGGTACACGCGATCGATGAAAAGATCATAGGACCCGCCGACATCGCCGGCGATCTCGCCGAGCTCGTTCCAGATCGCGCGCGCTCGCTCGCGCGAAAGGTGCCGGCCGCTCGCCGGTTCGCGGCCGTCCTCGAGCCGGCGCTCAAGCACCGCGCCGCGCATCGCTGCGAGCGTCAGCTTCGGACTGAACCTCCGGCCGTCCTTGCCCTCGCGTTGGAGCTTGCGCGCGATGTAGTCGACGCCCAAGCGGTCCGAGAGGAAGTGCGTCAGCGTCGGCGCGCCGAGGGACTTCGGGTCTGACGACCAGCGGTAGGACCACGAGCCCCAGTCGCTTTGGATCGCGAGCTCGCCGGTGGAGTCGTTGACGGTGCAGCACGCCCAGCCGAACCCCTTCTCGGGTCGGAAGTGGTACGTCCTCGCCGTCGAGGTGGACGTGAGCTTGAGGGCGGGCTCAGCCATGGGACACCTCCGGGAACGCGGCGTGCTGGACGCCGTCGAGGTACGGCATCTCGATCACCCCGCCGGGCTTGCGAGTGGAACCGGTGCCGGCGCGCACCGGCCCGAGGTCATGCGGCGCCCCAGCAGCCTGCTTGAGGAAGAACGGCACGCTCGCCCCGGCGCACTGGTCGCGCAGCGAGCGGAGCCACTCAGCGGAGCACGGGCGCGCGCCGGGGCCGCTCTCGCAGCCGGCGATCACCCAGTCGATCGTGGTGTCGGACTGCCCATATCGATCATCGTGATGGCGACGAAGCGAGCTGAACCGGAGCCAGTTCCGCTCGTCGGGGATCTGGATCCCGTCGAGGTCGACCCGATCGAGCAGCGGCTCGCACGATAGGAACCGCACGGAGGCGGGCGTTCGCAGGAGATCGGGGATGCGCTCGTCGGCCGCGAGCTGGTCCTCGACGGAGACGCCGAGCCAGACGTTGGGGAGCGGCCAGGTGCGTCCGCGACCGCGCGCGACGGCCATCGACGCCGCGTGTTGCGCCTCGGGGACCGAGCGATACGCAAACGCCTGCAACTTGTCCAGCGTCATTCGGCCCGCCCACTCGAACCACTCGCGCATCCGCGCCGGGCGCTTGGTCAGCACCTGGAACGTGTGCCGCGGCGCCGCGGCCATGACGCCGAACACCGCCGCGATCTGCTCGTTCGTGAGCGACTCGTGGAACAGGTCGGACATCGAGTTGACGAAGATCCGGCGCGGCTTGCGCCACTTCAGCGGAAGCGCAAGCATCTCCGGGACGAACCGGACCTCGCCGGTCCACCGCGGCTTACCGCCGACGAGCCGCACGAGCCCGTCGTACGCCGACGGCTTCCCCTTCGCCATGCGCACGATGCGCGCGGCCTGCCGCTCGGCGTAGCAGTTCCGGCAGCCCTCCGAGACGCGCAGGCACCCGCGGATCAGGTTCCAGGTCACGTCGGTCCAGCTGATTCCGGTGCGGTCACCCATGACCGACCTCCTTCTGGATCTTCTCGCCGGCGGCGCGCCACAACGCCCGCCAGTCGCCGTCCGTGCGCGAGTGCGAGGTCTCCTGGTAGGACAGCTCCGCGAGTTGCTGCGCCTCGAGGGGGACACCGAGGCGGATCCGGCTCTGGTCTACGAGCACGTCGTGGAGATCGGCCGAGGCGAGCGCGAAGCACAGCCGGACCGCCGCGGGGCCGTACTTGCGCAGCTGCTCGACGCGCCGATCGGACGCGAGCGCATCCTGACCGGCCCACGCGATCAGCGATCCGAGCCTGATCGCCTGCTGTGCGGTGAGCACGACCTGCGCGAGATTGATCGGGCTGCCCGACGTCGAACCGACGACGACCGCCGAGGAGACGTCGTTGACGCCGCGCGCGAGCATGGCCGACACGGACAGGTTGCCGGCCGCCGATCCGGGTTCGCCCTCGGTGATGCCATCGACGATCCCGTAGTGCTTCCGACCGTTATCCACGGGACACCTCCCGCTTGGTGGGCGCGAGCCCGTGCACGTGGGCGAGCTGCGCGACGATCAGGTGAGCCACGCTCTCCGCGCGGCCGGCGATGAGATCGTGCGCGCTCTGGCGGATCAGCTGCTCGACAGCGTCGACGACGGCGCGGAACTCGGACGACGAGTTCGCGCGGCCGGTTCTCCTGTTGACGGTCCAATCGGACGAGCGGTCAGCCACCGGACACCTCATCCCCGGCGGTCACCGGGTGCGCCGCGAGCCACTCGCCGAGCTCGCGGTGCAGGTCGGCGACCGATTCGTGATGGAGCTGGATCGCGCCGCCGAACACCGAGCCGATCTTGGAGACGTACGCCTCGCCGGCCTCGGCGTGCACGACGAGGAACACCCGGTGGTCGGGGTGGCTCAGGGCCTCGGCGATCTCGGGCGGCGGCCAGTGCTCGATCACCAGCACGATCCCGTCCGGACCGGCGCCGTCCTCGTCCGTCCACATCGCCGGGATGGCTCCGGGCGGCGCGGCCTGGGGCGGCACGGACTCGGGGACGACCTCGAGCGCGCTCTCGTGCGGCTCCTGGTCGCACCCGCACGCCTTGCAGCGCTCGCAGTTCGAGCAGACCGTGAACTCGGCGAGCCTCATCGGGTACAGGCCGCACGCGATGCACTGCGTCTCATCCTCCTCGCGCCACCCGGCGGCCCGCAGGACGCGCGCGTCGCACTCGATTCCCGGCGTGTTGCTGGCCCCGTCGCACTTCGGCTCGCGCTGCGCCCGCGCCTCGCTGTACAACACGCCGAGGCCGTCCGCGCCGATCGCGCGCGCGTGGTTCCCGTTGCATCGCTGCCGGCTGGCCCGAGGGCGGAGCGCTCCTGGTCCACGCGCGCCCGCGGCGAGGAGCGCGACCTCGCGGAGGGACTCGACCGCGCTGGACACGCCGAGGCCACGCTCGGCGTCGAGCGCAAGGTCGCACGCCTCGGCCAGCGCGGCGCGGAGGCGCTCGATCTCGGCGCGAGCGGTCGCGAGAGCGCCCTCGGCGTACACCTTGGCGAGCTGGGCGCGGAGCTGGTCGCGCTCGTTGGACAGGTCGCACACCCGCTGCGAAAGCACGCCATCGGCGATCGCCTCGTCGCGCTCCTTCCGGGCCGCCTCGAGCGCGTCGAGCAGCGCGGGGAGCGCGCTGCGGGCGGCGGCGATGAAGGCGCCGTTGGCGCGGGCCACCTCGTCCTGTCCGGCGCGGAGGTCGAACATCGGCGCCTGTCCATCGATGGCGGCGACCTGGCGCTCGCGGCCGTCGATCACGGCGCTGATCGCCCCTTGCAGTCGAGGAGCCGTTGGCGTGGTCCACGGTCCCGGCGTCGCCGCCTCGCACAGCGCCCGCAGCGCCGGGATGTCGATCTGCTCGTCGTAGATCCGCTCCTTTGGTCCTGCCATCGAAACCTCCTCGCATCCCGCAGTGCACTAGTCGCCGACGAGCACCGCGTCGCATTGCATCGTGTGGAACGTCATCGTTTGGCGCCGATCCAGGAATCGAACCCGGTCCCGCCTCATGGCGAGTGCACCCAGTGCCGATCGGCAAAGCGGCAGACTCGTTAGCGCCCTGGTCTGCCAGCAGGCCCCATCTCTCGACGGTGACTCGTCCATGCATTTGGCGAACACGCGGACGAGTGCGCGAAACGAACGTCAGCTCGCGTCCTGCTCCCCGTAGTCATCAGGAGGCGGCCCGTCATCCTCGAACGCGCGCTCGGCACGCAGAATCCGCTCGTGCGCCTCCTCGGACGCCGACTTCACTCGCGCCTTGTCGGTCTTGCTCATCGCCTGCCACGCGAGGCGACGGGCATCTTCGAGCGACCGGTGAGTCGCGCTGTCAGAGCAGGAGTCGAATCGTGCAATGAGGTCGTCGGCCGAGGCGACGACTGGCGCCGCAGCGCCAGCGGCCCACGTTGCGAGTTGCTGCCCGATGTCCTCGGTGAGCTGCGGTCCGGTCGCGAAGGTCGACCGGAACTGCTCCGGCAGCTTGATCATCGCTTTCTCGCCGATGAAACCCGACTGCCAAGTCGGCGTGCCGTTCGCCCCAGGTAGCAGCAGGCATTTGAGCGTCATCTCGTAGACGAACTCATCCCCAGCGATCGGCATGAACCCCATCGGCTCCGGGTCCTTGCCGCGCTCCATCTTGAGCTTCTCCTTTGCGCGGAAGCAGAACACGAAGTTGCACGACATCTGGAGAATCGAGTTGATTAGGCGCCGTCGCTCTGACTTCGGCTTGCCCCACGCGAGGAGCTTCACCTTCTCGCTGCCACCAAGCCGCTTGTGCTCTGCCGCATGCATCTCCAGCACTCCACCCGGCCCCTCGTGTTCGTGGCTCATGCTGTCGACGATGATCGTGGACGCCCCCCTCTTGATGCAGTGCTCGATCGCGGCGAGGTAGTCCAGCGGGCTGAACGGCGCACCAAACGGCACGTGGCGAAACGAGAACTTGTCCGCGTAGTGCAGCGCGCGACGTGCCTCGGTGTCGATCACGAAGGTCTCGCCACCGGACACACGCTGGAAGCCTGCCGCGAGTCGGAGCGCTGAGTACGTCTTGCCGGTTCCGCTCGGTCCGACAAGGCCGACAAGAATCGGGGTCTTTTCCCGCACAGCGGGACGGTCATCGAAGGTTCTGGTCACGCTGCAAACTCCTCTCGTGCGAGCGCCCATGCGGGCGGACTCAGCTGGTTGATGCCCTTGCCGTAAGCCGGCCACTCGCCGGAAGCGAGGCACGCCCCCCACTCGTGGACCGCGCGCATCCAGCGCCTCTCTCCGAGTTCGCGGAATGCGCCGTCGGGGCGGCAGATGTTCATCGCGAACGGAGGCTCGGCTTCGCAGAACGCGAACAGGAACTCGATGCGACCGGTGAGGTTCGGCCTGAGCTGCGCGATCGCACGTGTGTACGCCGCAGCCTGGATCGCGTAGCCAAAGTTCTCGGCGCTGCGCTCCACTGATGCCGGTGCCGCGCTCGATACGACCTTGAGGTCGAGGACGATTCCGTCGCGCAGCCAGAGGTGATCCATCATGCCTCGGCACAGGACCGGGCCACTCGGCGAGTCCTCGTGCCACTCCACAGCGATCTCGCTCTCGCCGGTGAGTGAGATGTTCCGCTCGGCGAGCCGGGTCCGGATCTCTCGGGCGGCGACCTCCGCGTCCGCGTGGTCCTCGTGGAGCATCGGGATCATCCCGGCCGCACGCGCCTTGTCGCGACTCTCCTTGGCAGCCTTCGTGCGCCAGTCATCGAACGGCAGTGGCGCGATCTGCTTGCCGACGCCGAGAACCATCGAGTGGATGGCGGTTCCGCGGTCCATCAGTTCCGTGGGCTTCCTGCCAGCTCCCCCATACGCCGGGTGCTGCGTCCACGCGTGCAGCGGAGAACGCATGATGAGCGTCGCTGCCGTCGATGAAGAGAGCCCGGGACGCGAGTGATACTCGTCTGGCGAGATGTCGAGAATGGTGGCCATAGAGACCTCCGGTGAATCGTTGTTGTTGGTGACTGCTCTAGTGAGCGCGCGGCCCGCCATGGGGTGCGCGTGGAGGAGTCGCGAGTCACGCGCTCGCTACAGCAGTCAGTGGCTCGGGTGAGATTTGCCGTGGCCGTCACCCCTCCTCGGCGCGCCTCCGGAGGTCCGCGAGCGCGCGCTCGTTCGAGGCGAAGAAGTGCGGGACCCTGCCGGTGCTCGCGCGGTAGATCATTGAGCCCGCGCGCTGAGCACCGTGCTTGCGCTCGAGCTCGATGCCGGCCGGTCCGGCGAGGTTGATCGACCAGCCGGCGAGGCAATGCGTGGTCCCGCACGCACCGTCGGCTCCGTGCCACGCGCTCATCTCGAGCGTTCCGTCGCCGGTCGTGATGAGGTCGAGGATCCTGCGATCCAGGTGCTCGACGACGGGCACCTCCGGGTGCAGCTCGCGGTACCGCGCCGCGCGGCGGGCGCGCGCTTCGACCAGCTCGGCGGGCGTCGTCAGCCGACGATACGGCTCGGGAGGGTCGGCGGTCGTCGCGCCGGAAGGCACGTTGTAGGCGCCCGCGAGGTAGGCGCCCGCGAGGTTGGCGCCCGCGAGGTAGGCGTCCTCGAGGTTGGCGCGCGCGAGGTAGGCGCCCGCGAGGTTGGCGCCCGCGAGGTTGGCGTCCTCGAGGTTGGCGCCCGCTGCGATCGCTGACAGCAGCGCGGTGCGCATCGGCTTCGGATCGTCGGCGGCGACCTCTGCCTCGTGGATGATCTCGTTGGTGTAGCGGTTGCGGATCTGGATCTTCACGATGCTCTCCTGTTGATGAGCGACTGGTTGAGTTCAAGGCGACTCGCGCGGAGCTGACGCTCGCTGCCGAACGACACCGCGCCCTCGCGGTGGAAGCGGCGGAGCCGCCGGCGCGCTCGGTGGCCGTCGCGGACGCGCTCCGCGAGCATGCCGAGCAGGAACACGGCGAGGATGATGAGGTGGAGCCAGGTCAT
>JBQCJR010000456.1:0-2819 GCA_051952595.1 Kofleriaceae bacterium
TGCTTCCGCCTGCCTACGGCCATCGAAGCCGACGCCACGAGCGTCAGCGTCGAGGCTGCGGAGCTAGCCAAGATCCTCGAAGGCGTGGCGCTGCCACCGTCGAAGCTCCAGCCTCGCAGCATTGCTGCTCAGCCCTCTGGGCTGCCATCGCACGCAGCACAATCGATATGATCGGTAATGGAGCCGCCATGCATTCCGGCGGTCCCAGTCAATTTTCCTGCACTAATCCAGCCTATTAGGTATTCACAAGCTCGTTAAGCGCGGCTATTCGGCCGTCATGGACTCCGTGACGGAGGCGCGCATCCGCGAGCTTGAGGACAGGCTCGCCCGCGTCACCCACGAGCGCGACGAGTACCGCAAGCTCTACGAGCTGGTCCTGATGGAGCTCGAGCGCGTGCGCCGGCACCTGCGCGCGCAGAACAAGTCCGAGCGCGTCGACCCGGCCCAGGTACAGCTCGCCTTCGCGGAGGTCGCCGGCCTGATCCTGCCACCGCAGATGGCCGAGCAGATCGCCGAGCAGGAGAATGCGCGCGTGGACGATGACAAGCGCGGCCAGCAGGGAGGCCAGCGTCCCTCACGCTCCAAGCCGCACGGCCGCGCCCAGCTGCCCGAGCACCTGCCCGTCGAGCGGATCGAGCTCAACCCGCCCGAGTCGCTGCTCACATGTTCGTGCTGCGGGCGCGACAAGCAGCGCATCGGCGAAGAGGCCAGCGAGCGGCTCGACTGGCGCCCCGCGTCGCTGGTGCGCGTGGTGACTGCTCGCGGCAAGTACGCCTGCAGCTGCGAGCAGGACGGTGTCGTCATCGCGCCCGTGCCCGACTCGCCCGTGGACAAGGGCCTGGCCGGCCCTGGGCTCTTGGCGCACGTCGTCGTCAGCAAGTACGAGGACCACCTGCCGCTCCACCGCCTCGAGGGCATCTTCGCGCGCCTGGGCGTGCACCTGTCGCGCTCGACCATGGCCGATTGGGTCGCGCAGGTCGCGGACCTGCTCCGGCCCATCACGGATGCGATGGCCAAGGCGGCCCTTGAGGCGCACCGGATCCACGTCGACGACACGCCCATTCCGGTGCTCGGCCCCGACAACAAGACCCACAAGGGCTTCATGTGGGTCTACATCGCCGACGACGACCACGTCCTGTTCCGCTACAGCTCCCGCCGCGACGGCGAGGCCGCCCGCAGCTTCTTC
This sequence comes from Kofleriaceae bacterium, assembly GCA_051952595.1. GTDB lineage: Bacteria > Myxococcota_A > Polyangia > Haliangiales > Haliangiaceae > JABFXX01. The sequence continues at coordinate 1,187 of JBQCJR010000456.1, forward strand.
ACCGGCTACAAGGGCTTCATCCAGGCCGACGCCGCTACCCTCTACGACCGCCTCTTCGGCGACGACAAGGCCACCGAGGTCGGCTGCTGGGCCCACGCCCGCCGGCGCTTCTTCGACGCCCAGCTCACCGACAAGGACCGGGCCCTCATCGGCCTGGGCTTCATCAAGAAGCTCTACGAGGCCGACCGGCTCGTCATGAAGCTCCCTCCCTCCCAGCGCACCCAGGAGCGCAGAAACCGCGCCGGCCCCGTGCTCGATGCCTTCAAGCGGTGGCTCGACGCCCAGGCCCTCGTCGTGCTGCCCAACACACCCATCGCCGACGCCATCGGCTACGTCCGCAACCAGTGGGGCGCGCTCACTCGCTTCCTCGACGACGCGCGGCTGAAGCTCGACAATAACGCCGCAGAGCGCAGCCTCCGCCGCGTCGCCGTCGGGCGCAAAAACTGGATGTTCGCCGGCAGCGAGCAAGGCGCCGAGCGCGCCGCCGTCCTCTGGTCGCTCCTCGCCTCCTGCAAGCTGCACCAGGTAGACTCCTTCGCCTACCTGCGCGACGTCCTCTCCCGCCTCAGCTCTCACCCCGCCCGCGACGTCCTCTCCCTCTGCCCCAAAGCCTGGAAGCAGCAGCTGCAGCAAGCCCAGGCTGGGTAGCTCGTCACCGCGTACGGCCCCAACCCCACCTCGGGGCCGGCTCCAACGCCGTCGCTGCCTTGCTCCCGGCTGCACGCCCCGGAGGATGCACCAGCTCCGCGCCCCACGCAGGGGTGGGGTTCACCGGACGCTTACGCGCAGGACACGGAGGGAGGCGACGGCGGCGACCCCGAAGGAGGGCCCCTGGCTGGAGACGCGGCCGAGGAGGCGGAAGCGGGTCGTGCCCGCGGCCTGGGCCGTCCACCGGCCGGTGAGGACGGCGGGCGGCATGGTCCCGGAGATCCCGTACCGCCACAGGGCCGAGGGGACCTTGGTCTCGGCGCCGCTCCCCAGGTTGTCCGTGGCATGGACGGCGAGGAACGCCTCGACGCCCGAGGCCGGGGTGCAGAAGGTGTTGCCGTAGAAGTCGATGACGAACTCGTCGCCCGGCCGGGTGTCGGGGAAGGTGACGGCGAGCGCGTTCGGGTCGAGGGTGTTCGGCGCGTAGCTCGTGGTGTTGAAAGGCCAGATGCTCGCGCCGATCACGGGCGGCCCCTCGGTCGAGTAGCTCCAGCTCTGGATGCCGGCGTAGCCGCGCGCGCGGAGGTACGCCGTCCGGTCGGCGAGGGCCTCGAGCCCCACGTCGACGCTGGCAGCGTCGCGGCCGGTGTTGTCGGCGACCAGCTCGAAGGACTGCGGAAACTGCTCCTGCCCTGCGTACTGCATCTGCTCAGACCTCCCAGAACCGCGCGTCAGCGCGACGTGAGCGGACGCGGCCGCCTGTGCCGTCGTCCTTGGACCAGCGGCCCCACCAGCCATCAGGCATCCCGGGCGAGCCGGGCGGCGAGGTGGGGTCGAAGCTCGCGGGGTCGTAGGCGAAGACCAGCGCCACGCATCGGGAGTGCGCAGCCTTCCACTGGCGGACCAGCGCCCGGATGGCCTCCGCGTTCGCCGTCGTCGTGTCCTGCCCGAAGGTCCCCCGGCCGCCCCAGAACGAGGCCCCGTC
>JBQCJR010000457.1:0-9808 GCA_051952595.1 Kofleriaceae bacterium
GGGCTCGAGCGCCCCAGCCAGAACAGCAGCGGCGAAGCGATCGCCACCAGCGCGAGCCCGGCGATCAAGATGGTGGCGTTCCCAAAGATGCGACGCACACCCGGTGAACTCCCGCACCTCGCGGGACGCTTCCACGATCGCACACCGCGAGGATCGAACGCGTGTACGATGGCGGCCATGAGGCTCACCTGGCCGTTCGTGTTCTTGCTCGCGTGTGCACCCGAGTCCAGTCGTCCACCGGACGGCAGGCCAGGCGACGCGGACGTCTCTCCGGATGCTGGTGACGCAGATGATCTCGGGCTCGACCACTACCGCAGCGGCACGCGCATCAAGACGATCGTCATGGGCACGCCAGACGGTGCGAAGGTCTACATGGGCAACCACGACGTGATGCGGGGCGACGACTGTATGTTCGTGCTCGCGACCGATGGAACGACGCGATGTCTCCCGAACGACCGCGTCTTCACCAGCTACTTCGCCGATGCGAGTTGCACGATCCCTGCGGCGTCCCGTCCCGCGTGCGCTCCTGCCCCCAAGTACCTCTACGATTACACGGGAACGTGTCCCGGAGAGATGGGGACGCGGATCTTCGCGCGAGGGGCTCGACACTCGACCGCGTACCAGTTGAGCGGCGCGAACTGTGTGACCGTTCCGCCAACGGGTGTCGTCTACTACGCCGCGGGCCCCGAGGTGCCGCCGAGCGAGTTCGTTCCGGGAACCAAATCCATCGAATGAGCACCACTCACCTATGTTTTGGGTCGCGAGGTGATGGGTCGGCCTCTTGCCGGTGCTTCTGGATCCGCGCTCGCAGGTCCTCCTCGCGACCGAATTCGCGGAGCTTCTGCGCCACCCGAAGAATCTTAGTGATATCGCCGGAGTACACGGCGGACTCGAGCATGCGGGCGACTGTAACGAGAGGTGTAACGGGTTCGTTTCGGGAATGTTCACTCGTGTGCGTTCCGCGGTCCGACTCGCCCGACGAACGTGCGCTCGTGTGCCCGTCTGAACGCCCCCCAGGAGTGGGTTCAAGTCCCGATGGGGTCACCAACATTCACGAGCCGGTTCGCTTCTGCGGACCAGGCCATCGCACCGGGGAACCGGTTGCTCTGCCGGTCGCAGCCGCGCCGCGGCTGAGATAGGTTCTGCTGGTGGAGGACCGTCGGGACGACCTGGTCGCGGAGAATCGTGCGCTGCGGCAGCGGATCGCGGAGCTCGAGAGCGAGGTGAATGACGATCGGCTCGCCCGCGCGCTGATCGATCACTCGCCGCACTTCATGAGCCTGATCGCGCCGGACGGCACCGTGCTCGCCACCCGGCTCGCGTCCGGCACCGTGCTCGGGCGGAGCGTCTACGAGTTCGTGGACCCGGGCCAGGCCGGCATCCTGCGCGACGCGCTCGCGCGGGCCTGCGCGACCCGCGTGCCGGTCACCTACGAGATCTCCGGGATGGCGCTCGGGCCGACCGGCCAGCTCGAGCCGGGCCACGCGTACGTCTCGCGCGCGATCCCCGTGCTCGAGCGCGGCGAGGTCACCGCGCTCATCATCGTGCCGACCGACGTCAGCGAGCTGAAGCGGCTGCGCGCCCAGGTCGAGCGCGCCGAGCGGGTCGAGTCGATCGGCCACCTCACCGCCGGGATCGCGCACAACTTCAATAACCTGCTCGCCGCGATCCTGCCGAACCTCGACTACGCGATGACCGCGTCCGAGGACCGCCGCCGGATCGCGCTGGCCGCCGCGCGCGAGGCGACGATCCAGGCGCGCAACCTGGTCAAGAGCCTGCTCGCGCTCGCGCAGCGCCAGCCGGCCCGCCACGAGCTCGCCGATCCGGCGGAGGTGGTCGAGCGCGTCGAACGGATCTGCGCGCTCGCGTTCCCGCGCGACATCGTGCTGACCCGATCGCTCGCGGGCGACGCCGGGTGGGTCGGGATCTCGGCGACCACGCTCGAGCAGGTGCTGCTCAACCTGCTGGTCAACGCGCGCGATGCGTTCGAGCACGCGGCGACGCCGGATCCGCGGATCGACGTCGCGATCGATCGGGTGGTCGAGGCCGGCCGCGCGACGGTGCGGCTGCGCGTGACCGACAACGGCCCGGGGATGACCGACGAGGTCCGCCGGCGCGTGTTCGAGCCGTTCTTCACGACCAAGGCCCACCGCGGCACCGGCCTGGGCCTCGCGAACGCACACGCGCGGGTCCGCGAGGTCGGCGGCGAGCTCGAGTGCACCAGCGCGCCGGGCGCCGGGACCACGTTCGCGATCTCGCTGCCCGAGCTGCCGCGCCCCGATATCGTCGCGGCGGCGCCGCCGGTCCTGCCGGGGCCGGGCAGCGGCGAGACCATCCTCATGATCGACGACGAGCCGCTGCTCCGCTCGGCGATGCGCCGCGTGCTCGAGAGCGATGGCTACGTGGTGATCGAGGCGGACAGCCCGCGCGCCGCGCGCGACCTGCTCGCCGCGCGCGGCGACATCCAGCTGATCCTGCTCGATCACTCGATGCCCGGTGAATCCGGAGTCGCCGCGATACCCTCCTTGCGCGAGCGGACGACCGCGCCGGTCGTGCTGTTCACCGGGCTCGCGAGCGGCGTCCCGGCCGGCGTGGCCGCGGTGCTCGAGAAGCCGGCGTCGCCGTCGGAGATCCAGCGCGTGCTGCGCGACGTGCTCGATCGCCGCCGCACCCGCGCGACCGGCTGATCGGGAGTGCGCCCGGATTGCGTGCGGATTGCGTCCGGATAGAGATCCGGAGTTTGCAGGTTGCGCGCAGTTGCACGTTGACACGCCGCAGCGCGATTGAGACGGTCGCGCGGCCGATGGAGGGTGTGCGACGGTTCCGCACGGGGGTGCCCGATCTCGCAGCATTGCGCGCGCTGCCTTCGATGTGGGTGGGCATGGAGGCGGCCGCGGTGATCGCGAGCTTCCTCGAGACCCTGGTCGCCAGCATGTACCTCGATCTCGCGTTCATGCGGGTCGCGGATCCGACCGGCGGCCCCGCGCTCGAGGCGGTGCGCGCGAACGATCGCGACGTCGCGGATCGCGCGGCGCAGATCGGCGACCTGCTCGAGCCGATGCTCGGCGCGCGGCTCCAGGCCTCGATCCCGGATCCACTCGCCGAGGGCACGCTCGAGATCGTGGTGCTCCCGCTCGGGGTCTCGCCGCACGACGTGGTGGTCGTGGGATCGCGATCCGCCGGGTTCCCGACGCGGTTCGAGATCGAGGTGCTGGCGAGCGCGGTCGATCAGGCGGCGCGCTGGCTGCGCGCGGCGCGCGGCGCGCTGGCCTCTCCTCGCCCGCCGCTCGACGAGCCGCCCGAGCCGCCGGTCGCTTCGCCGGTCGCCTCGCCGGTCGGTTCGGCGGTCACCTCGCCGGTCACCTCGCCGGTCGCCTCGCCGCCCCCGATCGACCCGGCGATCGATCCGCCGCTCGAGCCGCCGCGCGGCGACGGCGCGATCATCGGCGCGAGCGCGGTGCTGCGGCAGGTGATCGAGCAGCTCGACTGCGTGGCGCCCACCGACGCCGCGGTGCTGCTGCTCGGCGAATCCGGCACCGGCAAGGAGCTGTTCGCCCGCGAGATCCACCGCCGCAGCCGGCGCGCGGACCGCCCGCTGGTGAAGGTGAACTGCAGCGCGATCCCACGCGACATGTTCGAGACCGAGTTCTTCGGCCACGTCCGCGGCACGTTCACCGGCGCGCACCGCGACCGCCCCGGCCGGTTCCTGCTCGCCGAGGGCGGCACGCTGTTCCTCGACGAGATCGGCGACCTGCCGTTCGAGCTCCAGCCCAAGCTGCTGCGCGTGCTCCAGGAGGGTCAGTACGAGCGGGTCGGCGACGACGTGACCCGCCACGTCGACGTGCGGGTGATCGCCGCGACCAATCGCGATCTCGAGGCCGAGGTCGCGGCCGGGCGGTTCCGCGGTGATCTGTATTACCGACTCAGTGTTTTTCCGATCCAGATACCCCCTCTGCGCGCGCGCAAGAGCGATATCCCAGCGCTGGTCGCGCACTTCGTCCGCGTCGCGGCGGCGCGGCTCGGGTCCGAGCCACCACCGCTCCAGCGCGACCAGCTCGCGCAGCTGAAGTCCCACGACTGGCCGGGCAACATCCGCGAGCTGCAGAACCGCGTCGAGCGCGCGGTGATCCTGTCGCGCGGCGGCCGCAACCGGCTGGCGATCGCGGTGCCGGAGCGCGAGCCGCGCCGCCCACACGAGCACGAGCACGGCCACGAGCACGGGCACGGCCACGAGCACGACGAGCCTCGCGCGGATCTGCGCGAGGTCATCCCGGAGCGCGAGTGGCGACGCCGCGAGCGCGAGAACCTGTTGCTGGCACTCCAGCGCACCGGCGGCCGGATCTACGGCCCCCGCGGCGCGGCCGCGCTGCTCGGAGTGAAGCCTTCGACGCTCCAGTCGCGGCTACGCGCGCTCGGGATCCACCCCGACGAAGCGCCGTGAGGATCCGCCCAGACCGCAAATATCCGGTGCTGGCGTGCCTCGATCCACGGCCCTCGCCTCGACGGAATCCCCCGCACCCGAGGAGGTGAACACGAGATCTCGCGGTCCACGAGATCTCGGTGCCACACGCGCGCTGGATGGGCTCCGATTGCGAGCACGTACGGCGCGCGCGTCGGCACGCAGCGTGCTCCTCGCCACGGCATGGTGGGACCAAGATCCGAGTTGGGGGCGAGGCTTCCGTACCTCGAGCGCGAGGAGGTCGGAGGTGAGGTGAAATCGGTCTACGACCTGCTTCAGGGCACGGTGGGACGGATCGACAACGCGTACAAGCTGATGGCGTACCACGCGAGCTCGCTGGCGCCGTTCCTCGCGTGGCAGGAGAGCCTGGCGAGTGGGCCGGTGGACGAGCGGCTGCTCCGCCTGGCGTGCGTGCAGGCGTCGCTGCTCAACGGCTCGCGCTACTGCGCGATGCACTTCACCGAGCAGGGCGTGCGCGCCGGGGTCAGCCGCGAGAAGTTCGCCGCGCTGCCGACCTACCAGTCGAGCCGGCTGTTCAGCGAGCTGGAGTGCCTGGTGATCCGCTACGCGACCGAGGTGACCCGGCGGGTCCACGTCGACGCGGCGGTGGTCGCGGATCTCGAGCTGCGGCTCGGCGGTGAGGGGCTGGTGCAGCTGACCCTCGCGATCAGCGCCGCGAACCTGCTCAACCGGTTCAACCTCGCGCTCGGCACGCAGCTCGAGCCCGAGCCGGTCAAGCGGCGCACCGGGAACATGTACGCCGCCTCGCCGTGACGCTCACTCCCAGGAGCCCTGGAGCACGAGCGTCACGACCCGGCCGACGCCGCTGAACCCGGCGCGGATCTGCGGCCGGGTATCGAGCGCGTCGTCGACCCGCAGGACCGCGAGGTACTCCCGCGAGAGCTGTGCGCTGACGTTGGCTTCGACCAGCGCGTAGGGCTCGAGCATCTTCGCCCGGTCGAGCATCGAGCCGATGTACTTGATCCGCGCGAGCGCCCGGATCCGCGCGTGGGGCTGGCCGGAGACCCACGCGTCGAACCGGTGGTGCGGCAGGCGATCGAGCGGCTCGTCGCTCGTGTCGCCATGGGCGTCGATGTAGTTGTACGAGCCGCCCGCCTCGATCCGCGGATGCGGCTGGACGCGCGCCTGGACGTCGACCCCGAAGAAGTCGACGGTGCCGAGGTTGGTGAGCACGCCCTCGGCCGAGGCGCGGATCGTGCCGGTGACGTGGCGGACGTACGGCGCGACCTCGAGCCGCCAGCGATCGCGCTGCTCGACCGCGCGCAGCTCGCCGTGCAGCGCGTGCTCCGGGCCGAGCTCGGGGTTGCGCACGATGCCCTCGAACCGCTCGCGCAGGCTCGGCACCCTGCCCTTGTAGCCCGTGGTCGCGGTGAGCTCGAGGTGCGCGGCCGGCCGGTACTTGCCGACCAGCTTGGCCTCCGGCCACGGGTCCGCGCCGACGCCGAACGGGATCGCCACGCCGCCCGCCGCGTCGATCCGGAACCGCTTGCGCTCGTACTGGCCGTCGAGCGCGAGGTTGATGATCGTCGCGTCGCCGCGGGTCTGCCCCGCCGAGCTCTCGACCTCGGCGCGCTCGTGGTCGACCGTGGCCGAGGCCGCCCACCGGAAGTCGCGCAGGAACGGCGCGGTCGCGAGCGCCATCGCGCCGGTGCGCATCGCGCGCAGATCCTCGAGCTGGGTCTGCATCTCGAGCGCCGGATCGATGAACGTGCGCGACCGGCGGTGCAGGTAGTGCACCCACGACTGCGCCTGGAGCCCGAGCTTGCCGATCTTGTCGTCGCCCTTGATCGATCCACGCGCCGAGGTCTCGCGGTCGATCATCTGGATGAAGTTGCCGGCGTCGCTCGGCGGCATCAGGTAGTGGCGATCGTCGAGGAAGCCGTCGATCGCGACCCGCCGCGCGCCGTGGCGGTACTCGAGCCGCGCCGCGCCCGTGCTCGCCCGGCGGGCCTCGCCGACCACCGCGCCGAGCGCCGGCAGCTCGAGGTCGCGCGCCCCGGCCAGCCCCGAGCCGGAGATCCGGAGCGCGACCCGGCGAGCGAGCGCGACGCGCGCCGTGCCGGTGGCGCCGAAGCTGGGCAGCGAGTCGCCGGTCAGCCGCGCCACCACGAGCTGGCTGCCGATCGCGTCGCGGGTCACGACCTCGATCACCCCGCCCGGGCCGCCGGGGCCGTCGATCGGCGACTTCGGCGTGGTCGACACCCGGATCTGGACGATGTCGGTGATCGGGATCGTCGAGACGTCGAACGTGCCGTAGTACGGATCGGTCACCAGCACGCCGTCGACCAGCACGCTGACCGCGCCCTTGCGCGCGCCGCGGATGTCGACGTTGAACCCGCCGCGGCCGGCCTCGCGAACCGAGATATCGGGCAACAGCGCCAGCGCGGTCGCGAGATCCGTGGCGCCGCGCGCGGCGAGTTGCTCGCCGGTCAGCCGCACCTCGGTGTCGCGATCGAACGGCTTGTCTGGCCGCTGGTCGAAGATCTCGATCGCCTCGCCCTCGGCGATCGCCGCGAGGTCGGCGTCGCTCAGCGGCTCGCCGTCGCCCGCGCGTTCGGCGCGCGCTGCCGCCGGCCACGCCGCCACGACCAGGGCGCCGATCCACGCGCGCTTGTTCACCACGCGGGTCAGCGCGTGCAGGTGTTGGCCACGTCGGGTCGGCACAGGCCGTTATTGTTGCACTGCACGGGCTGCCCGTTCTGCATCGGGCACGGCGTGGCGGCATTGCAGGTCTGGGTGCACACCTGGATCCCCTGCTGGTTGAACAGCCGGCAGTTGTTCGACGTGCACTGGTCGTTCGCCGTGCACGGATCGTAGGCCTCGCCGCGGCAGGCGTTGGGGCCGTCGATCGGCGCGTCCACCGTGACGTCGGGGGCGTCGATCGGCGCGACCGGTGCATCGGTGGTCTGAGACGGATCGTCGTCTCCGCTACACGCGGCGGTGACGAACCCGAGGGCGAACAAGCAGGCGAGGATGCGCATGTGGATCGGCGATGTGCACCCAGGGTGCCATCGACGGCGCCGCAACATGTCACACGCATGCAACAGCACGCGCCGCAAGCCATCGATCCGTGGTCGATCGGTCGCCTCGCCGATCCCGCGGCGCGAAGGTCGCCGAGGGAGTGGATTCGCCGGAGTGAGGCGCGCGGCCCCGGGGCGCGGGCTAGACTGCGGCATGCGCTTCGTCCTGACCCTCGCCTTCGTGTTATCGGCCTGTCACAAGTCCTCGCCGCCGGCGACGCCCGCACCCGGCGGCGGCGCCACCGCTGGACAGCCGGCCGCGGGCGGCGCGTGCATCAGGACCGGCTGCGGCGGCACGGTGTGCACCGAGCCGGGCAACGAGATCATGACCACCTGCGAGTTCCGGCCCGAGCACGCCTGCTACCAGAAGGCGACCTGCGAGCGCCAGTCGAACGGCTCGTGCGGCTGGACCGAGGACCCGGACCTCAAGGCGTGCCTCGCCAACCCGCCGACCGAGTGACTCAGAACTGGAAGTAGATGAACGGGACCATCTTGGTCTGAGCGAGCTCGCCGAGCACCAGCGCGACCGCGGCGAGCACGAAGCCCTGGGCCGGCGGCGGTAGCGCGACGAACCGATCGCGCAGCCAGCGGAAGCTGCCGTCGGGGAACCAGTGGCACAGCCCGCCGACCAGCAGCGCGATCGAGACCACCGGGACCAGGTTCGCGTGGTCGGTGTCGCGGAGCGAGATCTGGTGGAGCACCGCGAGCGCGTTATCGAACGAGGTCGCGCGGAAGAACACCCACGCCAGGCACACGTACTGGAACACCAGCACCACCGCGACGCCGCGCCGCGCCCCCGCGATCACGCGCGCGGCGAACCGCGCCGGACCACGCTCGAGCAGATCGGCGGCCGCGGCGAGCGCCCACACCACCAGCGCGAGCCACGCCCACGTCCAGGTGGGCGCCTCCGCGAGCGCGTACAAGAAGCCGATCGCGGCGAGGCACATCGCCAGCCGGAGCCCCTCGATCACGCGGCGCGGCCCCGGGGCGACCAGCGCGACCCCGGTGGTGGTGCTCCACACCGTGCGCCACGGCAGGGTCTCGGGCTCGGGGGCCGCCGGCGCGGCGCGGCCGAGCCACGCGGTGAGCACCGCCCACAGCGGCGTCAGGTACAGCCACGCCGCGACCAGGTGGACCCACGTCCCGGCGCCGGTCAGCGCGAACGCGTGGACCACCGCGCCGGCGGCCGCGATCGCGACGCACGCGCCGACGACCCGCGCCGGCGCGATCGCGCGCTGGAAGTAGCGCGTCACCGCGAGCCCGAACCCGTGCAGCGCGCCCCACGCCACGAACGCCCAGCTCGCGCCGTGCCAGAGCCCGCCGAGCAGCATGGTCAGGATCAGGTTGAGGTAGGTCCGCGCCGCGCTGCCCTTGCTCCCACCGAGCGCGATGTACAGGTAGTCGCGCAGCCAGGTCGACAGGCTGATGTGCCAGCGCCGCCAGAACTCCTGGAGGTTCGCCGAGCGGTACGGCGTGCGGAAGTTCTCCGGCAGCGTGAACCCGAGCACCATCGCCGAGCCGATCGCGATGTCGGAGTACGCCGAGAAGTCGAGGTAGATCTGGAGCGCGTAGCCGTACACGCCGGCGAGCACCTCGACCGACGAGTAGCGCTCGGGCGCCTCGAACACGCGATCGACCAGCAGCAGCGCGATGGCATCGGCGAGCGCGACCTTCTTGAACAGCCCGATCACGATCCGGAACAGGCCGCGGGTCGCGCGATCGAGCTCGAGCCGCGGCGGATCGGCGAGCTGCGGCAGCAGGTCCTGCGCGCGGACGATCGGCCCCGCGACCAGCTGCGGGAAGAACAGCACGAACGTCGCGAACTCGACGACCGAGCGGGTCGCCGGCAGCTCCTTGCGATAGACGTCGATCGTGTAGGACAGCGACTGGAAGGTGTGGAACGAGATCCCCGCGGGCAGGATCAGGTTCAGCTGCTCGACGTCGAGACGCAGCACGTCCTGCGCGAAGAAGTCGGCGTACTTGAAGAACACCAGGATGCCGAGGTTCGAGCACAGGCTGACCACGAGCAGCGCCTTGCGCCGCCACGGCTCGGTCGCGCGCTCGATCCACAGCGCGAGGTAGTAATCGAGCACGATCGTCGCGAGCAGCACCGCGAGCAGGTAGCGATAGACGCCCGGCATCGCCGCCGCCCACGCGTGATAGAACAGCGACGACGCGACGAACAGCACGATGATCCGGCCGAGCTGGCGGTGGCGCTCGCGGTCGCGGGTCGTGCCGGCATCGGAGAGCCCGACGCCGATCCCGATCCCGAAGCACGCGACGACGACCAGGTGGCCGTACCCGATCA
>JBQCJR010000458.1:0-5252 GCA_051952595.1 Kofleriaceae bacterium
AGCGGGATGCGGCCCGACGCGCGCATCGCGAGTGCCCACGCCGCGGTGACGAGGGCGGCGTACCCGCGCCCTCGATAGGCCGGCGCGGTGTCGACACCTGCTTCCGCAGCGACGAGCGAGCGCCGCGCGCAGAAGCAGACGCTGACCGGATATCCGTCAACAACGGTGCTCATCACGGGTGCACGGCCCGCCGCGATCTCGCCGCGAACCCATCCGCGAAAGTTCACGTTCAGCGCGCGCTCGTCCTCGATGAGGAGAATGTCGCTCGGAATTGCGACCACGTCGGGGAATTCGAATGCGGGGCCGAAGTACTCTGTCGTCCCGAGCTCGCGATAGCGGCCGACGTACTTCGGCAGATCGTGGAGATCGCGAAGTGGCGACTCGTCGCGTGCAAGCGCGGCGAGCTCCTCGGCAAGCGCGTCGGGAACGCCAGCACGGATGCCCCACGCGGTGGCCGTTTTGCTGCGGACGAGCGCGAACATCGGGGCGAGGTGCTTGGTCGGTTCACGCGTCGTCGTGAGGCGGCCGCAGGCGTCGGTCTCGTACAGCGTAGCGAGCTGCAGCTCGGGCGTGCTCATGCGCCAAGGATATGGCGATCGTGTTCGGGATCTACGAGATGCTCGACGGGGGTCGCACGCAGCTGATACCGCGGCTGCGTGCACTCGACGCGACGCCGCCGGGGGCGACCTCCGCAGAGCTGCACGTCGCCTCCGTTCACGCCGGGCCCGAGAGTGGCCCGCCGAGGGTGCTGATACACTCGCGCGCCGTGCAAGCTGGGCTCGTCGCGATCCTCGGTGCAGCGCTCGCCGCGTGCAGCTCCCCCCGCAGAGCCGATCCCGCCCCGGCCGAGGTCCCGCCGGTGGCCACGGCCCCCGAGGATGCCGGTCCCCTCGACGCCCCTGCCGCTGCTGTCACCCCGGAAGCGCCGGACTACGAGGTTCTGGCCACCGGTGTTCGCGAGATCACCTCGATCGCGGTGACCGGCCGCCGCGTGGTGCTCGGCGATGGCGACCGGGTGCTCGAGGTGCCGAAGGCCGCTGGCGGGACGCCGGTGGTCGTGCTCGCCCTCGGTCACCACGAGGGAGAGATCTGGTTCGAGGACCAAATCAGGTGGCCCGGCGGTTCCCCCGTCGCGGCGTGGGGCGAAGAGGCCATCGCCGGGCGCGTCGTGGTGCGCGGCAAGCGTCCGGTGTTCGAGCTCCTGCGAGCCGTCCCAAGCAACCGATCGCGTCGCGCGCGCCCGCGTACGGCGCGTCGTCGCTCGTGGTCGTCGGCGACGCCCTGTTCTGGCAGGCGGAGCTCCTCCTCGGACCGGGCCCTCTCATCCGCACGGACCTGAAGACTGGCCGCAGCCAGACCGTGATCCCGCTGCCGATCGACTGGTACTCCGGCCCCGGGCAGGGCTGGCTCTACGCGACGGACGGCCGGGTCGTGGTCCAGCTCGAGATCGAGCGGGGCGATGAGGCCAGCACGCTATACGCGAGCCGGATCGGCGGCGGGGACGCGCAGCTGTGGCGCGTCGAGGGCGAGATCAGCGCGTTCGCGATCGCCGGCGGCGCCGTCTACGCGCTGGTCTCCGGCGAGGAGGATAGCGTTTGGCGCGTGCCGCTCGATCGCGCGCCGCCGACGAGGCTACCGATCGACCACGCGACCACCGTGTTCGCGCGGGGCGATCTCGCCTATGTCGCCACCTACGACGGGCTCGTAGCCGTGCGCGGCACCGCCATCGGCAAGGTCGCGCGCACCGACCTCGTCGGCGCGCGAACCACTGGCGAGACCAACCATGCCACCGTCGCGACCGACGAGACCCACGCCTACTGGCTCGCAGGCGACGAGCTCCGCCGCGTGGCGCTGCCGCCCGCGCCGTGAACAGCTCCGGTCCGGGGGCGGGCTGTGGTCCCGCTTTCGCAAGGCACTAAGACCGCGCGCGCGAACCTTCCCGCGGCGTCAGCGGCCCACCGGGTTCCACGGGAACTGGTACTGGAGCGAGACCCAGCGCCAGCTGTCGCCGTCGGGCACCGCGACGACCGCGAGCTTCATCTCGACCGCGCCCTTGCCGGTCTTGCGCGGCAACTTCACGGTCGCGGTCACCCAGCCGATCGTGCCATTCGCGAGCAGCTTTGCGTCGACCTCGGTCGCGCCGAGCCCGAGCTTGTCGAAGCTCGCCGCGAGCTTCGTCGCCGCGGCGCCGGTCTTGAATTCCGACGGCCCCGTGCCGCTCGCGATCAGCGTGCCGGTCTTCGCCGCCTGCAGCGCGAAGCCGGTCGCGAACCAACCGGCGACGAGGCCGGCGAGCTTCTTGTCACCGGTGAGCTTCGGCGCGCCCGCTGCGGGCTTGCCATCGGTGCCCGCGAGCAGCTCCTTGTCGCTGACGAGCTTCGAGTACAGCTGCGCCGCGATCTCCCAGGTCTTGCCCGTGCGGATCACGATGCCGCCGGTACGCATGGATTCGGTCGACCGCGTCGGTTTGGAGGTCTCGGGATCCTCACCCTCGAAGAGGATGGTGTACGGCGCCTGGAACCACGCGACGCCCTTCGCCGCGTCCACGCCGACGGCGATCGCGCCGAGCTTGTGCGTGATGCGGGCCTGCAAGCAGCCGTAGAACGAGTTCGAGACCGCGCCCAGCGTGCATCCGGTCTCGTTGGACAGATCGACGATGTTGCCCATGTGGGTGATCACGATCGCGTTCGCGGCGAGGGCGAGTTGGTCATCGTCCTCGAGAGCGGCGAGCTTCGTGACGTTCGTCTTCACGACCGCCTCGACAGCCTTCGGATCCGCGAACGCGGCGGAGGATACGACGACGACACCTGAGACCAGCCAGCTACGCATCCGGCGAGGATAGCGCAGGAGCTCGTTCACTCGCTCGAACAGCTTCTGCATCGGCCTTTTGGTGGGTTCTCGCAGTCGCAGTCTCGGGTCGAGCCGAGTCTCATCAAGCAGTCTCTGCGCGAGTTGGCGGAGCTCGGCGGGCAGATCGGAGTCACGGGCTACGCCCCGACGACGTGCGCGAACATGTGGCTACGCTCGACGACGTCGATGGAAGGTCGAGCGCCTCTTCGCCTGGATCTTCCGCTTCAGCGCCTGGTCACACGCTACGAGGAGAAGGCCGAGAACTACATCGGTCTCCTCCAGCTAGCTTGCGCCCAGATCCTCTGGAGGAGGTTGTGAGATGCGCTCTGGCCACTGCGGTCTATGGCAGCGCGCTTGTTACCGCTAGACTGCATGTATGGACGCCTGGGATCGTGAACGCTGGCTATCCAAGATCCCCTACGGTGGCCCCGTTGCCAAAGAGGCCGTTCGAGCCCTCGCCGAGGAGCATGTGGTGGAGGCGATTCCCGTCCTTGTCTCGGCGCTTCGCCGTGCCGCTGCCTGGGAAGATGGTGAAGGTGCCCATCTCAACGCGGAGGCGATCGCAGCGATCGGCGGCGCCGTGGCAGTCGACGCATTGATCGGTCTACTCCTTGCTTACACGCCGGAGGAGCGTGAGGAAGGCAATTGTGATGTTTCCGACGAGCACCGGCGCGCACGCAGGGCTGTCGAGTGCGCACTCGCGCAACTCGGTGCTCCGGCCTTGCCCGAGCTGAGGCGCGTCCTCGGCCATCCTAACCGGGACGCCGCACATTCTGCTGCCCGCGTGCTCGGCCAGCTCCGTGATCTCACAAGCCTCGACACGCTGGTCGCGTGGGCGGCCGAGCCCGACGAAGACCACATCGATGATCGCAATACGGCGCTCGAGGCGCTGGGCGGATATCGTGACCCACGCGCGCTGAGCACGTTGCGCGACGCCTTCGAGAATGACCAAGAGCGGCACAGGCGCGCGGACAGCGTTCGAATCGCGGCTTCCGCTCTCGGTCGCACCGCAGATCCCGACGTGCTGCAGCCCTTGATCGAGGCGCTCTCCCATCACGATTGGTGGGTCCGCGCCGCCGCGTGCGAAGGTCTTGGCGCTTTCGGCGGCGAACGTGCGAGCGCAGCGCTCGAGGTCGCGCGGTCCGATCCTGATGAGCGCGTTCGAGTCGCTGCTGCGCGCGGTCTCGACGCCGTGTAACGACTACAGCGTAGCCGGGTCGGACGGCGAGCTAGTCGCCGAGGGCGCGCTGCTGCCGCTGAAGGTGATCGAGGATCGTCAGACCCCGAAAAGACATCTACCGGAAACCAGCTAACTGGTTTCCGGTAGATGCACGGTCGTAGCGGGGGCGCGCATGGAACATTCATCTCCTTGGTACTATTGGAGATTCTCGCTAGATGGCACCCGCCAGGACTGATTCGCGGATAAAGTCAGACATCTACCTGTAAATCGCACTCGATTTCATTGGAACGATTTTCGCCTGCCTCTCTAGGGCGTGTCAGTCGCCTCGGCAACACGGAAGGGATCAGGAGCGAGCGGCAACCGGCCCACAGCTCAGAAACGCCGCCCGTTCCAGTGGTCACTTCTTTGGGGAGTGGGCGGCGAGGCGTGGTGGACCTTGACGAGCGCGAGCGCCACACCGGGGTGGATCTCGTGCCCCTCGCTCCTAGCGACGGTCGCGAACCGCTCCTTCGACGCGCCGGGGCGCAGACCGCGCTCCCGGTCGAAGTCCGCATAGCGGACCTCGAGCCTCCGGCCGCGCGCGATCGTGCGGAGGTAGTGCTTGATCACGAGGTCGACGTCCTCGACCTCGGTAATGACGTTACTCGGCTCGACGCCGAGGAGCGGTAGCCAGAGCGAGGTGCGGACGAGTCCGCGGGTCCGCTGCGCTCGGCCCTCGTCCCACGGCCCGCAGACGAGCGCGCCGATGGTGACCTCGCACTGCGCTCCGCCGCGGTCGAAGGTCGGCAGCTCACCACGGAGCTCGGCTTCGAGCAGAAGGCGCTGCGATGACCGCGCACCGAGCGTGAACTCGTCGCCCTTGGTCGCGTCCCATTCAGGATCGCCGCTGCCGACGCGGCCAACGAGGTGGACGTCGCGGACGCGCACCGGGAAGTCAGCGTGGTTGACCCAGAGCAGCTCAACCTTGAGCTTGCCCCTCGGCGCCCAGATGCCGACGTCGCCGGTCGTTGCAAGCGGCTCGATGACGATCGCCCGGTCTGGCGGGAATGCGGCCATCTCAGCGAGAACGTGGTCGACGAGCGCACGAGCCTGCTTAGTCTCGTTGCCATCGGGCAGGAGTCCGCGGAGCTTGTTCGCGGCGCCCTTGGCCGCGTCGGCGACGAGATCAACTGCAACGCCGACTGCCTTCTCTTTGGCAGCGGCGGCGATCGCGGTGAGCAGG
>JBQCJR010000459.1:0-2906 GCA_051952595.1 Kofleriaceae bacterium
ATGACGGTCCGCCGCCTGCGCTCAGCTCTCAGCGTGTGCCTCGTCGCTGCCTCGGCATCTGCGGTCGCCGCGCAGCCCAACGGCTCGCCTGCCCCCACGCCCGCCGCCGCCCCGGCGCCCGCCGATCCCGCCACCGGGACCGGCGAGACCGTGCAGATGGCCGAGGACGAAGGTCCTCGCGACATGGAGGGCAAGGACGAGAACCCGGACGCGCCGCGCACCGGCGACGAGGATCTCGCGATCTCCGCGCCCGCCCCGGTCACCCGCAGCGCGTATCCGATCCAGGAGTCGCTGCGGCCGATCGTGCTGCCGCAGAACCTGTCCGAGGTGTCGATCGATCCGCACGCCCCGGTCTCGCCGTTCATGGGCTCGGCGGCGCTGCGGGCGCGCTACGGCATCACGTCCAAGGTCCAGCTCGGCCTCACCTACGTGTTCGGCGGCGTGTACGACGAGCCGGGCGGCAGCGAGAAGACCGGGTTCCACCCCGGCAAGACGGTCGGCATCGACGCGACGGTGCTGCTCCAGCCGTGGATCGGCGTGCGGATCGGCGTGCCGGTCCACATCGACAGCCCGGCCAACAACAACGCGAGCGGCCCCGCGGTGTCGATCGCGCTCGGCGCGCCGATCAAGTTCATGTTCGGCGACAAGTTCGCGCTCGGCGGGTTCGATGACCTGCTCAACATCCGGGTGAACCGGTTCGCGCCGACGTTCTACCAGGAGCAGCAGAACGCGCAGCACGCCGCGAACGACGACACCAACACCAGCCAGTCCGCCGGCTACCTCCAGCTCGCGGCGTACGGCGTGTACCAGCACCGCCCGAACCTCGCGGTGATCGGCCGGCTCGGCGTGCGGCTCGAGGACTTCGTCACCAGCGACGCGAGCAGCACCGCGCCGGGCGCCGGGCTGATCTCGTTCCTGCGGGTCGGCATCCAGTTCACGCCGCGCAAGTTCGTCGACCTCGGGTTCTCGCTCGGCTTCGACGACCTGTCGCAGAGCGGCTCGTTCGGCCCGGCCGCGCTGGTCGCGTTCCGGATCTAGCCCGTCAGTCCGGCGGCGCGCCGGCGTCCGTGGGCGGCGCGGCCGGCGCATCGACACCGGCGTCGCCCGGCGGCTCCGAGGGCGGGCTCGACGGCGCGGCGCCCGCGGGCAGGCCGTCCTTGGTGAGCACCTCGAACTTGCGCACCCCGACCAGCTGGCCGTTCTCGGTGTAGGTCGTGCACGACCACTTGCCGGTCGGATCCTGCGGCATCCGCGCCTGCGGGAAGAAGCTGCGGAACACCACGCCGTCGCCGTCGCAGGTCAGCTGATCCGGCGTGACCCGATCGAGCACGCGACCCTGGTGGGCCCACACGTGGACCACCGGTTCTTTGAGCCCGCCCGGCTCGCGGAGCATCGAGCCGCAGCGCAGCAGATCGAGCTGGTGGGCGCGCATCACGTGCTTGCTCGGCGGCAGGCACTCGTACGAGCCCACGGTGCCGTGGCCGACCGAGGTCTCGGGCATCGCGAGCGGCGCCGGCGGGATGAACGCGCGGCCGAACCACACCGCGCCGAGCAGCGCGGCGCTCAGCGTGACGGTGAGCAGCGCGCCCTGCGGCGACAGCACCTGCTTGACCGAGAACGAGAGCAGCGCGACCGAGATCGGCGTCGCCGACGCGGCGATCACCAGGCCGGTGAAGTGATCGAGCCCGGCGACCAGCGGCAGCATCACGTTGAGCACGCCGAACATCGCGAGGCCGTACATCGCCGAGGCGAGCAGCCGCCGCTCCATGATGAAGTTGTCGAACACCAGGTCCATCGTCGAGACCACCGCGCAGACCAGCAGGATCGGGGCGATCCACCAGTTCCAGGACGCCAGCGACCAGGTCGCGCTCGACGCGTAGAGCGGGGTCAGGAAGAAGAACATCTGCTGGTAGAACTGCTTGATCACGTAGTTGGTCGCGACCCGCACGCCCTTGCGCGTCAGCCCCTCCTGCTCCTTGCGGTTCGCCGGCCCGACGATGAATCGCAGCGCGACGAACATCAGCAGCCACGACACGAACAGCGCCATCAGCACCTTGTCGGCGTGGGCGAGCCCGGAGCGCGCGAACAGCATCACGCCGACGCCGAACGCCAGCGCGAAGAACGAATGGAACCACCACAGGCGCTTGAGCAGCCGCTTCAGCTTCCCCGGCGGTGGTGCAGCCGGGTCCGCTGGTACTTCGGGACGTCCCACGGCTCGAGCTTACGCTAGCTCCGGAGTCAGGTCGCGCTCGCGATCACGTCGCGGAACCGCTCGAGCGCGAGCTCGAGGCGCGCCATCGGCGGACCGAACGAGAACCGCAGGTGGCGGCGGAACCGCGACGGGCGGCCGCCGCGCCGCTTGCCCGGGTTGACGTCGAAAAACTCGCCGGGGACGGTGATCACGTTGCGATCGAGCGCGGCGCGGAAGAAGCTCATCCCGTCGCTGATCGACGTCGGCAGGTGCTGCGCCGAGGCCCAGACGTAGAACGTGCCCTCGGGCGGCAGATCGACGGTGAACCCGAGATCGCGCAGGCCGTTGAGCAGCTTCTGGCGCTTCTTGCCGAACTCGTTGTGGATCGCGCGGGTCTCGGCCATCGCCGCGGTCGGCGCGAGCAGATCGATCGCCTTGCGCTGCAGCGGGCGCGAGCCGCCGCCGTCGAGGAACGAGCCGGCCGACACGACGCCTTCGATCACGCGGCGCGGTGCGACCGTCCACGTCACGCGCCAGCCGGGATAGCGCCAGTTCTTCGTGAGGCCATCGAGGATCACGACCGGATCGCGATCGACGTCTTCGACGTAGCGCGCGGCCGTCTCGATCGCGCCCTGCGAGACGAGGTCCGGACGCCAGATGTAGTGCGAGTAGAACTCGTCGAAGATCAGCGCGCAGTCGAGCTCGCGGCCGACCG
>JBQCJR010000460.1:0-15842 GCA_051952595.1 Kofleriaceae bacterium
GTAGCCGAGGAAGCCCGGGCTGCGCGCGCCCACGTCGTCGAACCGATCGAACACGATCACGTCGTCGTGCCACACCCCGATCCGCTCGACCGCCTCGAGCTCCCGGGCGCGCTCGAGCTCGACCACCGCGAGCTGGCTCGCGACCTCGGGCCGCGCGGCGACCTCGGCCAGCGAGTGGCGCGACAGCCAGTCCACGTAGTGCGCGGTGTCGAGCGGGGACCGGCCGTGGGCGAGCCACGCGGCGAGCCGCTGCGCCGGGGTGGTCAGCGCGATCGCCTCCGCCGCCGATCCGAACTGCGCCGCGTCGATCTTGTCCGCCCACTCGACCGCCTCCACCAGGTGCGGAGGCGGCTTCCAGTCCCAGCCGCGGATCAGCGCCCGCGAGATCAGCCCGGCGCACGACGGCGCCGTCGGATCGAAGAACCAGGTCGCGAGATGCTCGCGCTCGAACACGTCGCGCAGCGACGCCGGCTGGAACGCCGTGGGGTGGTGATCGAACCACCACCGCATCCGCGGATCTGCGCAGAATCGGAAATCCACGCACGCGTGGTCGTCGGCGTCCAGCGGGATCCCCTCGAAGGGATCGCCGTCCTTGTGGATCATGCCGATCGGAAGGATGTCGACCTGCGTGTCGATGACGTCCCGGTAGAACGCCGAGAACAGCGCTGCCGAGGTCGTTCCGTCGAAACACGCGTCGTGGAAAAAGACCTTGAGTGCTCGGGCCACGCGCGTCGCGAGCTTACCACCCAACGCGGCTTCATCTCGCGCCACGCGCCGCCGTCGTGTCGGTGCAGATGATACAACTCCACCATGTCCGCCAAGATGCTGAGCTGGCTGCTCGCCGGCCACCTGATCGGAGTCTTCCTGTGGATCGGCGGGATGTTCACCGCCTACTGGTTGCTCCGATTCCACTCGCACGCACCCCGCGAGGTGCACGAGAAGCTCACGCTGATGGAGCGCTCGATCGCGCTGATGATGGACATCTCCTGCACGCTCGCGATCGGCTGCGGGCTGGGGCTCGCGCTCGGACAAACCCCGAACCTGTTCGCGCGGCCGCACTCGGGCTGGTTCCACATCAAGCTCGCCGTCGTGGTGTTCGGCGTGCTCTCGGTGCACGGCATGTTGCGCGCCAAGATCAAGAAGTTCGGCCAGGGCCAGATCTCGGAGATCCCGCAGTGGCAGTGGAGCCTGCTGATCGCGTCGATCTCGGCGATCGTGATCCTGGTGTTCGTGGTGCGCACCGCGATGCTCGGCTAGCGCGCGATGCGGACGATCCTGCACGTCGATCTCGACGCGTTCTTCGCGGCGGTCGAGCAGCGGGATCATCCGGAGCTGCGCGGCAAGCCGGTGCTGGTCGGCGGCTCCGCGCGCCGCGGCGTGGTGGCCGCGTGCTCGTACGAGGCGCGCCGGTTCGGGATCCACTCGGCGATGCCGATGGCCGAGGCGCTGCGGCGCTGCCCACACGCGGTGGTGGTGCGCCACCACATGGAGCGCTACGCCGAGGCGTCGCGCGCGTTCTTCGCGATCCTCGACGAGTTCTCGCCCGAGGTCGAGGGGCTGTCGCTCGACGAGGCGTTCCTCGACGCGACCGGTAGCGAGCGGCTGCTCGGCGACGGCGCGTCGATCGGCCGCGCGATCAAGGAGCGCGTGCGCCGCGAGCTGTCGCTGGTCGCCTCGGTCGGCGTCGCGCCGATCAAGCTGGCGGCCAAGATCGCCTCGGACATCGACAAGCCGGACGGGCTGCGCGTGGTGCCGCCCGACGGCCTGCTCGCGTTCCTTCACCCGCTGCCGGTGACCCGGCTGTGGGGCGTCGGCGAGACCACGCGCACGGTGCTCGCGTCGATGGGGCTGGCGACGATCGGCGACGTCGCGCGCTATCCGGAGGCGGCGCTGGTGGCGCGGCTCGGGCCGACCGCCGGGCCCCACCTGGCGGCGCTCGCCCGCGGCGAGGACGCGCGCGTCGTCGAGCCGGAGAGCGATCCGGTCTCGATCGGCCACCGGGAGACGTTCGAGGACGACATCGACGACAAGGGCGAGCTCGCGGTGCTGCTGCTCGACCAGGCGGACCGCGTCGCGTCGCGGCTGCGCGCCCAGCACCTGCGGGCCCGCGCGGTCGTGCTGATCGTGAAGTACGACGACTTCCGCCAGATCACCCGCCAGACCACGCTCGAAGCGGCGAGCAGCGACGGCGGCGTGCTCGCGCGCACCGCGATCGCCCTGCTCTCCAAGGTCGCGATCGAGCCACGCAAGGGCGGGCGGGTCCGGCTGTGTGGGCTGGCCGCCACCCAGCTCGAATCCCGCGACGCGCCGCGCCAGCTCGGGTTCGACGAGGCCGCCCGCGACCGCGGCGAGCGCCTGGGCGACACCCTCGATAAGGTCGCAGCAAAATTCGGCAAACACACGCTCCGCCGCGCCGTCCATCTCGATCCCGAGGATGGTTAGGTAGGCCCTCTTCGGGTTAGGGTTCCCATTCCGGCGCGGTCGCGTGTCGAGTGGGGGACGGCACGCCATGCAACCTGCTCGAACGTCGCTCCTGATCGCGCTGTGCGCGTGGTTCCTCCTCGGTGGAACGGCGCGCGCACAGCCCTCCGAGGGCGCCGCGACCTACGCGCTGGTCGTCGGCTCGAACGCCGCCGGGCCCGGCCAGCTCGAGCTGCGCTACGCCGAGGACGACGCGCGGCGGGTCGGCGCGCTGCTCGTCGAGCTCGGCGGCCACCCCCGGGACGCGGTGGACGTGGTGGTCCGCCCGACTCCGGACCAGCTGCGCGCCCGGCTCGATCGGCTGACCACGCGGGTCACCGCGGACGTCGCCGCGGGCCGCCAGGTCCGGCTGTTCTTCTACTACTCGGGCCACGCGCGGGCGACCGGGATCGATCTCGGCTCCGAGGCGCTGCCGCTCGCCGAGCTGCGGGCGCGGCTGGTCGCGGTGCCGGCGACCCTGACCGTGGTCGTGCTCGATGCCTGCCAGAGCGGGGCGTTCTCGCGGATCAAGGGCGCGACCCCGGCGGCCGACTTCTCGTTCCACTCGCGCCAGCACCTCGACGCGAGCGGGATCGCCGTGCTCGCGTCGTCGAGCAGCAGCGAGCTGTCGCAGGAGAGCGAGCAGCTCGCGTCGTCGTACTTCACCCACCACCTGCTGGTCGGGCTGCGCGGCGCGGGCGACGCGAACGGCGACGGCGCGGTCTCGCTCGACGAGGCGTATCGCTACTCGTACCACCAGACGCTGGCCGCGACGAGCGTCACCGCGGTCGGCCGCCAGCACGTCAGCCTCGAGGTCGACCTCAAGGGCCACGGCGAGGTGCCGCTGTCGTTCCCACGGGCCGCGTCCGCGTCGATCGAGCTGCCCGCGGCGCTCGCCGGCCACGCGCTGGTGTTCGATCACAAGGCGCGCGCCGTGGTCGCGGAGATCCAGAAGGCGAAGGGCTCGCCGGTGCGGATCGCGATCGCGCCCGGCGAGTACGAGGTCGTGGTGCGCGACGGCGGGACGGTCCGGCGCTGCCCGATCTCGACCGGCCGTACCGGCGCGACGATCGATCTGGCGCGGTGCACCCGCGAGGCCGCGGTCGCCGCGGCGACCAAGGGCGGATACAGCCGGCCGATGAAGATCGAGCTGATCGCGGCGATCGGCCCGGAGCGCCGCGACGGCTTCACCCACACGCTCGAGGACTTCGGCTACATCGACGACGGGGCGGCCAGCAGCGGGCTGGGGCTCGCGGTGTCGCGGCGGATCGACCGCCGGCTGTGGATCGGTGGGAGCGCGAGCTTCGCGTCCTCGCCGCGGTGGACGTTCGAGAGCCCGCGCGCGCCGCTCGAGTTCCAGTGGACCACGGCCTCGGTGCTCGCGTTCGCGCGCGGGATCCAGTCGATCGGTGAATCGCGGTTCGGGCTGTACGCCCAGTTCGGCGCCGGCGTCGCGGTCGCCCGCAGCGCGCTCGACGGCCCCGACGGGATGACCACCCGCGAGACCCACGTCGGCCCGGCGTTCTCGCTCGGCGCCGGCCTGCACGTCGGTGACATGCGCGGGTTCGCGTTCAGCGCCGGGTACCAGCTCGACTACGCGCTCGCGCTCGCCAACACCCTCGACGAGACCCACGCGAGCGGCGGCCACCGGCTCGGCCTCGGCGTCTCCTACAGCTACTGAGGACCTCCATGCGCACCACGAACCGCCTCCTCGCCCGGTTTGACCGTCGCCTCGGTCGTCGCCTCGGTCGTCGCCTCGGTCGTCGACCCGGTCGTCGACCCGGTCGTCGCCCCGGTCGTCGCCCCGGCTTCCCGGTGGCGATCGCGGTGCTCGCCGCGAGCCAGCTCGGCGCGACCTGTGGGCCGATCCTGTCCGACCCCGGGTTCGACCTGTGGTGCGGCGATCGGCTGTGCGCGTGGACCGTGGTGCGCGGCGACACGCGCCGGACGGGGACCTGGCACGACGGCGATCCGGGCGTCGAGCTCGTCGGCGACGACGCCGCGATCGCGCAGCTCTCGCCGGTCCGCTCGTTCCCGTTCGGCGATCAGTCGCCCGACGACTGCATCCGGTTCGAGCTGGTCACCCACGTCGAGGAGACCGCCGAGGCGTTCCTCGAGATCGACCTGTTCGGCGATGGCACCGTCGAGCGCACCGAGCGGATGCCGACCTCGCAGTGGAAGCTGGTCTCGTACCACCTGCGGCTGGCCCCGCCGTACGACGGCGTGCGGTTCGTGCTGTCCAAGCGCGGCCCCGGCCGGGTCGTGCTCGCGCGGATCGGGGCGACGTTCCTCGATGCGGCGGAGTGCGCCGGGCTGACGCCGATCGCGGGCGGCCCCGCGCCGCTGGGCGCCGGCTGCACGCTCGACGAGCAATGCGCCAGCCACAAGTGCCAGCTGGTCGACGATCCGCGCTCGGTGATCGGCGAATCTCCCCGGTGCGTCGGCTGCGACGACGCGAGCGGCTGCGGCGGCGGGGACGTCTGCGGGATCGGCGAGCCGACCTCGCCGGTGCGCCTGCCGCCCACCGAGTGCGTGGCGGCCGGCGGAGACGAGCTCGGCGCGCAGTGCCGCGTCGACGGCGAGTGCGCCTCGGGGCGGTGCGCCGACGGGCTGTGCGCGAGCTGCCGGTCGTCGGCGGACTGCGCGGGCGGCGCGACCTGCGGCACCGCGTACCCACTCGGGCCGAGGGTGTGCGGGCCGAACAGCACCACCGGTGCCCCGGGCGCGCCGTGCTCGATCGACCAGGACTGCGCGAGCCTCCGCTGCAACGGCGCCGAGCGTTGGATCTGCGAGATCGACGGCCGGCCGTGCGGCGACTCCACGGACTGTCCGCTCGACGGCGCTCTCTCGCCGAGCGCATGCAACCGGGTCGGCGTGCTCGGTGGAACCTGTCAGTGACCTCGATCCCCAGGCGGCGTACCGCGCCAGGGGCCCCGCCCAGGGACGCAAAGCGGAGCGGAACCTGCGCAGCCGCGAGGACGCCGTCGACGTCGTGCACGCGCTGTTCGCCGATCTGATCCCTCGCTGGAGCCGTGACGTGGACCTGCCCTACCTCTACCGCGCCGTGACCAATCGCTGCCTCAACGTGGTCCGCGACCGCGGCACCCGGACGCGCCTGCTCGCGCGCCAGCCCCAGGCCGCGGCGCCGCTCGGGCGCGTGCGGCTCGACGATCAGGTCGTCGGGGTCGGGCTGATCGCCGCGCTCGCCGAGCGGCTCGACCACGGCCACCTCGAGGTCCTGGTGTGCCGGTTCGTCGACGACATGACCCAGGACGAGATCGCGGCGCAGCTATCGCTGTCGCGCAAGACGATCGGCAAGCGGCTCGACCGGATCCGCGACGAGGTCCAGGCGCTCCGCCGCGAGGCCGAGGAGGTGGCGTCGTGACGGCGTGCATCGGCGAGCCGATCTCGTGGCCGCGGCTCGAGGCGTTCGCGCTCGACGCACGCGACGCCCGCGTGGCCGCGCACCTGGCGAGCTGCCCGGCGTGCGCGCGGTGCCTCGACGAGATCCGCCACGACGTGGTCGCGCTGCCACCGCTGGTGATCGCTGCACCGGCGCGCCGCGCGCGGACGTGGCGCGCGTGGTGGGCAGGCCCGGCGTTCGCGCTCGCCGCCGCGGCGGTGCTCGCCGTCGCGTTATGGCCCGCCCGCCCCGGCGAGCCGCTCCGCGAGGAGGTCGCCCGGGTCAAGGGCATCGGCGAGGTCGTGGTCGACGTGGTGCGCGAGCGCGACGGCGCGATCCGCCACGGCGTGCGGACGTACGCGCCCGGCGATCGCTGGAAGCTCGTCGTCACCTGCCCGCCCTCGGCGAGCGGCCGCGCGATCGCGGTCGACGTCACGGTGACCGACGCCGGACAGGTCGATCGCCCGCTCGCCCCGGCGCAGATCGCGTGTGGCAACCAGGTCGCGATCCCCGGCGCGTTCTCGATCACCGGCGACCGCGCGAATCGCGTGTGCGCCGAGATCCACGGCGCGACCGCGTGCCTGACGCTGCGGCCCGAGCCCGCGGGCCGATAGTTCCTCGCCGTCCGGGCGACCGCTGCGCGATGGCCGATAGTTCCTGACGCGCCGTGACTTGCCAGCTCTCGCCGTCCTCGCGCGGCGCGGCGCGCGGCAAGCTCGAGAGATGCCTCCATGGCCCCTGATCGCGCTCGCCGGGCTCGCCGGGCTCGCCGCGGCCGCCGGTTGCGTGCGCGACGACTGCGAGCTCGAGCGCCCGAGCGCGGTCGAGATCCTGCCCGCCCTGCCCTGTCTCTCGGCCTCGGTGGTCGATCCCGCCAGCGATCCGGCCCGCACACCTGCCACCTGCCGGGCGCCCCATCTCCAGATCACCAACCGGTGCGACCAACCGGTGGTGATCGATGGGCCGCGCGGCGAGCCGATCGAGATCGATCCGCTCGGCGGGTTCATCGAGCTGGTGTGGGCGCTCGATCGCGGCGTGTTCGATGGCGGCTCGAGGTACCGGTTCGAGATCCGGTTCGCGCTCGGCCAGGCGCGCCACCTGCTCGTGTTCACGATCGAGCGGCTGTTCGATACCAGCGGCGGCTGGGACGACGACGACGACTGAGGCCGCCCCGCTACTTCACCGCGGGCAACCAGCGCGTCGCGTCCACCTCGGGCCCGACGGCGACGATGTAGAACTTGCCGCGCCGGATCGCGATGGCGCGCAGCCCGTGCTCGGTGCGCTCGGCGCGCGCCGGCGAGATCCCGCGGCCGTGCTGGATCACGTAGGTGACCTCGTCGGGCCCCACCGCGTAGCGGATGACCGCGGCGCGGCGATCGAGCACCGTGATCGCGCGCGCGCCGACCGCGGTGTCGAGCGCGGGGATCGGCGCGTCCTTGCCGACCACGCCGATGGCCCACGCGCGCAGCTCGCCGCCGCTCGGCCGCGCGAGGTCCCAGGTCGGGGGCTCGCGGTGGCGCTCGATCGCCTCGGTGAGCAGCGCGTTGTTGCGCGCCGGGAACACCGCGTAGATCGCGACCACCGTCCCGGTCAGCACGGTGAGGGTGAACAGCAGCGAGATCGAGACCCGGCGGTGCGGCGGACGCGGCGGCGTGACCACCGCGTCCTCGCCCTCGATCGGACCCTCGGCCTCGGCTTCGACGAGCTTCATGCGAGCGCCTCGAACATGGGGGATCGGCCGAACCGTGCCACGAACTCACCGCGCAACTTCTCACAGAACGCGGCGAGGTCGATCTCATCCGTGCGCTCGATCAAGTGCCGGCACAGCAGGCCGCGGCTGGCGTGGGCCACCGCGAGCGCCTGCGCCGCGGCGCGCAGATCCGGCGCGTGCGCGTAGAGCACCATCGCGCTCTTGCCGCGCGGATAGTCGAGCAACCCGCTCGCGATCCGCAGCTGGAGCACGCCTTCGCCCTCGGGCGCGAGCGCGCCGGCCTCGGCCAGGGGATACCAGCGTCCAAACCGCACGGGCCTAGTGTACCGTCGCGCGGTGGAGCAGATCGAGCTGTGGACCGAGCGCTGGCTCCGGTTCGGCCTGAGCGCCGTGCCAGATCAGCTGGTCTGCGGCGACGCGATCTCCGAGCTCCCCGGCCATCCAGACGGCAGCTTCGACGCGATCTACATCGATCCGCCGTTCGGCACCGGGACGGTCCGGCTCGGCCGCGGCCACCGCTACGCCGATCGCGCAGACGATCCCGAGGCGTTCGTCGCGTGGCTCGCGCCCTACCTCGAGCACAGCCGCCGCGTCCTGGCGGCCCACGGCTCGCTGTTCGTCCACCTCGACTACCGCGCGGTCCACTACGTGAAGGTCGCGCTCGATCGGCTGTTCGGGCGCGACCGGTTCGTCAACGAGCTGATCTGGTGCTACGCGATCGGAGGCAAGGGCCGGCGCGGGTTCGGGCGCAAGCACGACACGATCCTGTGGTACGCGCGCACGGACGACTGGGCGTTCTACCCGGACGCCGTGCGGGTCCCGCGGCGCGGCGGATCGCACATGCGCGTGGTCATGGACGGCGACACGCCGGTCCAGGAGAAGACCGACCGGCGCACTGGCCGGATCTATCGGTACCCGGTTCCCGCCGGCAAGGTGCCCGAGGACTGGTGGGCCGAGATCG
Organism: Kofleriaceae bacterium; assembly: GCA_051952595.1. GTDB lineage: Bacteria > Myxococcota_A > Polyangia > Haliangiales > Haliangiaceae > JABFXX01. Next base: position 8,536 of record JBQCJR010000460.1, read on the forward strand.
AGACCCTCAACCACTCGGATCGCGAGCGCGTCGGGTGGCCCTCACAGAAGCCCGAGCGGCTGATCGAGCGAGTTCTTCGCGCGGTCACCTGCCCGGGAGACCGGGTCGCCGACTGGTTCGTCGGGTCGGGGACCACCGCCGCGGTCGCGCAGCGGCTGGGCCGCCGGTTCGTCGCCGTGGATCGAGCGCCAGAGGCGATCGCGCTGTGCGCGGAACGGCTCGCGGCGCAGGGTCAGCGGCTCGCGGACAGCGGTTCTCCGCCGCCGCCGATCTCGATCCGCGACCGCCGCTGAGAACACAGTCATCGCACGCGGCTCGGAATCAATTTCCCGCCAGCACTTGCGGCCCCGGTTCCGTCGAGCGAGAATTCAGACTGTCAAGGTCAGTGATGGCGGCCGCTTCTCAAGACGAGGTCACGCCTCGCGTGACACTCGATGCATGGCTCGTCACGGACGTGGGCGTCGTCCGCGATCACAACGAGGACTCGGCGTTCATGGAGCCGTCTCAGGGCTTCTTTATCGTCGCAGACGGGATGGGCGGGCATGCCGCGGGCGAAGTCGCCTCGGCGATGGCCGTCGAGTACGTCCGCAAGACGCTCGAGCTCGCGCGCAGCGAGATCGAGGCGTTCCGGAAGGCGCCGAGCGACGCCGGAAGGCGCGGCCTCGTCCAGCTGCTCCAGAACGCGGTGGTCTCGGCACACAAGGCCGTGTTCCAGCGCGGCAAGGACGAGCCGGACAAAGCCGGCATGGGCACCACGCTCGACGTCGTGCTGATCGCCGGCCCCGAGGCGTTCGTCGCCCACGTCGGCGATAGCCGCACCTACCTGATCCGCGATGGACGGTCATCGCAGATCACGACGGACCACACGGTCGCAGAGGTCCTCGTCATCGAGGGCAAGCTGACGATCGAGGAGGCGCAGGTCTCGCCGCTGCGCACGATCCTGGTCAACGCGATCGGCGTCTCGGAGGACGTCGGCGTGGAGATGGCGCACGTCACGCTCAAGCGCGACGATCGGCTGCTCGTGTGCTCCGATGGCCTGCACGACTACTTCCCGATCGAGGAGGAGATCGCGCAGAAGCTGAGCTCCGACGCGCCCGGCAAGTCCCTCGAGGAGATGGTCGAGCTGGCCAAGACCCGCGGCGGCCACGACAACATCACCGGCGTCGCGGTCCACGTCCGCGACATCGCCGAGGGCGTGCCCGGCCAGCTCGAGGGCGACTCGACCCACCCGGTCGATCTGACGTCCAACCCGTTCGCCGACGAGCCGACCGAGACCGCGTTCCTCGCGCCGCCGGGCGGTCCGCCGCGCATGACGCCACACGTGCAGACCGGCAAGGCGACCCAGCCGATGCGCGTGGTCTCCGAGGCCGAGGGTGGCGGAGATACGCTCCCGCCGGGGGCGTTCAAGAAACAGCTCGGCGACCGGCCGACCGATCCCAGGCTGCCGATCCCGGCGGAGCTGCGCGCCCCGGGTGCGGCCAGTGCGAGCAAGCCGGAGCCGGCGGCCGAGGCCACGTCAGAAGGCGCGACCAAGGGCGCGACCAAGGGCGCAACCGAGACTGCGCAGGCCGGCCCGACCGAGGGCAAGGCCGCCGAGGGCAAGCCGGACGCCGAAGGCGCGCCGAGCGCGAAGTCCGAGGACGCGGCTCCGACCGAGATCGGCACCGCCGATACGGGCCGGACGCAGCTGCCCAAGGACAAGGGCGCGCGCTGAGCTGGCTCGCACCTGCGCTGGAGGAGCCTGGCGCAGGTCGGCCTGGACGCGCATGGTTGCATCGTGAGCTGGACCGTTCCACCCGCGCTGGAAGACGCGGTGCGCGCCGCCGCGCGCGCCGAGCTCGGCCCCGGCCCGCTCGCCACCGCGGCGCTCACCCGCGCGATCGTCGATCGCTCGGTCCGCTACACCAGCGATCGCGCGCGGCTCGACCGCCCCGCGGATCCGGCCGGTGATCTCGCGGCCCGCGCCGCGTTCTTCACGATCGCCGACGCGATGAAGATCGCCGTGCCGCTCGCCGAGCTGGCGAACCGCGGCGCGCTGCCGGCCGCCCGCCCGCTGCGCGTCGTCGATCTCGGCGCCGGCTGCGGCGCGATGAGCCTCGGGCTGATCGCGGCGATCGCCGAGATCGATCGCGAGATCCCACTCGAGCTGCGTGCGATCGATCGCGATGCCGGCGCGCTCGCGATCGCGGCCCGCGCGATCCCGGACTTCGCCGCGCGGTCCGGCGTGGCGGTGCAGCTCGCGACCCGCACCGCCGATGTCGCGAGCGCCCCGCTCGGCGCGGCGGACCTGATCGCGATGGGCACGCTGCTCAACGAGCTGCCGACCGAGCGCGCCGTCGCGGTGGTCGAGCGCGCGCTCGCCGCGATCTCCGACGACGGCGCGGTGATCGCGATCGAGCCGGCGCTGCGCGACACCTCGCGCGCCCTGCACGCCGTGCGAGACGCCGTGCTCGCGCGTGGCCTCGGCCACGCGTTCGCGCCGTGCACCCGCCGCGGCGCGCCCTGCCCCGCGCTCGCCGATCCGGACGACTGGTGCCACGAGGATCGCCCGCTCGCCCTGCCGCCGGTCACCGCCGAGCTGGCGCGGCTCACCCACCTGCGCGACAGCGGGATGAAGTTCTCGTACCTGGTGCTGCGCAAGCAGCCGCGCGCGCTCGTCGACGTCCCCGAGGGCGCCGTCGCGTGGCGCGTGGTCAGCGCGCCGCGCCCCGCGAAGGGCAAGCTCGAGCTGATCGGGTGCAGCGATCGCGGCCGCGTGTCGCTCCGCCTGCTCAAGCGCCACCGCGCGCCCGGCAACCGCGAGCTCGAGCGCGCGGATCGCGGCGACGCCGTCGTCGTGCGTGGCGCGGCACAAGACGCCGATCGCGTCGAGATCGACCGGGATACCACCGTCGAGAAGATCGATCCGACCCGGCGGTAGCGACGCCGCGGCTACTCCGCCAGCTCGAGCGTGATCGCCGCGAGCTCGCCGCCCGCGACCACGACCTTGCCCTGGGCGTAGCGCGCCGGCTGTCCCGCGCGCGGCGGCAGCCAGGCGGTCACGACGTGCTCGCCGACCGCGAGGTCGTGCACGGTGACCTGCCCGTTCGCGTCGGTCACCGCGCCGGGACCGGCGACGACCCACGCGGTCTCGGGCTGCTTGCCGCCGGTCGACAGCTCGTAGAGCCCACCCGCCTCGAGCGGCACCGTCGCGGCGTGGCCGGCGATCGGCAGCTGGACCGTCGTCGGCGCGCCCTCCGAGAGCTCGCGCGGCGCGGCCAGGCTGCCCCGGCGGATCACCACGACCGAGGCCGGCCGGTCGAACGCGCTCTCGATCTCGAGCGACGAGCCGATCGCGATCCGCGGCGTCAGCGTACACGCCCCGATCACCACCCGCGCCTCGGCCGGAACCGGTGCGCCCTCGAGGATCACCAGCGCGTCGGGGATCCCCCACGTGGTGGTCGGCGCGACCGCGGGAGCGCGCGGCGTGCGGCACGTCGAGAGCCCCGGCGACGAGCGCGCCGCCACCGGTACGTTCTTCCACTCGACGCGGACCTGCACGTCACCGAGCTTGGGCGCCGCCGCGTCCGCCGACGCCGATGCCGACGCATCTCTCGGCGCTGCTGCGGGAGCATCGCCGCGCGCGACCGGCGGCCGCGCGTCCTCGACCGGGCGACCCTTGCCGCTCGAGCACGCGACCAGCGCGAGCAGCGCGAGCCTCACCACGCGCGGACCTCGTCCACCACCAGATCCGCGTCGGCGACCAGATCGTTGACGCCGGGCCCGCGGTAGTCGGCGCCGGCGAGCACGATCCGGTGCGCGCGCGCGGTGGTCACCGCCTCGCGCACGCGATCGCGGTGCCCCACCGGGTACTGCGCGACGCCGCGGCGCCACCGCACGACGCTGGTGTGGCTCGGAGCCCCGCGCGCGCCGAGCACCACGCGGACGTCGCGCAGCGCCTGTTCGATCAGCGCGGCGTCGTCGAGATCGACCGCCGAGGGATCGCGGCCGCCGCCGAAGATGCAGCGCAGCAGCAGCTGACCGGCGGGCGCGCGATCCGACCACATCACCGATTCGAACACCACGCCGAGCACCCGCGCGTCCTCGCCCTGCGCGACCAGACAGCCGAAGCCATCGCGCGCGAGCGGCACCGCGCCCTCGGGGAATCCGAGGTAGACCAGCGCGGCGGGCGCGCGGTGGAACTCGCCGAGCCGGCTCGCCAGCTCGGGGATCGCGACGATCGGCACCGCGTCCTCGGCGGGGATCGCGAGCACCGCGCCATCCCACGGCTCGCCATCGATCACGACGCCGCGCTCCGACGGCTCGATCCGCGCGACCGGCGCGCCGAACCGGATCCGTCCGCCCAGCTTGCCGGCGAGCGCGTCGATCAGCGCGCCGAGCCCACCACGCGGCGCCCACAGGCCGCGCGGCGGCGTGCGGCGCGGTGGCTTGCCCTGGACCGCGTCGAACGCACGCTTGACCAGGCCACGCGTGGTCTGCCGGGCGAGCCCACGCACCAGGCCGCCGTTGGCTTCGAGCGCCGCGAGCCGAGGGAATCCCGCGGCGAGGCTGATGTCGTGTGCGTCCGCGGCGAACACGCCGGTCACGAACGGCGCCACGATCGCGCGCGCCGCCTCGGCGCCGAACCGGCGCGCCGCGAACGCGTGCATCGACTCGTCGCCCGAGGCCCGCGATCCGCGGAGCGGCTCGCGCACCAGATCGAGCTTGCCGCGCCAGGTCAGCAGGTCGGAGCGCACCAGCTGGAGCGGGTTGCGCGGCACCGCGCGCAGCTTGCCGTCGATGTAGATCCACCGCCGCCGCGCCGCGGGCGACGCGCGCTCGACCTCGACACCGAGCTCCTCGCACAGCGCGAGCGCGCCCCGCGGCGCCCCCCCGAGGAACGAGCTCGCCGCGTGCTCGCGCACGAACCCATCGCTGCGGGTCGTCCCGATCACGCCGCCCGGGCGCGAGCGCGCCTCGAACACGTGGGCGTCGATCCCCGCGCTGACCAGCGCGCGCGCCGCGGCGAGCCCCGCGAGCCCGCCGCCGATGACCGCGATCCTCATCGCCGCCTCACGCCCGCGCCGAGAGCTCGCGCACCGCGGTCACCATCGCGCGCACGTGCTCGGGATCGGTGTCCGGCAGCACGCCGTGGCCGAGGTTGAAGATGTGCCCGACCGAGCCGGCCCGCGCGAGGATATCCGCGACCCGCGTCCGGATCTCGGCAGGGCTCGCGAACAGCGCGCCCGGATCGAGGTTGCCCTGGAGCGCCACGCGATCGCCCACCCGGCGGCGGACCTCGTCGATCCCGACCCGCCAGTCGACGCCGAGCACGTCCGCGCCGCTCGACGCGTAGTCGTCGAGGTACGGCGCGCAGCCGTTGACGAAGTAGATGATCGGCACCGGCGAGCGCCGGAACGTCGGCGAGTCGCGCAGCATCTCGATCACCTGCCGCGCGTAGCGCAGCGGATACTCGCGGAAGTCGCCGGGCGAGAAGATGCCGCCCCAGCTATCGAAGATCTGCACCGCGTCGGCGCCCGCGGCGATCTGCGCCTCGAGGTACACCGCACACGTACGCGCCAGCTTGTCGAGCAGCGCGTGCGCCGAGGCCGGCGCGCCGTACAGCAGCTTCTTGGTGTGCGGGTAGTCCTTCGAGCCGCCGCCCTCCACCGCGTAGGTCAGCATGGTCAGCGGCGCCCCGGCGAACCCGATCAGCGGCACCCGCCCGGCGAGCGCGCGCTGGATCTGGCGCACCGACTCCATGACGTACGGCAGCTCGGCCTCCGGATCCGGCACGCGCAGCGCCTCGATCGCGGCGTGCGTGCGCACCGGCGTGGCGATCTTCGGCCCCGACTCGGGGAACGCCACGTCGAGGCCCATCGCGGGCAGCGTGATCAAAATGTCGCTGAACAGGATCGCGGCGTCGAACCCGAGCTGATCGATGGGTTGCAGCGTGACCTCGCACGCCAGCTCGGGCGTGCGACATAGCTCGAGAAACGACGCGCGCGCGCGCACCGCGCGATACGACGGCAAGTAGCGGCCGGCCTGGCGCATCATCCAGATCGGCGTGCGCTCGACGGGTTGCCGGCGACACGCGCGAAGAAACAGGTGCTCGGTCATCCGGCCGTGATCCTAATCCCGACCCCTCGGTCGCGCTCGCGCCCGCGCGATTCTTTTCCGGTATATCGTGCGGCTCATGCGCCTCGTCCCCCTCGCCGCCGCGAGCCTGCTCGCGCTCGTCGGGTGCGGCGATGATGGCGAGAACGGGCCGTTCGACCTGCTGACCCTCGACGGAAAGTTCGAGGTCGGCCTCGAGCAGCCCGCGCACGTCGCGCGCGACGAATACGGAGTGGCCCACATCCGCGCCCGCAACGTGCGCGATCTCGCGTTCGTGCAGGGATACGTGATGGCGCACGATCGGCTGCCGCAGATGGACATCCTGCGGCGCTATGGCGCAGGCACGCTGAGCGAGCTGTTCGGAGCGCTCGACGCCTCGGTGATCGACACCGATCTCGAGATGCGGATGCACCGGATGAAGCCGCTGGCCGAGCAGGCGTGGGACCAGCTGCGCGCCGAGGCCGCCGCCGAGGAGGCCTCCGGATCCGACGATCGGACGAACCGCGACGTGGTCGATCTGCTCCAGCGCTTCAGCGATGGCGTCAACGCCTACGCCGACGACCTGCGGCGCAACAAGTGGCAGCTCGACCCGGAGATCCTCGTGTCGTTCCCTCCGGATCGATTCGCCGCGTGGTCGCCGATCGACTCGCTGGTGCTCGGGCGATTCCAGGCGTTCTCGCTGTCGTGGTCGGCGCCGTCCGAGATTCTCGCGACCGAGATCTACCAGAACCTGCGCGCCCGCTTCCCGAGCGGGCCACGCGCCGGCATCGCGAGCGACTTCCTGACCTGGAAGCCGGTCGGACTCGCGCCGACCGTCGACGGGTTCCCGAACGTCAGCCCGAACAGCTCGACCGGCTCGACCTCGGACGGCCAGGCGCCCCGCGCGCGCACGCCCGCGGCGCCACCGTCCCCGCAGGTCGCATCGGTCCGCCCGCGCGTGCCGCAGCAGGTGTTCGATCGCGCGCGCACGTTCTTCCGCCGGGGCATCGCGACGGGGCCGCTCGGCGCGCTCGGCCCACACGCGTTCATGCGGCCGTACGCCGGCTCGAACAACTGGGCAGTCGGCAAGGAGCTCACCGGCGGCGCGGCGCTGCTCGGCAGCGATCAGCATCTCCAGCTGCCGAACCCGTCGATCTTCTATCCAACCCACCTCGCGATCTCGAACGACGACGATCGCGAGGATCCCGGCGAGCTCGACGTCCTCGGGATCA
>JBQCJR010000461.1:0-11494 GCA_051952595.1 Kofleriaceae bacterium
ATCGCCGTGCCCGAGCCGCCGCGCGACCGGATCATCAAGCTCGGCCGCAAGTAGCGCGCTATCATCGCGCGATGCGCGCCGCGTGGCTGCTCGTGGTGGGAGTCGGTTGCTGGAGCTCTCCGTCCACATCGCCGTCGTCGACGACCCCCCACGAGCTCGCGTCGCGCCGCGACGAGCCGGCGCCGTCGAGCCGCGCGATGCTCGCGCCGAGCCGGTCGCGCTCGCACTTCGATCGCTGCGTGCGCGCGCTCGACAAGCTGACCGAGGTCACGCGCGCCACGGCGGTCGGCAACGGGGTCTCGGAGGCGATGCTCGACGAGCTGTCGGCCTCGGCGATCGAGAGCTGCGAGCAGCAGCAGTGGGGCGACGAGCTGCTCGACTGCTTCGACACCGCGGCCACCCAGGGCGACGTGGGCAGCTGCACGCACCACATGACCCGCGAGCAGAGCGAGGACTGGATGCAGAGGGCCACCGCGATCGTGTCCCGCTACGCGCCGACCCCGTAGCTCACCGCGTGGTGCGGTGCCACGCCCGCGCGGCGAACACGATCACCTCGAGCAACAGGATCAGCGCGACGTTGACCGCGGCGCACGCGACCGCGACCTCGACGGCGGGGATCAGCACCAGCCACACCGGTCCGGGTAGGGTGACGTAGGGCGGTGGGAAGAACGCCCAGATCATCCCGGCCGGCGCCATCGTCAGCATCAGCGACGTCCACGCGATCCCGTTAGCCATCGCGAGCCGGTCCGCCAGCCGCTCCGCGCCGCGCAGCGCCCACGCGCTGGCGAGCAGCTGGAACACCGCGCCGATCGCCGCCCACCGCACCAGCACGCTGGCGATGTGGCCACGCGCCGGGGTGAGCGACGGCGAGAACGCGCCGACCGTGGCGATCAGCATGAAGTAGACCAGGAAGAACGTCGGCACCGAGACCAGCAGCACGCGGACATCGAGGCGCAGCACGCGGCGGCGGATGAGCAGCACGGCGAGGAACGTCGCGATCCCCACGCCGCTGACCACCAGGCCGATCCGGGCGGCGCGGTGCTCGACCACCGCGATCCCGGCGCGCGCCTCCGCCGCCGCGACCACGCCGCGGGTGGCGGTCAGCCGGTTGTGGTCGGCGGTCGCGCGCTGGGCTCCCGCCGTCGGATCGAGCGCGAGCAACTCGGTCAGCGTGCGGCCGAGGCCGTGGCCCGGGGCGGAGATCCCGAGCAGCGCCGAGATCGTCGGCGCGATGTCGATCAGCCCGGCGTCGAGCGCGGTCGAGCCCGGCCGGATCCCGGCGCCCGCGGCGATCAGCGGCACGGTCATGACCTCCGGCTCGGTGCCGCCGTGGCCGCCGCTGTTGGTGTGGCCGTGGTCGCTGGTGATCACGATCGCGTCCTGCTCGAGATCGACGCGCGACAGCACCCGCGATAGCACGTGGTCGGTCGCCGCCGCCGCGGCGCGGTACGCCGGATCCGCGGCGCCGCGCGCGTGGCCGATCACATCCGGAGCGCCGATCAGCAGCACCACCAGATCGGCGTCGTCGCCGAGCACCGCGGTGGCCGCCTCGCGAAACCCGCCCGGCCACGGCGCGTAGCGCGCGTCATCGAACGGCGAGGCCAGCTCGGTCGCGGGGTTGTGTACGCCGGCGTGGGGCACCGGGTCCTCCATCGCCTCGAAGTACTCTCGGTCCTCGTCGTCGCGATCGTACGGATCGAGCGGGTCGCCCAGCCAGCCGAGCGGCAGCTCGTTGCGCGAGCGCAGGAACAGCCGGGGCAGCAGGGCGTAATCGGTGGCGGTCGCGACCCGCAGCCCGGCCGCGCGCGCGCGGTCCATCAGGGTGTCGAGGGTGACGGGGGTGGTGTGGTAGTTCGTGCGCACCCCACTCGCGCTCGGCGGCACACCCGCCAGGATCGAGACGTAGTTCGGGACCGACCACGTGGGGTAGTGCGAGCTCGCCTCGGTGTCGGCGCCGCGCCGACGCAGCTCGTCGAAGTACGGCAGCTCGTACGACCGGTCCAGCCGGAGCCCGTCGACGATCACCAGGTAGACCCGGCGGGCGAGCCGCGGGGTCGGAGCTGGATCCAGCATCGGTGCGGCGCGCACCAGCGGCGGGTGGACCAGCTCGAGATCGAACATGAACGACGCCCCGGCCCTCCCGGCCTGGAGCGCGCCGATCGCGCCGAGCACGAGGAGCGCGATCGCGGCGGCCACGACCTGGCGCGTCGGCGCCGTCTCGGCTCTCCGGATCCGCGGCGCGTCCATCCACGAGTATAGCCCGGTCTCGCATGACCGCCCATCGCCGGTTGGCCCGCGACCACCGGGCGTGATATCGATCCAACACGATGTGGTACCTGGGCACCGTCCCGCACCAGCCTGACGTGGATCGAGCGATCTGAACCTGTTCGAATCGCTGCGTCCGTTCGTTTAGCTCTTCTCGCGAGGCACCCATGGAAACCCAGCTCAAAGTGATCGGCCGCTCGGACTCCCCGGCCGCCGCCGAGCCGATCAAGCACATCAAGGCGTCGATCGATCCCACGACGCTGCAGCACCGCCAGCTGCTCGATGGCCCGTTCTGGCAGAAGATCCCCGCGTACGCCCAGATCGACGAGGCCACGTTCCTCGATCACAGCTGGCAGGCCAAGAACACGATCACGAACCCGCAGAAGCTGCTCTCGGCGGTCCAGCACCTGGTGCCGCAGAGCTTCTACGACGACGTGGCCGAGGGGTTCCGCCGCTCGCCGATGTCGATCCGGGTATCGCCGTACCTGCTGTCGCTGATCGACTGGGCGGATCCGTACAACGATCCGCTGCGCCGCCAGTTCGTGCCGGTCTCGTCGCGCCTGCTGCCGGATCACCCGAAGCTCACGCTCGACTCGCTGCACGAGCAGGCCGACGCGCCGGTCCCGGGGCTGACCCACCGCTATCCCGACAAGGCGCTGTTCCTCGCGCTCGATACCTGCCCGGTGTACTGCCGGTTCTGCACCCGCAGCTACGCGGTCGGCGTCGATACCGACGAGGTCGAGAAGGTCTCGCTCAAGGCCACCGAGGATCGCTGGGAGCGCGCGTTCCGCTACATCTCGGAGCGCCCCGAGCTCGAGGACATCGTGGTGTCCGGCGGCGACAGCTACCAGCTCAAGGCCCGCCAGATCACCCTGATCGGCAACCGCCTGCTCGACCTGCCCAACATCCGGCGGATCCGGTTCGCGACCAAGGGTCCGGCCGTGATGCCGATGAAGCTGATCACCGACACCGAGTGGGTGGACGCGCTGACCGCGGTCGTCGAGCGCGGGCGCAAGCTCGCCAAGGAGGTCGTCCTCCACACCCACTTCAACCACCCCAACGAGATCACCGCGATCACCAAGCGGGCGCTCGACGGCGTGTTCGCGCGTGGCATCATCACGCGCAACCAGTCGGTGCTCCAGCGTGGCGTGAACGACTCGATCTCGACGATGCAGCTGCTGGTCAAGCGGCTCGGCCACTGCCAGGTGCACCCGTACTACGTGTACGTCCACGACCTGGTGAAGGGCGTCGAGGACCTGCGCACGACCCTGCAGACCGCGCTCGACATCGAGAAGGCCACCCGCGGCGTCACGGCCGGGTTCCACACCCCGACGTTCGTCGTCGACGCGCCGGGCGGCGGCGGCAAGCGCGTCGCCCACTCGTTCGAGCACTACGATCGCGAGACCGGGATCTCGGTGTTCTCCGCGCCCTCGGTCAAGCCCGGGTTCTTCCTCTACTTCGATCCGGTCGACACCCTGGCGCCGGAGATCCGCGAGCGGTGGAAGAGCGCCGCCGAGCAGGATCTGATGATCGCCGCGGCGATCGAGGCCGCGCGCGCCGCGCAGGCGTCGAGCGCGCGCGCATCCAGCGTGCGCTAGGCAGCGCCCGAACCGGTCACCCGATCGCCGCGGACCACGCGGCCTCGTCGAACCCGATCAGCGCGAACCCGTCGCCGATCGCGAGCGGCCGCTTGATCAGCTTGCCGTCGGCCGCGAGCGCCGCGAACGCCTGCGCGTCCGTCATCGTCGCGAGCTTCTCCTTGAAGTTGCCGGCGCGGTACGACTCGCCCGAGACGTTGAACAGCTTCTTGATCGGTGCGCCGGCGAGCTTCGCGGCGCGCTCGAGCTGCGCGCGCGGGGGCGGCTGCTTCACGATGTCGATCGCCTCGAACGCGACGCCGCGGCCGCGCAGCCACGCGAGCGCCTTCTTGCACGTCGAGCAGTTCGGGTACTGGTAGACAGTCAGGGTCACGTCGCCGTTGTATCAGCTCCGCGGCGGCGCAGCGCGAGCCCGGACAGCGTCGCGACCACGACGAAGCCGAGCCCGGTGGCCCACAACCCAAACCGCCCGCCGGCCTCGATCTTGCTGTCGGCGGTGAGCGCGCGGCCGGCGCCCTTCGATTTGCGCTGCGCCTCGGCGAGCTCGTCCTGGAGCTTGCCGACCAGCCGGACGTGGAGCCCGCCGAGCACGCCGAGCCCGAGCACCGCGGTGGCGATCGACGCGATCAGGGTCTTGCGGGTGCCGAACCACGCGAGCGCGAACGTCGCGACCGCGAGCACCATCGCGATGATCGCGAGCGGCTCGCGCGGCACCTTGGCGATCTCGGTGGTCACGCCGGACTCGGGGCCCTGCCGGCCGAGCTCGACCGCCATGCCGCCCGGCTCGCAGCCGCCGACCATGTCGGTGCCGGACACCGTGATCACGTCCATGCCGTCGCACGAGATGCCGAAGAACGGCAGGAAGAAGCAGAGCAGGATCAGGGCACCCGTGACCCGACGCGCCCGGCCCCACATCGTCGGCTGATTCGCCATGGCCGGGTAGCGTAACAGAGCGCCGCGGGGCTCAGGCGATCACGGCGAACGTCTGGTGGTTGCGCGCGATCAGCCGCCCGTCCTCGCCCCACAGCTCGCGCGTCTCGAGGAAGTAGCCATCGCCGCACACCGGGACGCTGCCGCGATAGAGCAGCGGCGCCTCGGGATCGAGGCCTTCGAGGTCGCTCACCAGCTCGAGGGTGAACGCGATCGTGGCCATCGGCGGCAGCGTCCGCATCCGCACCATCGCCGCCGGCCACCACGTGTCGATCATCGAGGCCACGAAGCCGGCGTCGCGCACCGCGACCGGCTCGCGCGGCCGCACCCAGCCGGCGGTGCGTGGTTCGCCGCCCGACAGCGGCATGCCCACGACCGGGCGGAACTCGAAGTGCTGCGTGAACTCCGGCCACGGCGGGCCGGCGGGATCCGGCACGCCGACCCGCGACGGCGGCAGCGCTCGCCACGGCGGCACCTCGGGCGGCGCGAGATCTCGCCACGCCAGCGCGCTGCCGCTCGGCCGCGGGGCCGCGAGGATCGCGACGGCGTGGCTGCGCACCTCGCCGCCTTGGCGGATCGCGGCGCGGACCGTGGAGACCGAGTTGCCGCGGCGCAGCATCTCGACCTCGACCTCGGCGGCGCCGACCTCGAGGGGCCCCGGCAGCTCGGCGGTCACCGAGCGCACCTTGCGCTGCGGCTCGTCGACCCGGCGCTCGATCGCGCGGATCAACGCGCCGACGCACAGCCCGCCGTACGCCCCGCGGCCCTGCCGCCACCCCGGCGGCACCTCGAGCCGCAGCCGGTCGCCATCGGGCACGGGGGTCGAGACATCGACGATCGAAGCCATGCGCCCGTGTAGCGCGTCCACGAACCTCCGGCAGCCTAATCGAGCGCTTCGATCACCAGGCGGCCGTTGCGGTGCACGATCGTGTACCGGCGCAGCGTGCCCGGCCCGCGGTGATCGAACGGGCTGCCCCAGCCGCCGGGCGCCGGGCCGTCCCAGTCGCGCGGCAGGACGTCGACCCCGGCGTGGTGGCGGGCGTACGGCGCGGGCGCCATGCGCGCGATCATCCGCTCGCGGTTGCCCATCAGCCAGAGGAACGGCGCGAGCACGAGCAGCTGGTAGTAGCCGGTGAGGCCGAGCACCACGAAGCCGATCGCCACCGCGCGCGACACCGTGACCGCGACGTCGGTCGCGCGGACGAACCCGAGCTTGCCCACGAGCAGCGCGCGCATGATCCGGCCGCCGTCCATCGGCAGCGCCGGGATCAGGTTGAACCCCGCGATCACCAGGTTGATCCAGCCGACCATCGCGAGGAACGGCCAGTCGAGCAGCGCGGCGAGGCCGAGCCCCGCGCCGCCGAGCATCAGCGACACCGCCGGGCCGGCGGCCGCGATCATCAGCTCGTGGCTCGCGGTGCGCGGCAGGTTGATCATCTTCGCCGCGCCGCCGAGGAACCCGAGCTCGATGCTCTCGGTGTGGACGCCGAGCGCGCGGCCGACGAGCGCGTGACCGAGCTCGTGCAACAGCACCGAGGCGAACGCGAGGCACACCACGAACACGCCGGCGATCCCGCCGAACGCGACGAACACGAGCGCCAGCAGGATCAGAAAGCTGAGGTTGATCTCGACGGGAAACCCCAGAAGCCGACCTAGCCGCCAGGACTTGAAGAACATGCGGATACGATGACCACGCGCCGCATGATGTCAATCCGAGCCGGAGGCGCGGGCTCGAGGTTCGTGGCACGCGGCGGGACTTCCTCGACGGAGGCTGCCCGAACAGGCAGGCCGCGGTGCGCCAAAAGCGGCCTGGCGGCATGTGGATTGCTGTTCGTTTGATCGACCTCGCAGAAAGCGAGACGCATGGGAGCAGGCAATCAACACGAACCACAGCACGATTTGTCGGCGGCGCTCGGCAGCCCACACGCAGCCGCACAGCCGCATCTTTCGCACAACCCGGCGACCGGCCCATCACAGGAAGCCGCGCCGGCGCGTGACTAGGAGGGGGGCCATGAGGCCTACGTTCATGATCGCAACGACCATTCTCTCGACGGTAAGCGCCGGAGCGGCGCTCGCCGGTACGGGACAGACCAGTTACCAGCAGACCAGTCAGAGTCAGCCCAGCCAGACCACCAAGACCACCACCACCAAGACGAGCCACGCCCCGACCATGCAGCAGGGGCAGATGCAGGGGCAGCCGGGGCCGATGGGCGAGCACAGGCTCAGCCAATCGAAGCAGATCACCGAGGTGTTCTTCCACTTCGATTCGGCGCAGCTCCCCGCGACCAGCGCCGCGCAGCTCAAGGGGCTGTCCAACTGCATGAGGCGGAACCCTGATCTGAAGATCGTGCTCGACGGGCACGCCGATCCGGTCGGGCCCGCCGACTACAACGTCGGGCTATCGGCGCGGCGCGCCGAGGCCGTGCAGCAGAAGCTGGTGAAGGACGGCGTCAACCCGGAACAGATCGTCGTCGCGGCCTATGGCGCGAATGGCGCTCGCCGGCCGACCCACGCCGAGGACCGCCGGGTGACCCTGTGGTCGACGCGCCAGCCGGTCGTCGCGATCGTGCAGCACACGTTCGACGAGCGTGGCGACGCGGTGGTGCTGAATGGTCCAGAGGGGCCGACGCGCCAGATCCGTCCGGGGCAGGCTCAGACCGCGCTGCAGGAGGGCGCGCAGGGCCGCCAGGCGCAGCAGCCGCCGCAGTCGGTGCAGGCGCCGCCTCAATCGGCGCAGGCGCAGCCCCAGCAGCGGCCGCAGCAGTCGGCGCAGGCGCAGCCGCAGCAGATGCCGCAGCAGCAGCCCGGCATGTAGGCCTCCGGGTTCGCCCGGCTAGAGGTTCACCGCCCGGCGGCATCGACCAGCTGGCCGATCCGTCGCGCGAGCTCGCGTCGATCCTCGGGAGCGATCCACGGGATCGCGACCCGCGCGAGGTCGGCGCCGTCGGGCGCGGCGAACCGGACGTAGTCACCCACCACGGTGATGCCGTAGCGGCTGCGGACGACCACCTCGCGAGGTGGCCCGTGGCGCTGCGGCACGACGATCCGCCCATCGCGGTGGATCTCGGCGGTGAACCGCGCGCGATCGCGGAACAGCCGCCGCGCGTACAGCAGGTAGCGATCGCCGTGATCGGCGAGCAGCACCTTGTCGAGCCCGCGGCCGACCTCGACCGCCCGACGGATGTCTCCCGCGTATTCGGCGATCGCGCCGCGCAGCCGGTGTGCGAGCCGATCGAGGCTGGCGAGCGCGGCGAGCCCCGATGGGTCGAGCAGATCGACCGGCTCGACTCCGAAGATCCGGCGCATCCCCGTCCGCGGGCCGGCGCCGGGATCGACCTCGAGCCAGATCCCCAGATCCTCGTGTGGGACGTCGCGCGCGCTGAACAGCAGCCCGGCGATCGGCCACGAGGTGCGGGCGTGGTTCTTCTTGTGATCGATGAGCGTCGCCCGCCGATCCGCGAGCTGGAGGGTGCGCGCGGCGACGGACAGCCGGAGCGAGCGCGGGCCGAGCTCGGCGGTGAGCGTCCCCTCGGCGGTGGGCGCCTCGAGCACGTCGGAGGCTTCCTCGCGATAGGCCACGCCCCATAGTGAAAGGGTCTCGGGAGGCGCCGCAAGCGGTTGGCGGTGCGCGCACATCGGCGACCGCCTCGTTCGACGGTAGCCGAGGCTCAGCGTCGCGGGTATAACCGCGGCCCATGACTGCCCAGTACACGTACGTGATGAAGGATCTGCGCAAGCTGGTTCCGCCCAAGCGCGAGATCCTGAAGGGGATCTGGTTGTCCTTCTATCCGGGCGCCAAGATCGGCGTGCTCGGCAACAACGGCGCGGGCAAGAGCACCCTGCTGCGCATCATGGCCGGGGTGGACAAGGACTTCCTCGGCGAGGCCTGGCCGGCGCCGGGGCTCAAGATCGGCTACCTGCCGCAGGAGCCGCAGCTCGATCCGAACAAGACGGTCAAGGAGAACGTCGACGAGGGCGTCGCCGAGACTCGCGCGCTGCTCCAGCGGTTCGAGGACGTCTCGATGAAGCTCGGCGAGGACATGTCGCCCGAGAAGATGGAGAAGCTGCTCGAGGAGCAGGGCCGGCTCCAGGACCAGATCGAGGCCGCGAACGCGTGGGAGCTCGACCACACCGTCGAGATGGCGATGGACGCGCTGCGTTGCCCGCCGGGCGACGCCGACGTGACCAAGATCTCCGGTGGCGAGCGCCGCCGCGTCGCGCTGTGCCGGCTGCTGCTGTCCAAGCCGGACATGCTGCTGCTCGACGAGCCGACCAACCACCTCGACGCCGAGAGCGTGGCGTGGCTCGAGCGTATGCTCGAGGAGTTCCGCGGCACCGTCGTCGCGATCACCCACGATCGGTACTTCCTCGACAACGTCGCGAAGTGGATCCTCGAGCTCGACCGCGGCGAGGGCCACCCGTTCGAGGGCAACTACTCCGGCTGGCTCGAGCTCAAGGCCAAGCGGCTCAAGGACGAGGAGCGCCAGGCCGATGCGCGCGCCAAGATGCTCGCCCGCGAGCTCGAGTGGGTGCGGCTGTCGCCCAAGGCGCGCCAGGCCAAGAGCAAGGCGCGGCTCAACCGCTACGAGGAGATGGTGGCCGAGTCGCAGAAGGAGGCGCGCGATCCGGCGCTCGAGATCGTGGTCCCGCCCGGGCCGCGGCTCGGCGGCGAGGTCGTGTCGTTCGAGGGCGTCAGCAAGTCGTTCGGCGAGCGCCTGCTGATCGACAACCTGACGTTCAAGCTGCCGCGCGGCGGCATCGTCGGCGTGATCGGCCCCAACGGCGCCGGCAAGACCACGCTGTTCCGCATGATCATGGGCCTCGAGAAGCCGGACAAGGGCACGATCAAGATCGGCGATACGGTCAAGCTCGGCTACGTCGATCAGAGCCGCGACGCGCTCGACGACAACAAGACGCTCTACGACGAGATCAGCGAGGGCTCCGAGACCATGCAGATGGGCGAGCGCACGATCAACTCGCGCTCGTACGTGTCGAGCTTCAACTTCAAGGGCCAGGACCAGCAGAAGCGGGTCGGCATCCTGTCGGGCGGCGAGCGCAACCGCGTCCACCTCGCCAAGATGATCAAGCGCGGCGGCAACCTGCTGCTGCTCGACGAGCCGTCGAACGACCTCGACGTCGACACCTTGCGCGCGCTCGAGGACGGCCTCGAGAAGTTCCCGGGCTGCGCCGTGGTGATCAGCCACGATCGGTGGTTCCTCGATCGGATCGCCACCCACATCCTGGCGTTCGAGGGCGACTCGCACGTCGAGTGGTTCGAGGGCAACTTCGCGGACTACGAGGCGGACCGCCGCCGCCGCCTCGGCACCGACGCCGACCAGCCGCACCGGATCAAGTACAAGCCGATCCGGACCTAGGCGCGCGCCGGTCCTCCACCGGTTTCAGAAAAAGCCTGCGCGAGCCGTGACAGGCCGCTCCCGACGCGCTTAAATACTCCCGATCGCTTGGTGGGGGGAACGGGCGGTCGTGGTGGGTGCGTCATCGTCGCACGTCGAGCCCCTAGAAGGATGGGGAGCGCGTGCAGCTTACGTATCCGGGCGTCTACGTTACCGAGACGCCCAGCTCCGTTCGGCCGGTCGCCTCGGTCGCGACGTCGATCGGGGCGTTCATCGACTTCTTCCCGGAGGGCCCGGTCGGCAAGGCCGTGCGGATCCTCGGCAGCGCCGACTTCGAGCGGATCTTCGGCGGCATCGATCCGCGAAGCGACGCGAGCTATCAGATCGCGCAGTTCTTCCTGAACGGAGGCTCGAGCGCGTGGGTGGTGCGCGCCGCGCCGGGCGCCGAGGTGGCCACGGCCAGGGTGCTCAGCAAGACGACCGCGGGCGCGGACGCGCTCGGCGTCGCGGCGATCAACGCCGGCGCGTGGGGCAACCGGTTGCGGTTCGTGGTCGAGCCGGTGCTCGACCCGGCGACCGGAACGATCTCGACCCGGGTGTTCAACCTCTACGTCTCGCGCTACGCGACCCCCGGTGACCGCCGCCCGCCGCTCGCCACCGAGCGGTACTTGAACGTCTCGATCGAGGCGACGAGCCCGCGTTGGTACGTCGATGTCGTCAACGCGTCGTCGCAGCTGGTGGCCGTCGAGTCGCTCGCATCGCCGGCGATCTTGGCGGCGTTCAACGGCACGGTGGGTGGCGCGATCGATACCACCGCGAACTTCAACACCTTCAACGGCGAGGAGATCAAGGTCTCGATCTCCGGCCTGACCGGCCCGGCCGCGACGGTGACGTGCAAGCTCGAGGGGCTCGGTGCCAACAAGGATCTGCGCGCGCTGCGCGCGGCCGTCGAGGCGGCGATCCGCGCGCAGGGCGACAAGGATCCGGGCTACGCCGGCGCGACGGTGGCGCTGGTGGGCAACCGGTTCCTGGTGAGGCCGGGCGCGCGCACGCCTACCTATACGCCGACCGAGACGATCTCGATCGCGCCGGGCGGCGTGGCGGACAAGCTCGGGTTCGCGGCGGCGGTGGTCTCGACCAACGTCCAGGAGTACGTCGTGGGCGCGACCGCGGCCACGCTCGCACAGGCGGCGGGCGACGCCGGCACCGATGGCACGATGCCGATGGCGACCGATCTCATCGGTGATCCGGTCGCGAAGACGGGTCTGCATGCCCTCGACGACGTCGACCTGTTCAATCTGCTGTGCCTGCCGCGAACGGTCGCGAGCGACTTCACCGCCTCCGGGT
>JBQCJR010000462.1:0-4776 GCA_051952595.1 Kofleriaceae bacterium
CGCACAAATTGGAGGACGGGAGGTTTAATTTTGTTTTGGCGCCCGGGTGTTGTGTATTGTTTTCGCGGTTGCTCCGGTTTCTGGCGGGCGCGCGCGGCGGCCACCGCGCCCGCGACGATCACGCTCATGGCGTAGTCCATGAACGAGCTCTTCATCTCCTGTTCGATGGAGATCGGCGTGATGTTGGGTACGAGTGCGTCGGACATCGTCGAGCCGGAGGTATAGCCCACTCCGTCGAGAACGCTCAACGCGGGGGGCTAGGATCGCGCGGAGGATTTCCACGCGCGGATCGACCGGTCGATCGCGGGTCCGCGGGCTTGACCCCGCGGCGGTCAGCCGGGCTCCGGAGCCCCCGGTCGGGGCCGCCGGATCAAGCCGATGCCGAGCACCACCAGGCACAGCGCGAGCCACGCGGCGCCGGCGTACGCGAGGTAGATCAGCGGACTCGGCGCGCGCGACGCCGCCGTGGGCATCGACAGGAAGAACGCCGCGGGGATCAGGATCGCGGCGATCGGCGCGCCGAGCCGGACCATCCACCGGGTGGCGGGGGCGAGCACCGCGTCGTCGACGTAGCGCAGCACCACCAGCGACAGGATCAGCAACACGCCGGCGTGGGCGTGGCCGGCGCGCCAGAGATTCTGGCGCAGCGGGTTGGCGGCGTAGGACGGATCCTCGGTGAGCAGCCACAACAGGCTCGTGCCGCCGTAGATCACCGTCGGGATCACGACGACGAGGATCCCGGCGAACCGGCGCGACGCCGGGCTCATCGCGTCCATCGGCGGGCGGATCGCGGTCATCGGGCGACCTCCGGCCGGGTCGGCGGCGGGCTCGGCGGCTGGCCGAGCGAACCGGCGACGGCGCGGTCGCGCAGCACCCGGTCCGCGGTGCGCGTCCAGCGCAGCGACCCGGCGAGCGCGTGGGGGATCGCCGTAGCGAGCTGGTGGGCGACCAGCGCGAGCCCGACGATCTGGAGTGCGCGAAGCCACACGATCTCCAGCCATGCATCGCGCGCTCCGGGCGCGGCGGCGGGCCTGCGTCGCGCGCGGTGGCAGCCCGTGGCAGCGGCGCGCATCGGGCTGAGCCGTGCCGTACACTCGCGCGCGGTGAAGAGGCGACGCGCAGGGCGCCCCGCGGGCGGCAGCGAGGATCTGGTGCGCGCGATCCTCGCCGCGACCCTCGCGCAGCTCGGCGAGCGCGGCCTCGAGGGCCTGAGCGTCGAGCAGGTGGCCATCGCCGCGAACGTCAACAAGACCAGCATCTATCGGCGGTGGCCGACCCGCGCCGAGCTGGTGGTCGCGGCGCTCGCCGATGGGGCGATCCCGCGCGAGGTGGTGGAGACCGGCGATCTGCGCGCGGATTTGATCCGGCTGCTCCACGCGAAGGCGCGCCAGGTCGCGACGCCGCGCGGCCGGCGAATCGCGCTCGCGCTGCTCTCGATCGACGAGCCCGCCGAGGCGGTCGCGACGCTGCGCGAGCTGCGCTACCGGATCCCGGTCGCGGTGCTCGATCAGGCCGTCGCGCGCGGCGCGCTGCCGCGCGGCATCGACACCGCGTTCTACGCCGAGCTGCTGTACGCGCCGATCCTACAGCGCGCCCTGATGCTCGACGAGTCACTCGGCGAGCGCTACGTCGAGCGGCTGGTCGATCACGTGCTCGCGATGGCCGCCGCGGCGCCGGTCGCGTCCTGAATTGCAACGCATGTTGCAATAGGCGCCACCTGGCGGCTATCGATACGGCCCGGTGGCCCGGGAGTCCAGCGCCCACCACGCGGCGAGCTCGATCGCGGCGCCGAGCCGCTCGCGGTCGCCGAGCGCGCCATCGAACGCGATCTCGACGTCGTGCGTGCGCACCGTGGTCGCGCTCGGCCGCGCCAGGTCGATCAGCTGCGCGGCGCGGGGATCGATCGCGAGCATGCCGCCGCTCGGATCGGCCGGCGGCGGCCACGCGGCGCGCGGCAGGCCCTCGGAGACCAGCGAGAGCGTCTCGCCGGTGCTGGCCTGGCGATGTGCGTTGACGATCGTGCGCAGCCGCCCCGGATCGGCCGGGCCGAGCCGGCGCACCAGGCGGACGTGGACATCGATCGCGCCGCGGCGCACCCGCAGCACCGGCTTGCCTCCGACCTCGATCCGGGACGCCGGCTCGCCGCCGAGCGCCCGCGCGATCTCGCCGAACGCCCGCGCCCAGCGCACCGGCCGGCTGGCCAGCAGCAGCGAGACCAGCAGCATGTCGGCCATCCGGTCCTCGGAGATCTCGCCGTCGCGGCGGTGCGCGCTCACCTGATCGTTCGCGACCTCGTGGCACCAGGTCCCGTCGCGGAACATCAGGGCGGTGTGCCGCGCGGGGTGGTGGCCGGAGACGTAGCGCGAGGCGAGCAGGGCCGCGCGCGCTTCGTGGTCGAGCCACGCGCTCGCCAGCGCGAGATCGTTGGTCTCGACGAGGAAGCTGTCGTCGAAGCTCGGCGCGCGGGGCGAGCCCTCGCCGGTCCACCGATCGTTCCACCGCAGCGTCAGCTCGAAGCCATCGGTGCACGGCAGCTCGACCGCGACCCAGGCGTCCGGGCCCATCTCGAGCCGGGCGCGGTACGCCACGCCGTCGTGTGCGAGCTCCGCGTCGACCCGGCGGTCGTAGCTCCGGGCCCGCGATCCCTCGAACCGCTCGTCGATCACAGCACGCAGCCGGTCCACGCGACGAGTGTAGCAGCCGGTGTCCGCTCGTCCGCGATGGACTCCCGCGAGCGGCAATCGCGCGGATCGCCGCGCGGCGTATTGCGAGAACCGCGGGTGCAGCGTAAGCCCGGGCCATGCCGAATCGCCTCGCCACCGAGAGCTCGCCGTACCTGCGGCAGCACGCCGACAACCCGGTCGATTGGTGGCCGTGGGGCGAGGAGGCGTTCGCAGAGGCGCGCCGGCGAGACGTGCCGGTGTTCGTGTCGATCGGGTACGCGGCGTGCCACTGGTGCCACGTGATGGCGCACGAGTCGTTCGAGCACGCGCCGACCGCCGAGCTGATGAACGAGCGGTTCGTGAACGTGAAGGTGGATCGCGAGGAGCGCCCGGACGTCGACGCGATCTACATGAACGCGATCATGGTGCAGGGGGAGGGCGGGGGCTGGCCGCTCTCGGCGTTCTGCCTGCCCGACGGCCGGCCGTACTTCCTCGGGACGTACTTCCCGCGCGAGCCGCGGTTCGGCCGCCCGAGCTTCCGCGACCTGCTCGGCGCGATGTCCGACGCGTACCGCACCCGGCGCGCCGACGCCGAGGACAACGCGCTCGCGCTGCTCGACGGCCTCGCGCGGGTCGACGCGCACTACCGCCGCGGCGCCCACGCCGCCGATCCCGGCGCGCTCACCTCGTCGCTGCTGATCACCGCCGGCCGCCAGCTCGCCGAGCGCTGCGATCGCCAGCACGGCGGGCTCGGCGGCGCGCCCAAGTTCCCGTCGAGCGCGAGCCACGAGCTGCTCGCCCGCGCCGGCCGGCTGTCGTTCGGCGCGCAGGCGCGCGAGGCGTTCGACGCGTGGGCCCACGGCATGGCCGAGGGCGGGATCTACGACCACCTCGGCGGCGGGTTCGCGCGCTACTCGGTCGATGCGCGGTGGCTGGTCCCGCACTTCGAGAAGATGCTGTACGACCAGGCGCAGCTGCTCGGGATCTACGCGAGCGTGGTCGCGATGGGAGGCCCGTTCGCCACCCGCGCCGCCGAGCTGATCGCCGAGACCGTCGGGTTCCTCGAGCGCGAGCTCTCGGATCGCGCCGGCGGGCTGTGGTCGTCGCTCGACGCCGACAGCGAGGGCGAGGAGGGCAAGTTCTACGTGTGGACGCCCGCGCAGCTGCGCGACGTGCTCGGCCCGACCGGGGCGATGGTGATCGCCCAGGCGTACGGCGTGACCGATGCCGGCAACTTCGAGCACGCGACCACCGTGCTGTCGCGGGTCACGCCGCGCAGCTCGCCCGCCGAGGAGGATCACCTGGCCGAGCTGCGCGCTCGGCTGCGCGCGGCCCGCGACCGGCGGGTTCGCCCCGGCACCGACGACAAGGTGCTCGCCGGCTGGAACGGCCTGGCGATCAGCGGGCTGGTCGCCGCGTGGCGCGCCACCGGCCACGCCCCGGCGCTCGCGCTCGCGCTGCGGGTCGCGACGTTCCTGCGCGACACCATGGTGCGCGGCGACGCGCTCGCCCGCGTCTACCACGAGGGCACCACGCGGCTCGACGGCACGCTCGACGACTACGCGTTCACCGCGGTCGGCCTGCTCGAGCTCGCCGAGGCCACCGGCGATCGCGCGTGGTGGGATCTCGGCGCGCGCCTGCTCGGCGCGATCCAGCGCACGTTCGTCGCCGACGAGAGCGGGGTGGTCGTGTTCTATCTCGCGCCCGCCGGCGACCCGCTGCTCGTCCATCGCCCCGAGTCGCACAACGACGGCGCGATCCCCGCGGGTGCGGCCGTGGCGGTCGCCGGGCTGGTCCGGCTCGGCCTGGTGGCCGGCGATCAGGCCGCGCTGTCGCTCGCCGAGCGCTACCTCGTCCAGCGGCTCACCGGCGCCACCGGCGGGAACGCGTGGATGATGTCGTCGCTGCTCGCCGCGCTCGATCTGTACCTCCACGCCAAGGTGCTGGTCGCCACCGACGGCCCGGGCCGCGACGCGCTGATCGCCGCCGCGCGCCGCGCCTATGTCCCGACGCTGTGCATCGCCGGCCCGTGGGCCGCGCCCTCGATCCTCGACGGCAAGACGCCGGGCACGGACGGCCGCGCGCGCGCGGTCGGGTGCACCGGCCCCACCGG
>JBQCJR010000463.1:0-3195 GCA_051952595.1 Kofleriaceae bacterium
CCGGCGCGCGCGAGGTGCGGCTGCCAGGGGTGTGCGTGAACCCGACCCGCACGGGCTTTCTCGACGCGATCGCGGCGATGGGCGGCGAGGTCGCGCTCGAGCACGCGCGCAGCGATGGCCCGGAGCCGGTCGCGGATCTGGTGATCCGCGGCGCCGCGGGCGAGCTGCGCGCCACCGAGATCGCGGGCGACCTCGCGGTGCGGTCGATCGACGAGCTGCCGATCCTCGCGGTGCTCGCCGCGCGCGCCCGCGGCACCACCGTCGTGCGCGACGCCGAGGAGCTGCGGGTCAAGGAGTCCGACCGGATCCTGTCGACCTGCGAGATGCTGCGGTCGTTCGGCGTGGCATGCGAGCCGCGTCCGGATGGCTTCGCCGTCGAGGGCCGGGGCGATGCGCCGCTGCGCCCCGGCCGGGTGTTCGCCGATGGCGACCACCGGATCGCGATGGCCGGCGCGATCGCCGGGCTGGTCGCGACGGGCCCGACGATGATCGACGACGCGGATCACGTCGCGACGTCGTACCCCGGGTTCGCCGCGGCGATGAACCAGCTGGGCGCCGAGATCCGGAGCGAGTGACGGCGCGCCTGGCATGGTGTATTGTTGACACCATGTTGGTGGACAGGTCCCGGATCCAGGTCGTCGAAGGCGATATCACCCAGCTCGCGGTCGACGCGATCGTCAACGCGGCGAACACGAGCCTGCTCGGTGGTGGTGGCGTCGATGGCGCGATCCACCGCGCGGCGGGCCCCGAGCTGCTCGCCGAGTGCCGCACGCTCGGGCCGTGCGCGACCGGCGACGCGAAGATCACGAAGGGCTACCGGCTGCCGGCGCGCTACGTGATCCACGCCGTGGGGCCGGTGTGGCACGGCGGAGAGAAGGGCGAGCCGGCGCGGCTCGAGTCGTGTTACCGGCGCAGCCTCGCGCTGGCGCGCGAGCACGGGATCGAGACGATCGCGTTCCCGGCGATCTCGACCGGCGTCTATCGCTACCCGGTGCGCGCAGCGGCCGAGCTGGCGGTCTCCACGATCGCGGACGAGCTGTCGCGCCACGAGCTCCCGCGCGTGGTCACGCTGTGCACGTTCGATCGGAGCGCCACCGCCGTGACGACCGAGGTGCTCGACGCGTACTTCGCGGCGCGCGGCGCCTGAGCGGGCGGCGGGAGCGGTTCACGATCGCGACACCGCATGTCGCTGATCACGGATCTCCGCTCCCGGGTGGAGGATCTGCGCGCAGGCGGCACGAAACCGGTCGTTTCGGGGGTCGAGTCGTGAGATACGAGCGCTGCCACAATGACCAGATCCGGTGTGTTTGCATTCGTACTCTTATGTAGCGGGACCGCCCTCGCGGACGGTCCCGCGCTCAAGCGGCCGGCCACGTCGGCGGGGACCGATTTCGGTCCGCAGGTGCGCACGATGTTCCGCATCGCGGCGTGCGGCGGCGAGGACGCGCTACCCGAGCGGTTCAGCGCGCGCACAATCGATCGCCACTGCAAGAGCATGCAGGCGCTGTACGCTTCGTATCGCAAGCAGTGGGCGGACCGCGCCGGTAGGTTCATCGCGGCGCTGCGGCCGGCGGATGCGCCGCGCACCGTGGTGTATCCGTTCGGCGGCGGCGATCTGACGTCGGCGCTGGTGGTCTATCCGGAGGCGACCGAGATCACGACGATCTCGCTCGAGGCTCCCGGCGACGTGCGTGCGGTCGACACGATCGAGCGAGGCCAGCTGGGCGAGGATCTCGATGCGATCAGCACCGATATCCGCCGGCTGTATCGCTCGGCGCACTCGACGACCAAGAGCCTGCAGGCGGCGTCGCACTCGATCCTCCCGGGCACGTTGATGTTCGCGCTCGCGGGGCTGGTGGTGCACGGCATGGAGCCGGTGTCGCTGCGCTACTTCGACATCCAGCCGGATGGCTCGCTGCGCTACCTGACCGGGGAGGAGCTGGATCAGCGCGTGGCCGAGTTCGCCGAGGCGACGCGCGGCGGCAAGCGGGACAAGAAGTCCTCGAAGCACTACTGGTTCGAGCAGGACACGCCCTACGGAAACGTCGAGATCCAGTTCCGGCCGCGCGGCGGCACGGGCGACACCCGGGTCTACCGGCACATCGTCGCGAACCTCGACGACACCCACATGGCGGCGGACGAGCGGGTGCTGGCGCATCTGCGGACCAAGGGCAAAGTGTCGGTGATGACCAAGGCGGCGAGCTTCCTGCTCTGGTACGACGATTTCAGCAAGGTGCGCGACTACCTGCTGCGCAACACCGCGTGGATGATCTCCGATGCGTCGGGGATCCCGCCGAGCTATGCCGAGCCGGCCGGCTTCGAGCAGATCACCTACGGCGAGTTCACCGGCCCGTACTTCATCATCGATCCGAAGAACGTGCGCCAGCAGTTCGTGAAGCTGTGGAAGGATCAGCCGAAGCGGCCGCTCGAGTTCCGGTTCGGCTATCCGGATGCGTCGAAGCACTCGCATCTGATGGTCACGCGGCGCAAGCTGGCGGCGAATGGTGCGGCGCGGCCCTGAATCGATCGACACGCCCCACGGGGCGTGCGTGCTGTTCGAGCTCGATCCCGAGCTCGAGCGCGAGCGGCTGGCCGAGCTGCCGCTCGACGAGCAGGCGCACGCGGCGCGCCTCGGCGCCGTGCGCCGCCGCGAGTTCATCGCCGGGCGCCACGCGCTGCACCACGCGCTCGGCGATCTCCGCACCCCGATCCTCGCCGACGATCGCGGCGCGCCCCGGCTGCCCGCCGGCTACGTCGGCTCGGTGAGCCACAAGGGAACGCTCGCCGCCGCGCTCGTCGCCCGCGCCGACGCCGGCTGGGTCGGCGTGGATCTCGAGCGCGCCGGTCCCCCGCGGCTGGATATCTCGCGCCGGATCCTGACCCCGCGCGAGCAGGCCATGATCCCCGATCTCGGCCGCCCCGTGACGCTGCGGTTCTCGATCAAGGAGGCGATCTACAAGGCCGTGGATCCCCACGTCCGGCGCTACGTGGCGTTCACCGAGGTCGAGCTCGATCTCGACGTCGCGGGCGATGCCGTCGTGGTGACCAGCGAGCTGCCGCTGGAGATCGAGGCCAGCTGGCGCGAGCACGCCGGGCACTGGCTGACCACGGCGCGGGCTCGGCTGCGGCGGTAGTCGCAGAGCCCTGTGGACATGACGCGCCTGTGACCTGCGAGGAGGTGGCGCCAGGGTGCGC
>JBQCJR010000464.1:0-2969 GCA_051952595.1 Kofleriaceae bacterium
CATCTCCTTGCTGCGACCGAACGGCTCCGCCGTGTAGCCCGGCGGCAGGTCGAGCGACTGGACGGCCTTGACCATCTCCCCGGCGATCGTGGACTCGCTGAAGCCGGGCGCCACGTTCATCGTGATCGTCACGGCGCGCTCGCGGCTCTGGCGCGTGATCTTCGACGTCGCGACGCCCTCGCCGACCTTGACCACGTCCGACAGCGGCACCTGGCCCAGGGTGCGCGACGGCACCGCGATCAGCTGCAGCGCCTGCGGGTCGGTGCGGAACCGCTCGGCGGCGCGCAGGAACACCGGGTACTGGTCGCCGCGATCCTCGAACGTCGAGGCCTCGACGCCGCCGACCAGCACCGCGAGCGTGCCGGTGATCGCCTGCGGGTCGACGCCGAGCAGCGCCGCGCGCGCGAGGTCTGGCTGCACGGTCGCCTCCTCGACCGGATCGAGCAAGCTCGAGTCGAGGTCGACGACGCCCTTGACCTCCTTCATCTTCGCGAGGATCGCCTTGCCGAACTTCTCGAGCTTGTCGAGGTCCGGGCCGCTGATCACGTACGAGACCATCGCGTTCTGGCCACCGATCGAGAAGTCGTTGACCGGCTGGGCCGCCACGCGAGTCCCCTCGGGCACGTCGGGCAGCACCTCCTTGCGGACGATCTCCATCACCTCGTTCTGGGCGCGCGAGCGCATGCCCGGATCCGAGAGCTTCACGTAGACGCGGCCGACGTTGGCCTGGCGCTGATCGCTATCGGCGACCGTCACCAGCGTGCTCTCGACCTCGGCGTACGCGCGGGTCTTGCGGGCGAGCCGCTCCGCGATCAGCGTGGTCGACTCGAGCGTCGTGCCCTCCGGGGTCTGGATGTAGATCTCGAACTGCGCCTCGTCGTTCGGCGGGAGGAAGTCGCCGCCGACCTTCTTGCCCAGCGGCACCATCGTGCTGCACGAGCCGATGATCGCGAGACCCACCACCCAGCGGCGGCGCAGGCAGAACGCCACGACGCCGGAGTACACGCGCTCGATCGGGCGGTAGATCATGTCGCTGCCGCGCTCGAGCCACGACTTGCGGCGCTCCTCGCCCGGCGGCGGCGGCGAAGGCAGCCAGCGGGCCGCCATCATCGGGGTCAGCGTGAACGCGACGATCATCGACACGGCGATCGCGAACGCCATCGTGATGCCGAAGCTGAACAGGAACCGGCCGACGATGCCGCTCATGAACGCGACCGGGAGGAACACCGCCATCAGCGACAGCGTGGTCGCGAGGACCGCGAGGCCGATCTCCTTGGTCGCCTGGATCGCGGCCGGGAACGGCTTCATCCGCTTCTCGTCGATGAACCGGTAGATGTTCTCGAGCACGACGATCGCGTCGTCGATCACGATGCCGACGGCCAGCGCGAGCGCGAGCAGCGTCATCAGGTTCAGCGTGAACCCGGCGATCATCATCAGGCCGAACGTCGAGATGATCGACACCGGGATCGAGACCGCGGCGATCACCGTGGAGCGCAGGCTGCCGAGGAACAGCAGCACGACCAGCGCGGCGAGGCCGGCGCCGACCACGAGGTGCTCGAGCACCTGCGCGGCCGAGGTCCGGATCTGCACCGAGTTGTCGCGCACGACGTCCACGCCGTAGCCTTCGGGCAGCTTGGGGCCCAGCTCCTTCACCGCGGCGGTGACCAGGTCGACGATCTTCACCGTGTTGGTGCCGGACTGCTTGCGCACCGACAGCGCGATCGACGGGATGCCGTTGCGCACCGCCGAGGTCTCGGCGTCCTCTTCCGCGTCCACGACATCGGCGACGTCGCGAACGCGGATCGGGTGCTCGGACATCTGGCGGACGACGATGTCGCCGATCTGGTCGGCCTCGACCGCGCGCCCCTCGACGCGCAGCGTGGTGTTGACCGGACCAGTCTCGATCCGGCCGCCCGGCAGGTTGACGTTCGAGGACGAGATCGCGCGCTGCACCTCGAGTGCGGACACGCCCGCGGCCGCGAGCCGGATCGCGTCGAGGTTGACGTTGATCTGGCGCTCCTGGCCGCCGAGGATCACGACCTGGCCGACGCCGGCCACGCGCTCGATCCGCTGCTTGACCTGCTTGTCCGCGAACCGCGTCAGCTCGCGCACCGAGACGCCCGGCGGTCCCTTGACCGAGAGCACGATCACCGGCGCCGCGTCGGGATCCGCCTTGCGCACCTCGGGGCGCAGCCCCGGCGGCAGCTCGCGGAGCACGGTCGCCAGCTTCTCGTTGATGTCCTGGGCCGCGGTGTCCGGATCGACCTCGAGGTTGAACTGCGCGATCACGAGGGACACGCCCTCGGTCGACGTCGAGGTCAGGGTGTCGAGGCCGCTGATCGTGTTGACCGCCTCCTCGAGCTTCTGGGTGACATCGGTCTCGACCGCCGCCGGCGACGCGCCGGGGTACGGTGTGATGATGGTGACGATCGGGAAGTCGATCTTGGGAAATTTGTCGACGCCCAGCGACTTGTAGCCGACGAGGCCGACGACGACGAGCACGAGGATCAGCACCGTCGCGAAGACGGGCCGCCTCACGGAGATTTGAGATAACCACTGCATCGTGGGCTCCTACTCGGCCACGCGAAGGCCGTCGATGACCTGGTCCGTCACCTTCGCGACGACCTTGTCGCCCTTGTTCACGCCCTGCACGATCGACACCTTGCCCTCCCCGGGGACCGGACCGAGCTGGACGATCCGATCCTCGAGCGAGCCCTTCACCTCGACGAACGCGTGCCACACCTTGCCGCGGCGGACCACGGCCTCCTTGGGCAGCACGATCCGGGTGGTCTCGCCGACCTTGACCCGCGCCTCGGCGAACATGCCGGGCACCAGGTTCGAGCCCGGGTCGATCGTCGCCTCGACAATCAACGAGCGGGTGCGGCCGATCTCGCCGCTGATCCGCGTCACCTTCGCCTTGAACGTCTGCTCGGGATTGGCGACCGCGGTCAGCTCGACGACCTGGCCCT
>JBQCJR010000465.1:0-2993 GCA_051952595.1 Kofleriaceae bacterium
TTTTGCTATCTAATTAGTAAAAGGCAAGCCCCTGCGTGCGGGCGCTCAGCGCACGATGCGATAGGCCCGGTGCGGCCGGTGGCGAAAGTCCGGCGGCGTCGTCGCGTGGGTCTCGTCGGTGATGGCGCCGGCCGCGTACTCCATCCGGAACTTCTTGCGGTTGGTCGAGAACCAGATCACCCCACCCGGCCGCACGACCGCCGCGACGTCCGCGAGCAGCGCCGCGTGATCGCGCTGGACGTCGAACGTGCCGGTCATGCGCTTGGAGTTCGAGAACGTCGGCGGATCGACGACCGCGAGGTCCCAGCGCCGGCCGGCGCGGCGCGCGTCCGCGAGGAACTCGAGCACGTCGGCCTGCACGAGCTCGCCGTCGAGCCGGTTCTCGGCGAGGTTCGCGCGCGCCCACGCGAGGTAGGTGTTCGACAGATCGACGCTCGTCGTCGCCATGCCCGCCGCCGCCGCGTAGACCGTGAACGCGCCGGTGTACGCGAAGAGGTTCAGCATCGACTTCGCGGGCTCGGCCGCGGCCCGCGCGCGCGTGATCCGGTGATCGAGGAACAGCCCGGTATCGAGATAGTCGCTGAGGTTGACCCGGAACGCGTGGCCACCCTCGTGCACGGTGCGCCACGCCCCGCCGGTCGCGCCGTCGGCCAGCCGCTCGTACTGGTGGCCCTCGCGGCGCCCAACCAGCCGCTCGCGCCGCTTGACGAACACGTCGCGTGGATCGTCGAGCGCGTGGCGCACCGCCGCCACCGCGTCATCGAGCCAGGCGTCGCCACCGGCGCGACCCTCCTCGAAGTCGTGGCGGAAGTCGTTGATGACCAGCGCGCCCTCGTAGGTGTCGACGGTGATCGGCAGCTCCGGGATGTCGCGGTCGTAGACGCGCCAGCAGGTGACGCCCTCGCGGCGCGCCCATTTTGCGAGGTGGCGCGCGTTCTTGCGCACCCGGTTTGCGAGCATCTCGAAGTCGGCCACGCGCGGTCCCTGTGTGGTCGGTCCACTCTTGCCCGCCCCCGCTTGCATGTACTAGTGTCGCGACCGTCTATATCCGGCCGTCACACCGGAAAGGAAACCGACATGCTTCGGAAAGTCTCAGTTGGATTGGTTGTCGCGTTGTTGAGTGCCTGTGGCGCTGCCAAGGTGATCCAGCGCACGCAGACCGGCGGCGTCATCGAGCTGCAGGGCGATCGCGGCAAGGCGATGGAGCAGGCGAACGGCGAGATGAGCGCGCACTGCGGCCCCGGCAACTACACGATCGTGCAGGAGGGCGAGGAGGCCATCGGCACCGATACCTTCACGCGCGAGGACACGGCGGAGGACACGCGGACGTCGCGCAGCGGCCGCCGGTCGAGCACCGATTCGACCACCACCGGCCAGACCAGCACGCGCACGGCGACGGCGTGGCGGATCCACTACCAGTGTGGCGGCGCGGGTGGCCCGGCGGCCGCTGGCCCCGGTGGCCCGCCGCCTCCGCCCCCGGCGGATCAGGGCCCGCCCGGCTACTGAGCCCGGAAGCGATTTCCACGAACGAGGGTCTCCCGCCAGGAGGCCCTCTTCGCGTTTTCGGGGCCCGTGCGGCCCCGCCGCCCGGCGCTACGCGAGCAGCCGGGTGTCGTCGAGCGAGGCGTCGGAGATCAGGTCGACGCCGTTGAGCGCGAACCGCCGCGCCGCCGCGGCCATCCGCGGCCCCTGCTCGTGATCGAGGCACCACTGGGCGTGGCGGACGAGCAGCGCGAGCTCGAGCGAGCGCCCGAGGGTGAGCGCGAACCGCCGCGCGCCCGCCTCGAGCCGATCCGGCTGGGACATCGCCTCGCCGACCCACGCGACGGCGTGGCGCAGCGCCGAGCGCGCCGCCTCGACCGGGCGCGCCAGCGAGCCATCGCGCGCCGCCTCGACGTTGCGCTCGACCTCGCCGCCGAGCGCCTCGAGCGCGCCGCCCTTGCCGAGCGCGCGCAGGGTGTCGAGCGAGAGCACGTTCGTGGTGCCCTCCCAGATCGGCAGCACCTGCGCGTCGGCGAGCACCCGCGGCAGCCCGGTGTCCTCGATGTAGCCGGCGCCGCCGCACGACTCGATCGCCTCGGAGGTCACCGCGACCGCCTGCTTGCCGGTGGTCAGCTTCGCGAGCGGGATCAACGTGCGCGACAGCCGCTCGTCGAGCTCGCGCGTCGCATCGCCATCGCCGGCGTGCTCGAGCGCGCCGAGCAGCTCGACCGAGCGGAACGCGAGGCAGAACGCGCCCGCGTACTCGGCCTCGAGCGACGCCAGGGTGTCGGCGTGCAGCGGCTTGTCGACCAGCAGCGCGCCGAACGCCTTGCGCCGCCGCGCGTAGTCGCGGGCGAGCGCGAGCCCGCGGCGCATCGCGCTGACCGCACACACCGCGTTCCACGTCCGGGTCACCGAGAGCATCGGCGTGATCGCGCGGACGCCGTCGCCGAGCGAACCGACCAGGATCGCCGGCGCGCCATCGAGCGTCAGCTCGGCGGTCGGCACCTTGCGCGTGCCGAGCTTGTCCTTCAGGCGATTGACCTGGATGTTGCGCAGCCGGCCGTTGCCGTAGCGCAACACGACGAGGAACAAAGCGAGACCGCGGCTGCCATCCGGGTTGCCTTCGGGACGCGCGAGCGTGAGCGCCATCTGCGACGTCGTCGCCGAGGTGAACCACTTCGTCCCGTAGAGCCGCCACTGATCGCCATCGAGCCGCGCCACGGTCTCGCTCTGCGAGACATCGCTGCCGCCCGTGCGCTCGGTCATCCACTGCCCGCTCGTCCACATCTGCGCCGGATCGCGCGACAGAAGCTTCGGCACGTAGCGCTCCGCCAGCGCCTGGTTGCCGCTCGCCAAGAGCGTGCGCGCCGCGCCGTCGGTCATCGCGAGCGGACAGCTATAGATGTCGAGCGACGGCCCGAGCACGTGCACGATCGCGAACTGGTGCGTGCGCGCTGCCACGCCGAGCCGCGCTTCGTAGCCCGCCGCGACCATGCCGTGCCGCGCCG
>JBQCJR010000466.1:0-2103 GCA_051952595.1 Kofleriaceae bacterium
GGGCACCGGCGCGCCGGCGAAATTGATGTTGCCCTCGAGCGAGACCCACGGGCGCAGCGCGCCGACGAGGCTCCCGGCGGCCGCGGGCAACACGCTCGCGAACAGCGCGGGCACCGGCGCGCCGACCAGCGACAGCGCGAACGCGGCGGACCGGCCGCCGACCGCCGAGCCCCCCTCGACGTCGCGCGTGGTGGCCTCGCCGAGATGGCGGACCTCGACGGCGACGAACGGCGCGTCGGTGCCCTTGCCGACGTGCGCGAGCAGCGCGGACGCGAGGTCCTGGTCGGCGTGGGTCAGCAGCATCCCGGTCGACCACGACGGGCACGGCGCATCGGGATCGCTGTGGATCCGCGCGACCTCCGCGATCGGCAGCTCGCCGAGCGCGTCGAGGTGGATCGGCGCCACCGCGCGCAGCGGGGCGGCGAGCCGCGCACCGTCCGCCGGGTCGCCGGGATACGCGAACCGCAGCGAGAGCAGCCGGCGGCCACGCAGCGGCGGCGGCACGACGTCGAGCGCGGGGAAGCGCACGATCGCGACGCTGGTGGAGACCTGCGGCGGCGCGTCGGTGGTCCACGCGATCCACGCGCGCAGCGCGGCCTCGATGTGGTCCTCGTCGAAGAACAGCGCGCCGGCGTACAGCGCGCGCAGCTCGACGAGGCGCAGCCGGAACTCGGTCGCGATGCCGAGGCCGAGCTTGCCGCCGCGCAGCGCCCACAGCAGATCGGCGTGGCTCGTGGCGCTCGCCTCGACGAGCTCGCCGTCGCCGGTCGCGACCGTGGCGCCGATCAGGTAGTCCGAGCCAAAGCCGTGGCTGCGCGCGAGCGGGCCGAGCCCACCCCCGAGCAGGTAGCCGGCCACGCCGACGCCGCCCGAGGATCCGGAGATCGCCGCGAGGCCGTGCTCGGCGGCCGCGGCGATCACCGCGCTCCACCGCGCCCCGGCGCCGACCGTGGCGGTCCGCGCCGCTCGATCGACGTGCACCTGATCCAGGCCACGCGTCGAGATCATCACGCCACCGCGGATCGACGACGAGGCGCCGTGGCCGGTGCCCTGCACGGCGATCGCGTGGCCGTGCGCGCGCGCGAATCGCACCGCGGCGGCGACGTCCTCGGCGCAGCTGGCCGCGACGACGGCGTCCGGTGCGTGGACGACCGCGGTGTTGAAGCCGGCGAGCTCCGGCGCATAGCCGGCGTCGCCCGGCGCGTAGACAGCGCCGCGCACGTGGCCGGCGAGATTCGAGATCATGGACTGCATGATGGTCCCCCTGTGTGACCGATATCTGCTCGGGAGACGATCGTGAACGCGCGCGATCGACATCGCGCGGCGTGTCGCGCAGGGTCGCGCGCCGTCGCAGGACGTCATCGGCGTCACAGCATGGTGTCGCCACAGCGATCGCACGCCGTCGCACCCTGTGATCCAGACTGCCCTCGATCGTCAACGTCGTAGACGTGGAGATCGCGCTGCGTAGATTGGGCGGCCATGACGTCGTACCCACCGCGCATCGCGGCGCTGCTCGCGCTCGTCGGTTGCGCCGACCAGAGCTCCGATCCGGAGCCGCCCGGCCCACGCACCATCCTCGCGCGCGAAGCGCTCACCTTTCGCGGCGCCGATGGCACCGCCACATCGCTGCCCATCGATCTCGGCCGCGCGGTGAT
The DNA here is from genome assembly GCA_051952595.1 of Kofleriaceae bacterium. GTDB lineage: Bacteria > Myxococcota_A > Polyangia > Haliangiales > Haliangiaceae > JABFXX01. The sequence continues at coordinate 1,656 of JBQCJR010000466.1, forward strand.
CCAGGTCGTCGCGCGCGGCGACGACGGAGCGCTCGCGATCTTCCCCGGCGAGGGCACGCGCGATGGCACGCTCGTGGTGCGCGACGTGCCGTCGGGGCCGGCGATGCTGCGCGTCGACTACTTCGATGGTGCGGCAGAGCCGCGCGTCCGCAACGAGTACTTCGCGCTGCCCGAGACCGGCGACGTCGAGATCGATCTCGGCACCTGGCGCACCGGGCGGCCGGATCGGCAGCGCGCGCTCACGCCGCCGACCGAGCTCGCGGTGCAGATGTCGGGGCTCGCACCGTGGCGCCCGAACGAGGACCTCGCGGTGATCTACGCGCCGAACGTCGGGTTCGTGAACGTGTTCACCGAGGACGTGCCCGGCGCGATCACCGGGATCCCGGCGGCCGGCGCGACCGGGAGCACGCTGCGGATCGACTGGGCGAGCGCGCTGTTCGCGCCGCTC
>JBQCJR010000467.1:0-5480 GCA_051952595.1 Kofleriaceae bacterium
ACTACGCGGTTTAGACATGCCCTCGCTGGTGTTTCTGGCCGGACCGATCGCGGGTCGTCGGTACAAGCTGGCCGACGGCGAGTACGTGATCGGCCGCCGCTCGGACTGCCAGATCTTCGTCCCGGACATGCGGGTGTCGCGCCAGCACGCCCGGCTGTGGAAGGAGGGCGATGGCTGGACGCTCGAGGACCTCGGCTCGAACAACGGCACGTTCATCAACGGCGTGAAGGTCCAGCAGGGCACGCTGCTCCGCCACGACGACGAGATCATGATCGCGAACAACCGGATCCGGGTCGAGGCGCGCGACACCCCGGACGGCAAGTTCCCGGAGGGCAACGCGGTCACGATCGTCGAGGCGGCCGGCGCGAGCTCGATCATCCGCAGCCGCGAGGACTCCGGCTCGGGGCGATCGCCGCTGGTGAGCTCGGGCATGATCAGCGTCGCCGACCAGCGCGCGATCCGGCTGATCGAGCGCAAGCTCGACGCGCTCACCCAGATCCTGCACGCGACCGCGTCGAGCGATACCGCCGAGACGCTGCTCGAGAAGCTGGTCGACGCGCTGCTCGAGCTGTTCCCGCAGGCCGAGGACGTCGGCGTGCTCGTCGAGGACGAGCGCACCGCCGAGCTCAAGGTCGCGGTCCAGAAGCACCGCCGCGCCGAGTCGTCCACCACCGGCGAGCGCCAGCCGTTCGGCGGCGATCTGCGGGTGCCCGGCACGATCATCCAGCACGTGGTCAGCGATCGCCGCGGCGTGCTGCTCGGCGAGCTCGACGCCGAGAACGAGGGCGTCGGCGCGCGGATGGGCGCGCCGCTCATCTATCACGGCGCGCACTACGGCGTGGTCTACGTCGAGAGCCACCGCAGCGGGTTCCGCCAGGAGGACGTCGATCTGTTGCAGGCGATCGCGACCCAGGCCGGGCTCGCGATCCACGCCACGCGGGTCGCCGCGCAACTCGCGCGTCGCGAGAAGCTCGAGCGCGATCTGCGGGTGGCGCGCCAGATCCAGCGCTCGCTGCTCCCGGCGAACGTGCCGCAGGTGGTCGGGCTCGACTTCGCCGTCCACTACGAGCCGGCGTACCAGATCGGCGGCGACTTCTACGACTTCATCTGGCACGACCCGTCGCACCTCGGGCTCGCGGTCGGCGACGTCGCCGGCAAGGCGATCACCGCCCCGCGGTACAAGGCGCGGCTGACCACGGAGCTGCGATCGCGCGCGGCGATCGCGCGGACGCCGGCGCGGCTGCTCCGCCGGGTCAACCAGGAGATCTCGGCGCTCGGCGACGACGGGATGTTCGCGACCCTCGTCTACTGCATCTACGATCTCGAGCACCGCAGCCTGGTGTTCACCAATGCCGGGCACTGCGTGCCGCTGCTCCGCCGCGGGGATCGCGTGTTCCCGCTCCAGGCCGAGCGCGCGCACACCCCGCCGCTCGGCGTGACTCCGGAGCTCGAGGCCGGCGAAGCGCGGGTCCAGCTGCACTCCGGCGACATGTTGATCATGGTGTCCGACGGCATCCTCGAGGCGCGCGACGCACGCGGCAACGAGTACGGGCTGTCGCGGTTGTCCCGGCGGATCCGCACCGCGCGCGGCGCCGCCGAGGACGTGATCAAGGCGATCCTCGCCGACATCGACTCCCACGCGCTCGAGCAGGCGCAGGGCGACGACATGACGATCGTCGCGATGTCGATCGATCAGCGGCGCGCCAAGCGCAAGACCACCACCCTGCCCGGCGTGATCCCGATGGAGGCCGGCAAGACCCGGCTGGCGACCGAGGGTGGCACCGAGGAGCCTTCGCACGGGGGAGACACCCCGGTGCCCTCCGACGGGGTCCCGCGGCCGGGCCGCGAGGGCTGATCCGCGTGCGCTCCGTGCCGGCCGGCTCCCGAGGCCCTTGCCAAGCCAGCGGTCCCCGTGCCATAAGTCCCGTCCCCCGGAGATACGTATATGGCGAAGAAGGGTAAATCAGGGCGCGAGCTCATCCGTCTCGTGTCGACTGCCGACACGGGTTACTTCTACACGACCTCGAAGAACCGCAAGCGCACCCCGGACAAGCTCGTGCTGAAGAAGTACGACCCGGTCGTTCGCAAGCACGTCGAGTTCAAAGAGTCGAAGATCTAAGGAGACGTGCCATGTCGCGCGTTTGTCAGGTCACCGGGAAGAAGCCGCTCGTCGGCAACAACGTCAGCCACTCGAACCGCCACACCAAGCGGCGCTTCGAGATCAACCTTCGCTCCAAGCGGTTCTGGCTCGAGGACGAGAAGCGCTGGATCACCCTGCGCGTGTCCGCGCGCGGTATGCGCCGGATCGACAAGCTCGGGCTCCCCGCCGTGGTCGCCGAGCTGCGGTCTCGCGGCGAGAAGCTCTGATCGCGTGACATGCGCCCTGCGATCACCTCGATCGCAGAGTGCGTCGCGCTCTGCGTCGCGCTGACGGCCTGTCCGTCGCCGCGGCATCCGGTTCCTCTCACAGGAGCCTCCACGCTCGAGATCGGGCGCGATGGCGGATCCCTCCGCGGCGTCGCGGCCGATCCCTCGATGACGTTCGCGGCGATCTCCACGGTCGCCGGCGAGCGCTCGTCCACCGAGATCTCCGCGCGGCGCGGGGAGCAGCTCGCGTGGAAGATCGATCTCGCGGGCAGCGGCGGGCCACTCGCCCGGACCTCCCGCCTCCTGGTCGCCACGATGACCGGGGTCGATCGCGCCGCCGAGGTCGAGCTGCGTGGTGCGCCCGGGATCGTCGCCGTGGGGATCGATCCGGCGACCAGCGCGGTCCGCTGGAAGCGCGCGATCGATTCCAGCGAGTGGGCGGCGATCTCGGCGATCGCGCCGCTCGGCGACGACGTGGTGATCGGCGGCTCGTTCAGCGGCACGCTGCGCGCCGGGGATCGCGTGGTCTCGAGCGCCGGCAAGTCCGATGGTTTCGTCGCGCGGCTGCGCGGCGATGGCAGCGTCGCCTGGCTGGTGCGCACCGGGGGACCGGGCGCCGATGGCGTCCAGGGCGTCGCGGCGACCGGCGATCGGATCGCGATCGCCGGCACGTTCGCCGGGACCGGCGCCGAGCTGCGCGGCACCCCGCTCGTCCCGTTCGACGAGCGCACGCTGCTCGGCGATGGCTTCGTCGCCGAGCTGACCGGCGCCGGCGACGTGCGCTGGGTCTCCCGCTTCGGCGGCAAGGCCGACGACACCGTCACCGGCGTCGCGATCGACGGCCGCGGCCGCGTCGTGGTCGCCGCGAACGCGCGCGACGTCGTGCACGTCCACGGCCTCGACCTGCTCGCGCAGGGCCCCTCCGATGGCCTGGTCGCGTGGTGGAACCCCGACGGCACGCCCGGCCCCGCCCTCTTGATCGGCGGCTCGGACTTCGACGGCACCCGCGGCATCGTGGCGGCCGGAGATCGCGTCGTGGTCGCGTGCTTCTTCTCCGGCGCGGTCCGGATCGGCGCGACCGAGCTGACCGCCGGCGGCGGCGACGACGCCGCGCTGGTCGCGCTCGACCACGGCAACATCACCGAGGTCTGGCCGATCACTGGCGAGGGCCGCGAGGAGATCGCCGCGCTCGCCCCGGTGACCGGCGGGTTCATCGCCGGGATCTCGCACACCGCGCGCGCGAACGCCGCGGGCGCCGAGCTCCCCGCGCCGAAGGACCCGCTGAGCGGCGCGGCGCTGCTCCTGCGCCCGGTTCGCTGAGCGTCACGGCACCGGCGGGATCCACTCGCGGAACGTTAGGGTCACGACGCCGTGGTTCGGGACGATCTGGGTCATCGTCTGGCCGACGCAGGTCATGTCCCACTGGGTCGAGAAGTTCCAGGTGTCGTAGTGGATGTACAGCTGGCCGGTGGACCCGATGTACGGGGTCAGCTGGTCCGCGGCGTTCGCGTTGAACGGCTGCGTCGCCCCAGCGACGCGATCGCTGAACAGCTGGTTCGACGTGCCGACCAGCGGCCAGAACGGGTTCGACTGGGGCCACAGGCGCCCGCTGCTGTAGGTCACGAGCTTGGTGTTGGTCCGGTGCATCGTCATCTCGAAGGCGTACGAGCCGCCGTTCTGATCGAGCGAGGTCTTGATGCTGGCGACCAGCGCGGTGCAGGTGCTGTCGGCGTGCGCGGGCGCGCTCGCGAACAGGCCGGCGGCGGCGAGCACGGCGCCAAGGCAGAGGTGCGAAGTGGCAGGCATTGCGTGTGACTCCTGAGGAACGCCTCGTGAGTGAGGCGCACGTCCGGGTTCGCAAGCCTCGTACCGCGCGCACGCCGAGCCCTCCTGCAGGGTTGCAGGCGGCCACACACGTCTCGTGTCGCCACGGTGTCGCCACGTGCGGCGACACCGCCCGGCGCTCACACCTCGACGAGCATGCGCTCGGGCGCCTCGAGGCGGTCCTTGACCGCGACGAGGAACGACACCGCCTCGCGCCCGTCGACCACGCGGTGGTCGTAGCTGAGCGCGACGTACATCATCGGCCGGACCTCGATCTTGTCGCCGACCACCATCGGGCGCTTGACGATGTTGTGCATCCCGAGGATGCCGGTCTGCGGGTAGTTGAGCAGCGGCGTCGACATCATCGAGCCGAAGATCCCGCCGTTGGTGATCGAGAACGTGCCGCCCGAGAGGTCGTCGAGCGAGAGCTTGCCGGTGCGCGCCTTCTCGGCGAGCTCGAGGATGCCGAGCTCGATCCCGGCGAACGACCGGGTATCGCAGTCGCGCAGCACCGGGACCACCAGGCCCTTGGGCGCCGACACCGCGATGCCGAAGTCGTAGTGCTTCTTGTAGACGATGTTGCCGCCGACCAGCTCGGCGTTGATGCCGGGGAATCGCTGGGCGGCGTGCACGCACGCCTTCACGAAGAACGACATGAAGCCGAGCTTCACGCCGTGCGTCTTCTCGAAGCTGTCCTTGTACTTCGAGCGCAGCTCCATCACCGCGGTCATGTCGACCTCGTTGAAGGTGGTCAGCGAAGCGGACTCGTGCTGGGCCTGGACCAGGCGCTCGGCGACGCGCTTGCGCAGCGGCGACATCGGGACGATCTCGTCGCGCGGATCGACCTGGGCGAGGCGCTCCTCGACCGAGGGGCCGGCGGGCGCGGCCGGCGCGGCGACGCCGGGGCTCGGCAGGTGGCCGGTCTCGCGCGCGGACACCCGCTGCGACGGCGTGAGCTTGAGCAGCGCCTCCTTGTCGAGGGCCTGGCCGTTGCCGGTCGACGGGCGCGCGGCGGGCGCAGCGGCAGCAGCGGCGACCGGCGCGGCGGGCCGGGCCGCGGGCGCAGCAGCCACGGGCGCGGGCGCGGGCGCAGCAGCCACGGGCGCCGGCGCGGGCTTGGCCGCCGCAGCGGCAGGCGCGGCCTTGCCGGCCTTGCCGGCCTCGACGGCGCCGATCACGTCGCCGACCCGCACGGTGGCACCCTCCGAGACCCGGTGCTCGGACAGCGCGCCGGCGACCGGGGACGGCAGCTGGACGGTGATCTTGTCGGTCTCGAGCTCCGCGACCGG
>JBQCJR010000468.1:0-6837 GCA_051952595.1 Kofleriaceae bacterium
CTCCCACAGCGCGCCGGCCTTGATGATCTCGTCGTATTGATCGAGGGCGGCGCGCAGATCGCCGACCTGGGTCTCGAGCACGTCGGCGAGCCGCAGACGCAGCTCGGCTCCTTCGCGCCCGTCGATCGACCGCACGTAGCGGGCCTCGAGTAGATCGACGAGATCGGTCCACTGATTGCGAGCGCGGTACAGCCGCTCGAGCTCGCCGACCGCCTCGCGATAGGCGTGGATCGCGGCCGGCTCGCTCTCGGTCGCGAGCACGACCTCGCGCCAGCCCTCGATCGCACGCGCCGGATCGGCGACGCCGTCCTCGAGCAGCCGGGCGCGCTTGATCAACACGTCGCGGCGCAGCGGATCGTCCGCGCGCGCGATGACGTCTTCGTACACCGCGACCAGCTCGGCCCACCGCTGGGCCCGCGACAGCAGGTCCTCTAGCCGGCGGATCAGCTCGCGCTCGTCCGGGAACGGATCTTCGACGATGATCGCGAGCGCGCGGCGGTACGCGGCGTACGACCGATCCACATCGCCGAGCCGGCGGTCGTAGATCGTCGCGGCCGCGATCGCGACGTCGCGGATGTCCTGCGACTCGCCCTGCTCGTCGTCGAGGTACTGCTGGTAGGTCTCGGCGACGAAGCCCCAGTTGTCGACGATCGACGCCAGCCGCTGCAGCTGGTCGCGGACCGCCGGATCGCTCGGCGCCTCGCGGAACACCTTGGCGTACCAGTGGCTCGCGTGCTCGAAGTCCTCGAGCTGCTCCTCGTAGAGCCGCGCGACGAACCGGGTCAGCCGCAGCCGATCCCGCGGATCCGAGGCGCCCTCGAGCCGCGCCTCGTACACCCGGATCAGGTCGTTCCAGCGGTGCTGCGAGACGTAGATCGGCTCGAGCACCTCGGCCGCCACGACCCGGAGGTCCGGATCGACCAGGTAGCGCTCGACCGCCGCGAGCGCGACGGGGTGGCGCGGATCGCCGCCGAGCGCCGCGCTGAAGTTGTCGATCGCGGTCTCGAAGTCGCGCAGGTGCTGCTCGTGGATCTCGCCGAGCTGGACCTGGAGCTCGACCGCCTCGTCGTTCGAGGTCGCGAACCCGAGCCGGCGCTCGTAGAGATCGACCACGTCGGGCCACCGGCCCTGCTCGCGGTACAGCGCCTCGAGCGCATCGACCGCGTCGCGCCGCTCGGGCGCCACCGCGAGCACCTGCTCCCAGGTCGCGATCGCGTCGTCGGGCCGGCGGAGCTGGACGTACAGCCCGGCCGCCTCGACCAGCGCGCCCACCCGGTCGTCGACGTCGGACGACGCCGCGTCGGCCTGGCGCAGCAGCACCTCGGTCAGCGCCTCGTCGTCGTTGGTGGCGCGGAAGATCGACTCGAGCGCGGCGAGCGCGCGCCGATCGTCCGGCTGCGCCTGCAGCACCTTCTCGTAGTACTCGCGGGCGAGCGGCAGGTCCCGGCGGACCGCGCGCGCCAGATCCGCGACGTCGAGGTAGAGCCGGCGCTGGATCTCGGCGTCGAGCACGTTCGGCGCGACCTCGCGGTAGGCATCGATCAGATCGCCCTCGCGGCCGAGATCGCCGGCGAGCCGCTCGGTCTCGGCGACCACCGCGGCGAGCTCGGGCTCGGTCGCGGCGTGGCCCAGCGCGAGCAACTGGGCGGCGAACGCACCGGCGAGATCGCCGAGCTGGTGCTCGCGAAGCCGGACCACGTCGCCGAGCGCGCGCAGCTTGGCCCCGGGATCGTCGGCCCACTCGGCCACGCGCTGCAGCAGCTGGGCGAGCTGCTCGTGGCGCGCGGTCGCCTCGTAGACCGGCCGCAGGATATCGGCGGCGGTGGCGCGTAGATCCGGATCGCCGAGCGCCTGCTCGACGGCGGCGATCGCCTGCGGGTGCTGCGGCTCGACCTCGAGCACGCCCGCCCACCGGTCGAGCGCCTCGGACGACCGGCCCAGCGGGCCGCCGAGCAGCCGCGCGATCTCGATCCGGGTCGCGACCTGCGACGCCGGCTCGAGCGCGGCCTGGCGCTCGAGCACGTCGAGCAGATCGGCGTGCCGGCTGGACTCGCGGTACAGCCGCGCCAGCTCGTCGAGCGCGCGCCCATCGCGCGGCTCGCGATCGAGGATCTCGAGGTGGGCCGCGATCGCCTCGTCGGGCTCCTCGAGCATCACCTCGTGGATCTCGGCGACCCGCCGCAGCAGGTCGCACGGATCGACGGCGCCGGACGAGTCCGGCCCGGCGAGATCGATCTTGCGGCGCAGGATGTCGATCAGGTCGCGCCACGCCTCGGCGGCCTGGAACAGCCGCTCGAGCGCGTCGAGCACCATGGGATCCGAGGGCTGGTCGTCGAGCAGGTCGCGCCAGGTCGCGATCGCCGCGGCGCGGTCCGCGAGCCGGTCCTCCTCGAGCGCGGCGACCTGCACGAGCAGCCCGCGGCGCTCGTCGGCGGAGTCGGCCCACTCGGCCTGCTTGCGCACCACGTCGCGCAGCTCCGGCCACCGGCCGGCGGCCTCGTACAGCCGGGCCAGCGCGCTCCCGGCGCGGCGCACCGCCGCCGGGTTCGAGCCGTCGAGGTCGAGCAGCCGGCGATACGCGGTGATCGCGTGGCCGGTGTCGCCGAGCTGCAGATCGTAGTACGCGGCGAGCTCGCCGAGCAGCGCGCCGCGGGTCGCGACGTCACCGGCCGGCGCCGCGGCGGCGGCCTGCTCGAGCGCGGCGGTCGCCTCGGGCCACCGATCGAGCTGGCGAGCCAGCCGGGTCAGCTCGACCCGCGCGCGCTCGTGCGTCGGATCCAGCCCGAGCACCTCGATCCACGCATCGAACGCCGCGCGGGCGCCGCCGAGCTCGGCCTCCTCGATCGTCGCGATCCGCGACAGCAGCTCGACGGCCTCGGTGCCGGTGACCAGCCGGCGCTGCGCGCGCAGCACGCCGACCAGGTCCTTCCACAGCTTGTCCTGCTCGTACAGCGGCTCGAGCAGCCGCGCGACCCGCATCGCCACCTCCGGCCGCGGCAGCAGCTCCTCGAGCAGCTCGCGGGCATCGGCGTGGCTGCGCTGGCGGGAGATCACGTCCTCGAGCAGATCGACCGCGCGCGACGGATCGCCGAGCCGGTGCGCGAACAGCTCGCCGCGCCGGTAGCCGAGCGCGATCTGGTCGCGCGGCGCGGCGGCGTGATCGAGCTGGCGGGCGAGCAGCTCCTCGAGCTCGGGCCACTGCTCGGCGGCGGTGTACAGCCGATCGAGCGCCCCGTACGCCGGGCCGTGGCCGGGTTCCAGATCGAGCACGCGGCGGTGCGCCGCGATCGCGCGCGCGGGCTCGCCGAGCACGTCCTCCTCGAGCGCGGCGAGCTCGATCAACACGGCCAGCCGGACCTGCGGATCGAGCGAGACGTCGGCGCGCCGCTCGAGCAGGCCGCGCAGATCGGTCCACCGCGCGGCGCCGCGGTACGCCGCGGTCAGCGCGTCGAACGCATCGGGCGCGTCCGGCTCGACGTCGAGCACGGTCAGCCACGCGCGCTCGGCGGTCGGCGCGTCGCCGAGCCGCTCGGCGGCGACCCGGGCGAGCTCGGTGGCGACCGCGCGCACCGTGGGCGCATCGGCGGTCTCGCCGCGCGAGCGCAGCGACCCGAGCGCCGTCGCGAGGTGGCGAGCCCACTCGCCGTCGCGGCCGAGCTGGCCGGCGAGCAGCCCGAGCGCACCGCGGACCTCGGCGTCGCCGGGATCGACGGCGAGCACCCGCAGGCCGGCGCCCCACGCCGCGGCCGGATCGCCGAGGTCGAGGTGGTACAGCCGCATCAGCGAGCGATCGAGATCGAGCCGCTCGGCGGCGCCGGTGTCCTCGCCAGCGCGGATCACCTCGAGCGCCAGCGCGTGGAGCGGCAGCCGGGCGCCGCGCTCGACGGCCGCGAGGTGCGGCAGCACCAGGCGCGCCGCGGCGACGCGCTCGCTCGGATCGATCCGTCCGCCCGGGCCCTCGGCGGGCAGGAACCGCGCGATCGCGGCGACCGCCGCCGGACGCACCGCGCCGCCGGGCGCGGGCACCTCGAGCGCGTCGCGGTAGTAGCGGAGCGCGTGGCTCGGACGCTCGAGGCTGTGCTCCTCGAGGTGGCCGAGCCGCATCATCAGATCGAACCGCGCCTGCGCCTCGTGCGGCGCGGTCTGCGCGAGCTCGGTCGCGAGCACGCCGACCAGCGAGTCCCAGTCGCCGCGCGCCTCCTCGATCCGCGCGAGCGCCCGCAGCGCGCGCAGCTGGTTCGGCAGGGTCGCCAGCGCCTCGTGATAGGTCGCCGCCGCGCCGTCGAGATCGACCAGCTTCTCCTCCTGGAGCGACGCGATCTCGATCAGCAGCGACGCGCGCTCGGTCGGATCCTTCTCGCGCGTGGCGCGCCGCCGGTACGACGCCAGCAGCTCGGGCCAATCGGCGAGCTGGATCGCCAGCTCCTCGAGGTGCTGCTCGGCCTCGCGGTCCTCGGGCGCGAGCGCGAGCACGTGGCGGTGATAGCCCCGCGCGCGCTCGGGATCTGCGAGCCGCCGGCCGGCCACCTTGGCCAGCTCGCGGAACAGCTTGAGCCGGGTCGCGTCGTCGAGCTGGGTCGCGATCGCGTGGGCCTCGAACGTCGCCGCCACCTCGCGCCACTGCTCCGGCTCGCCGGCCAGCCGCAGCACGTCGGCGTACAGCCGATCGCTGCCCGGATCGAGATCGAACGCGCGCAGCGTCCACGTGAACGCGAGCGTGCGCGACGCGAGCCGCTGCTCGCACAGCTGCCGGATCTCGGCGATCTTGGCCAGCCGCGCAGGGACGTCCGCCGCCGCGGCGAGCTCGATCTCGAGGATCGTGATCAGCTTGGCCCACTTCTCCTGCTTGGCGTAGATCGGCGCGAGCGAGGCGGCCGCGCCGGTGTGCTGCGGCTCGATGGCGAGCACGCGCTCCCACACCTGGCGGGCACGCTCGAGCGCGAGATCCGCGGGCGATTCGTCGCCGCCGGTCGCCATGCGCCGCATCCGGGTCGCGCCGGAGCGCGACGGCGCGACCGGCACCGGGATCGGCGCGCCGCTCGCGGCGGCGTCGGCGCGCTGCTGCGCGAGCTGGGCGGCGCGCTCGACGAGCGGCAGCCGCTGCGCCTTGGACTCGAGCCGATCGGCGATCGCGAGCAGCGCGTCGACCAGCTCCTCCTCCTGACCGAGCCGCGCGTACAGCTTCTCGAGCCCGTGGAAGTCGCCCGCGGTCGCGTACAGCTCGCGCAGCGTGCGCAGCGCCTTGGCGTGGCCCGGCTCGAGCTCGAGCACCTGCTGCCACGCCTCGGCGGCCGCCTGCGGCGCGCCGATCCGATCCGCGTAGACCTGGCCGAGCTTCTCGAGCATCGCGATCGCCTCGCGCCCGCGGCCCTCGCCGGCCTCGCCGGAGATCGCCGCGACCTGGCGGTGCAGCACCTCGGCGAGCGCCATCCAGCGCTTCTCGCGCTCGTACAGCGCGGCGAGGCTGGCCAAGGTCTCGGGGGAGAGCGTGTCGGCGTGGGCCGCCCCGGCGTCGGAGAGGATGCCGTTGTAGATCTCGATCGCGAGCCGCGTGTCGCCGAGACGCTCGGCGGCGAGCCGCGCCATCTCGGTCTGCTTGGCCCGCTTGTCGTCGCCGGCGAGCACGCTCGCCTCGCGGGCGAGCACGTCGATCAGCGCGCGCCACTGCCGGCGCTTGGTGTAGATGTCCTTGAGCCGGGCCAGCGCGTTTTCGTCGCCGGGCGACAGCTCGAGGATCCGCTCGAGCGGCTTGATCGCGTTCGCGAAGTTGCCGAACCGCTCCGCCCACAGATCGGCGATCTCGCGCAGCAGCGCGATCCGCTCGTCATCGGGCATCGGATCGCCGCTCGCCAGCGCCGGCGCATCCGCCTTGCGAGTGAGCACGGCGATCAGATCGTTCCACCGGCCGAGCGCGCGGAACTTCGCGGCGAGCTCGTCGGCGGCGCGCCGGTTGTCCGGATCGATCTTGAGGATCGCGTGATAGGTGTTGATGACCATCACGTCGAGCCGCAGCTTGTCGCGATAGATCTCGACGACCTCGTGGAGCCGACCGACCCGCGCCGCCACCTCGGTCTCGGGCAGCCGGTCGATCTCCTCCTTCATCAGATCGAGCAGCGCGTTCCACTTCTCGGTGCGGCGGTAGAGCCGCGCGAGCGCGCTGCGCGCCTGGGCGGCCGACTCGGAGCTCGGATCCGCGCGCAGGTGCTGCTTCCAGGCCTCGATCGCCTTCTCCGGGTTGTTCTGCGCCTCGGCGAGCTCGGCGATCTCCACGCCGATCGGCCGCGTGCTCTCGCTGCGGGCGCGCGGCGACTTCTCGACCTGGCGGAGCAGCGCGAGCAGCTTGTGGTTCTCGCCGCGCGCCGGGTAGTACGCGCGGTAGAAGTCGAGGGCGGCGGGGTGCGCCGGCTCCTGCTTGCGGACCCGCCGGAAGTACTCCTCGGCCTGGTCGAGATCGCCGACGTGCTTCCACAGCACCATCGCGATCTGCAGCAGGATCCCGATGTCCTCGTGATCGCGGCGCGCCCGGAGCGCGGCCTGGTACGTCGCGACCAGCGCGAGCCAGTTCTGGGCGCGCGCCAGCTGATCGGTGACCGCGCGCAGCGCCTGCGGCTGCGACGGATCGAGCGCGAGCACCCGCGCGATCGCCGCGTCGGCGCGCGCGGCGCCGTCGTCGAGCTGCGTGCGCGCGAGCTCGGCCAGCGACAGCAGCGCGGCGACCTTCTCCTCGACCGTGGCGCCCAGCTCGGCGCGCTGCTCGAGCAGCGCCACGAGATCCTGCCACCGCTCGGCGCGGCGGAGCAGCCGCGCGAGGTGGAACGCGGCCTTGCCGTTGCGCGG
>JBQCJR010000469.1:0-6813 GCA_051952595.1 Kofleriaceae bacterium
CGCGTCGCTCGTAGTAGGCGACGCCGTTGCGGTAGATGACGACGCGGCCGAGCGCCACGTCGTCGACCTTGACGAAGTTGGAATGCTTGGGACCGCAACCTGCGATCGCAGCGGCGAGCAAGAACCCGGCGAGACGCTTTCTCATGGCACCCTCATGGCGACGTTCGGTTCTCTCGCCAAACGCACGGGCGCGAGCCGCGGTCTATCGGGGCGCGGGCTTTTTCCCAAGCTTGCGCGGAGCGGTGGTGTTCCGGGGCGCACGCGCCGCTGCGGGGGCGGGCGCGGCGGCGGGCGGCGCCGCGAGTGCCGGCGCCGGCGCAGGCGTGGCGCGCTGGGCCTTGCGCTCCTCGAGCTCCTCGAGGCTGCGCGGCCAGTCTTCCTTGAGCAGCCGCGACAGCGAGCGATCCGCGAGCAACCGTCCTTCGGTCTGGCAGGTCGGACAGTAGTTGGCCTCGTTGTCGGCGTAGACGATGCGCTGCACCGGGGTGCCACACACCGGGCACGGCTCGTTGTACTTGCCGTGCACCGCCATCTCGGGGCGGAACGCGGTCACCTTGTCGGGAAACCCGTCGCCGATCTCGTCGCGGAATCGCTGCGTCCACGCCGACAGCGTGTCGATCGCCGCGCGGTGCAGCCGCGCGACCTCCTCGTCGGCGATCGACGAGGTCATCCGGAACGGCGACAGCTTCGCGGCGTGCAGGATCTCGTCGGAGTACGCGTTGCCGATCCCATCGAACAGCGTGGGATCGGTGAGCGAGCGCTTCACGGTGTGGCGCTCCGAGCGCAGCCGCTCGCCGAACTCCGCCGCGGTCGCGCCGAACACGTCGAGCCCGCCGCGATCGAACTCGGCGAGCGCGTCGCGCCCGGCGACCAGGTGCAGCGAGGCGCGCTTCTTCGGCGAGGCCTCGGTGAAGATCAGCGTGCCGGTCGGGAAGTCGAACGCCGCGAGGCCGACCTTGTTGGGGACCTTGGCGCCGCGCTCCTTCCAGCGCAGCCGCCCGGCGATCATCAGGTGGATGACGATCCAGCGATCGCCCTCGACGCCGAACAGGATCCGCTTACCGAGCCGCGCGACCGTCTCGACCCGCGCGCCGATCAGCTCGCGCGGCGAAGGCGACACCGTGCGCAGCACGAACGGGCTGGCGATCCGGAGGTTCTCGATCGGATGCCCGACGGTGAGCGCGCGCAGGCGCTCGACATAGATCGCGACGTCCGGTAGCTCGGGCACCGCGGGATTGAACCACTATTTGCGCTTCGACGCGGCCTTCTTCTTCGGCGCTTCCTCGGCGGCCGCCGGGGCCTCCGCGGCGGCCGCCGGCTTGGCCTCGCCGGTCGCCATCCCGAGGCTGGCCTTCAGCGCTTCCATGAGATCGATGACCTTGCCGCTCGGCGCCTCGGGCTGGACGGTGATCTCCTGGCCCTCGATCTTCTTCTGGATCAGCTCGGACATCCGCTCCTGGACTTCGTCCTTGTACTTCTCGGGGTGCCAGGTCTCGTGCGCGATCTGCTGGATGATCTGCTTGGCCAGGCCGAGCTCGGCGGCCTTGAGCTCCGGGAGATCCGGAACCGGCACCTCGCTCCACGGCTTGACCTCGGCGGCGTAGCGCAGCTGGTGCATGATCAGGCCCTCCTGGAACGGCCGCAGCTGCACGATGTACTGCTTGCCGCGCGCGGAGTACGAGGCGACGCCGACCAGCCCGGTATCGAGCATCGCGTCGCGGATCAGCTTGTAAGCGCGCTCGCCGCCCTTGTCGGGGCCGAGGTAGTAGCTCTTCTCGACGTACAGCGGATCGACCGCGGCGGCCGGCACGAACTCCTCGAGGGCGATGGTCTGGGTCGCCACCGCGTCGAGCGCCTTGAGCTCCTCGGCCGAGAGGATCACGTACTGCCCCTTGGCGTGCTCGAAGCCCTTCACCGTGTGCTCGCGATCGACGATCTCGTTGCACTTGGTACACACGTACTGCTGCTTGAGCCGCGCTCCATCGGCGTCGTGCAGCATGTTGAAGTGGATGTCGCCGGAGGACTCGTTCGTGGTGTAGAGCTTCGTCGGGATGGAGACGAGGCCGAACGAGATGGTCGCGGTACCGATGCTCTTCGCGGGCATGTGAAGTAATTGTAGCGGGCTGTCGTGAGCGATCCCAAGGATCCCAAGGAAGACCAGGCTGACGCGGGTCTCGACGTCTACCGTGCGAAGCGCACGGGCGGCGCGACACCTGAACCGATGGCCAGCACGCCGGGTGCGTCCGGCGCGGGGCGAGGCCCACGCATGTTCGTGGTCCACCAGCACGACGCGACGCGCATGCACTGGGACCTCCGGCTCGAGATCGATGGCGTGTTGTGCTCGTGGGCGATCCCGAAGGAGCCTTCGATGGATCCCGACGACAAGCGGCTCGCGGTCAAGGTCGAGAACCACCCGCTCGAGTACGTGCACTTCGAGGCGGTGATCCCCGACGGCAACTATGGCGCGGGGCCGATGATCGCGTGGGACCGCGGGATGTTCCGGCCGCTGATCGATCCGGCGCAGGGCATGATCGACGGCGAGATCAAGTTCGAGCTCTACGGCTACAAGCTCTCCGGCGCGTTCACCTTGGTACACACCGGCAAGGGCAAGCGCGGCCGGCAATCGGGGCGCGGTTCGGATCACTGGCTGCTGATCAAGAAGCGCGACGAGCCGGCCGAGGCGTACCTCGCCGCGGGTCGCCCGCTGTCCGAGGCGTCGGTGCTATCCGGGCTCACCGTCGAGGAGCTCGCGCGCGGCGCGCCGCGCCAGCAGCAGTTGCTCGCCGAGCTCGCCCAGCTCGCGCCGCCGCGCCGCGCGCTGCCTCCCGGATCGTTCGAGCCGATGTTGTGCCAGACCGCCGACGGGCCGTTCTCGTCGGACGAGTGGGTGTTCGAGCTCAAGTACGATGGGTTCCGCATGCTCGCGTTCGGCGGCGCGGGCCAGGCGGCGCTGCGCTATCGCTCGTCGCAGGATCCGACCCAGCGCTATCCGGAGATCACGTCCGCGCTGCGCGCGCTCCCGATCCCGGGGCTCGTGCTCGACGGCGAGATCGCGATGTTCGACGCGGAAGGCAAGCCGGACTTCCACAAGCTCGCGTCGCGCGGCCAGATCCACCGCGCGTCGGAGGTGCAGCGCGCCGCGATGGCGACGCCGGTGACGTACGTGGTGTTCGACCTGCTCGGCGCCGCCGGCTACGACCTGCGCGGGCTGCCGCTGCTGGTCCGCAAGTCGCTGCTCCAGCGGCTGCTGCCCTCGGTCGGGCCGCTGCGCTACGCCGAGCACATCCCCTCCCACGGCGAGGCGCTGCTCCGCCAGGTGGTCAGCCGCGGGCTCGAGGGCGTGGTCGCCAAGCGCGCCAGCTCGCCGTACCGGTCGACCCGCTCGCGCGACTGGCTGAAGATGAAGATGGATCCCGAGGCGGACTTCGCGGTGTGTGGCTACACGCCGCCGAAGGGCACGCGCACCGGGATCGGGGCGCTGCACCTGTGCGTGTGGTCGGAGGATCGCTGGATGTGGGCCGGCAAGGTCGGCTCCGGGCTCGACGAGAAGCAGCTGCTCGAGCTCAAGAAGCTGCTCGAGGCCCGGCCGCGCTGGAAACCCACGTTCCCGCGCCCCGAGGGCAGCGGCGACGCGAAGTGGATCGAGCCCGAGCTGGTGGTGCAGGTGCGCTACCGCGAGTGGCCGGAGGACTCGTCGCTGCGGTTCCCGGTGTTCGTGCGGATGCGCCCCGACAAGACCCCGCGCGAGTGTGGCATGCCGCTGCGCCGCACCGGCGAGCACCTCGACGACGAGCAGGCGCCCGCGCCGGCCGCGACGCCGGCCGCGGTGGACGACGACGCGAGCGGGCCCGTCCGGCTTCCGGACGACACCGAGCTCGAGATCGATCAGTCGGTGCGCGAGCTGCGGCTGACTCGGCTGCACAAGGTGTTCTGGAAGGACGAGCAGATCACCAAGGGCGACCTGATCGAGTACTACCGCGCGATCTCGCCGCTCATGCTGCCGTACCTGAAGGACCGGCCCACCGTGCTGACCCGTTACCCCGACGGGATCGACGGCGAGATGTTCTATCAGAAGGACATGCCGCACTGGGTGCCGCCGTGGCTGCGCACCACCGCGCTGTGGAGCGAGCACAGCCAGCGCGAGGTCCACTACGTGCTGATCGACGACGCCGACGGGCTCGCGTTCGTGGCGAACCTCGGCTCGATCCCGATCCACGCGTGGGCGAGCCGGATCGCGGACCTCGAGAAGCCCGACTGGACGATCGTGGATCTCGATCCGAAGAACGCGCCGCGCGAGCACGTCGTGCCGCTCGCGCTCGCGATCCACGAGCTGTGCGAGGCCGCGAGGCTGCCCAACTACGTGAAGACCTCGGGGCAGAGCGGCCTCCACGTGCTGATCCCGCTCGGCGGGCAGTGCACGTTCGACCAGGCGCGCACGCTCGCGTACCTGATCGGGCTGCTCGTCGAGAAGCAGCACCCCGAGATGGCCACGACGCATCGCAACCCCGCCGCGCGCGGCGGGCGCGTCTACCTCGACTGGGGCCAGAACGCACACGGCCAGCTGCTCGTCGCGCCCTACAGCGTACGCCCCGTCGCCGGCGCGCCGGTCTCGATGCCGCTCCGCTGGCACGAGGTCGTCCCGGACCTCGACGCGCGCCAGTTCACGCTGCGCAACGCCCTCGATCGCGTGAGCGCCTGGGAAGGCGACCCGTGCCGGCCCGTACTCGACGAGCGCCCCGACCTCGCGGCCGCGCTGGTCGCGCTCGAGGCGTTCGTGAAGGACGCCGGGTAGGCGCGCGAGAGCCTCGTCTAGAGGCCGGAGACGGCCTTCATCGCGAACGCCTTGGTCGCCCCGCCACGTGAGATCGCGAGCCGCACCTCCTCGCCGGCGGGCACGTCCTGGATCAGGGCCCACACGCCCACGCCGTTGAGCCCCTGCACGGCGGCGCCGTTGACGTGGGTGACGAGATCGCCGACCAGCACGCCGGCCTTCGCCGCGGGGCTGTTCGGCTGGACGCTGGACACCCGCGGCGCGGTCACCTGCCAGTTGAACGCGAGGCCGACCGTGCTCGGGTTCTCCTGCGTGACCTCGACGGAGAGCAGCGGCACGCTCGCCCGGCTGCCCGCTGCGACAACCAGGTCGGCGGACGGGCGCGACCGGCGGAAGCTCGGCATCTCGCACGCGACGCTCACGCTGCCGGCGGGCGTCGGGTCGAGCACGAAGCGCCCGCGCTCGTCGCTCCGCGCCGCGGTGCTCGGGTCCCAGGTCGTGATCGCCTGCTCGCCCTCGGCGGACATCACCGTGCGGCAGGTCGCGAACGCGATCGGCGCGCGGGAGCGGAAGTCGAGCACCGTGCCCTCGATCGCCGCGCGCCCCTGCGCGGTCAGCACGACCTTCGTCGCTTGCCCCGCGCGCACCTCCACGATCTGCGCCTCGCCCTCGTACGTCGTCTGCGCGTTGACGAGATACCTGCCGGGCCGCAGGCCGCCGATCCGGAACGTCGCGCCATCGACGGTGCCGGGCGTGAGCCTGAACTCGGCGAGGCCGCGCGCGTGCACGCTGGGCGGCTGCGCGAACCCGACGAGCTTGCCCTCGATCGCGCCGGCGCGCTCGAGGCGGATCGTCACGCCCTGGGTCCCGGCCGCCACCGCGGGCACCATGCCCTCGCCGCCATCGATCGCGCGCGCCTGGAGCGCGTGGCTGCCCGGCGCGAGCCCCGCGAGCGTGAACTGACCGTCGGCGTCGGTCGACGTCATCGGCAGGCGCAACCACGAGTGGAACGGCGGCGCTTCGCCCTGCGCCGCCGGCAGCGCCTTGACGATCGCGTCCGCGACCGGCTCCCCGGCGTCGTCGATGACGCGCCCGCTGATCGCGAGCTGCGGGCGATCGATCGCGAGCACCACGCCTTCGATCACGGTCTTGCCGTCCGCGAGCTCGCGCGTCGGATACGGCGCGCCATCGGCGGTCGGATACGGCGCGCGCAGGTCCGGCCCGGAGAACACGCCGGCGCGGTACGTGCCGCCGCCGGTCATCGCGCCGCAGCGATAGCGGCCCTGCGCGTCGGTCATCGAGCGCCCGAGGTCGCCGGTCTTCTCGTGGATCCAGCGCACGAACACGCCCGGGACCGGATTGCCCTCCTTGTCGACGACGGTGCCCGCGATCGGGCCCGCCACGTCGAGCTCGAGATCGACGACGCGCTGCTCGCCCGCCGCGAGCGTGAACGAGGTGCCGAGCGAGAACGCGCCGAGCTCGTCGGAGCCCGCGCCGAGCTGGTACGGGCCGGGCACCACGCCGCGAAACTCGTAGTGGCCCTCGCCGTCGGTGGTCGCGCGCGGCGGGAACAGCGTCGGAACGCAGCACACCTCGACGCCTGCGGCCGGCTTGCCGAGCCGCGTGACGGTGCCGCGGATCGCGCCGAGCGCGCGCACCTCGAGCACGACGTCGTCGTAGCGCTTGCCCGCCTCGGCCTCGAACCGCGGCGGCGAGGTGACCTCGTACGGCGAGGCGGTGAACACGAGCTCGCCGGCCGGCACGCGCTCGAGCACGAACGAGCCGTCGGCCTGGCTGACCGCCGCGGGAGAGCGCTGCGTCGGCGCCTTGCGCACGGCGACCACCTGCGCGCCGGCCACCGGCTTGCCATCGCTCACGACCTTGCCGCGGATCCACGCGGTCGCGACGAGGCGCAGCACGGCCTCGTTCGCGGCCCCCACCTCCGCGAGCACCTCCACGGGCGACTGCGCCTGGAGCCCCTCGGCGAAGCCGAGCACGCGGTAGCGCCCGGGCAGCAGCCCATCGATGCGCACCCGGCCCTC
>JBQCJR010000470.1:0-23778 GCA_051952595.1 Kofleriaceae bacterium
TGCGCGTCGTCTGATCGGTGAGCCGCCCGTCCTCGGGCGCGGCGCCGATCCGCGTGCGCTCCACCCACCGCCGCCGGTCGATGCCCGGCAGGTACTACATCGGGAAGTAACACGAGCGATCGTGGGCGACCAGCTCGTACAGCTCGACCAGGTTGGGGTGGCGCAGCGAGGCGACTGCGCGAAACTCGCGCTTGAGCCACAGCGTCGCGTCGCTGTGGGTGACGCCCCGGAACTTGATCGCGACGTCCATGTCGAGCCGGAGGTCGCGCCCGAGGTAGACCACGCCCATGCCACCGCGCCCGAGCTCGCGCACGATGTGGTAGCGATCCCCGACGAAACGCCCAGGTGCTCCCTCGATCACTGCCACGGCACGGTATCGTCCCCGCGTGTCGGACGCAATCAACCGCGCGATCGCTCGGTTCGGCGCGGACGCGGTGTGCACCGTGCTCGAGCCGATGCTGACCCCCGAGCGCATCGCACGCATCGATGGCGTGCTCGCCGCGCGCCTGCGCTCGGTGGTCACGCTCGTCGAGGATACCTACGATCCCCACAACGCCGCCGCGACGATCCGCACCACCGAGGCGATCGGCCTCGGCGAGCTGCACGTGATCGAGCCCGAGGCCCGGTTCAGCGCGGCGCGTGGGGTCACGCGAGGCGCCCACAAGTGGATCGATCTGCACCGCTGGCGGCAGGCCGAGGACGCGATCGGGGCGCTGCGCGCGCGGGGCTTCCGGGTCTATGCCACGCTGCCCGGCGCGTCCCACACGATCGAGGACGTCGACGTCACCCATCCGATCGCGGTCGCGTTCGGCAACGAGCACGCCGGGCTCTCGGATCGCGCGATCGCGGCGTGTGATGGCGCGCTCGGGGTGCCGATGTTCGGGTTCACCGAGAGCTTCAATCTCTCGGTCACGGTGGCGCTCGCGATGAGCCGGATCGCCGCGCGGCGGCGGGCCGCGATCGGCGCGCTCGGCGATCTCGAGGACCCGGTGCGCCGCGAGTTGCGCGCCCGCTGGTTCGCCCTCAAGATCCGGGGCGCCGCAGGCATCCTGGAGCGAGCGCTCGCCGGATGACCGCGTGGCAGCCGGGACACGCCGCAATGTGGCAAAGCAGACGCAACCAGGGGAGAATCACGGGGTCTCGGGGCCCCCGCGCGGCCCTGGCCTTGCACCAACCCAGCCCATGCCCCCGGGCCCCCAGTCGACGATGAGGATGTGGACTCCGGCCACTCGACAGGCGACTCCAGCGGCCAAGCCGACCAAGCCCACCAAGGCGGGTAAGCCCGGTCGCTCGGCGCCACCACCACCGCGCCGGCGCTGGGTCACGGTCGTCAAGTGGCTCGCGATCAGCGCGTTCGCCGGGCTGATCCTCCTGGTCGGCACGGTCGCGTTCGTGTTCTGGATGTACGGCCGGGATCCGAACCTGCCGGACTACAAGAAGCTCAGCGACTACCACCCCAAGCAGGTCACCTCGATCCTCGACGCCAACGATCGCCGGATCGGCGAGCTGTTCGAGGAGCGCCGCACCGTCGTCCCGTACGACAAGATCCCGCGGATGGTGGTCGACGCGTTCGTCGCCGCCGAGGACAACAGCTTCTGGGACCACGGCGGGGTCGACTACTGGGGCATGTTCCGCGCGTTCATCACCAACCTGCGCGAGCGCAAGGCAAAACAGGGCGCGTCCACGATCACGCAGCAGGTCGTGAAGACCTTCCTGCTCAGCCCCGAGAAGACGTTCAAGCGCAAGATCCAGGAGATCATCATCGCGCGGCGGCTCGAGCACGCGCTGACCAAGGAAGAGATCATGATGCTCTACCTGAACCAGATCTACTTCGGCCACGGCCGGTACGGGATCCAGGAGGCATCGCGGTTCTACTTCGGCAAGGACGTCTCGCGGCTCTCGGTCGGCGAGATCGCGATCCTCGCGGGCCTGCCGCAGTCGCCGGAGAACATCTCGCCGCGCAAGAACCCGACGCGCGCCAAGGAGCGCCAGACCTACGTGCTGAACCAGCTGGTCGGCATGAACAAGATCTCGCGCGCCGAGGCGCAGAAGTTCATCGACGCGCCGATCCAGATCGTGAAGGAGCCGTTCCCCGAGCTCGGCAGCGGCCCGGAGTGGGTCGACCTGGTGCGCCGCGAGCTGATCGCGACCAAGTGCGCGCCGGGCGAGTCCACGTGCAAGGCGGGCGAGAAGTACCTCGAGACGCTCGGCGCGGCGGTGCGCACGTCGCTCGATCCGACGCTCCAGGCCCACGCGCAGCAGGCGCTCCAGGTCGGGCTGCGCGCGGTCGACAAGCGCAAGAAGACCGCCCGGCCGATCCGCTCGATCAAGCCGGACCAGATCGACAAGGAGGTCGCGCGGCTCGCCAGCAAGCTCGGCAAGGGCCCGTCGGCGCGCGAGATCTACGACGCGGTGGTGACCGAGGTGCACGACGGCGATCACGAGATCGTCGTGGATCTCGGCAACTGGAAGGCCGCGATCGCGCTGGACGGCGAGGAGGACGCGCGGTTCAACCCGCCGGAGCCGGCCAAGGACGGCAAGGGTGACGCCGCGCCGAAGAAGCCGAGCGAGCGGTTCAAGGTCGGCGACGTGCTCGAGGTGGTCACCGCGCCGGCGAGCGCTCCCGCGGGCAAGCACGCCAAGCGGCGGGTCGCGTTCGCGCCGGGCCCCGAGGGCGCGGTCGTGGTGATCGAGCTGAAGACCCGCAAGGTCCGCGCGCTGGTCGGCGGCTACGCGTCGAAGGTCGCCGGGTTCAACCGCGCCACGATGGCCAAGCGCCAGCCGGGCAGCTCGTTCAAGCCGTTCGTGTACGCGGCCGCGATCGAGTCGAAGAAGGCCACCGCTGGGACGCGGATGAACGACGCGCCCGAGGTCTACGATCTCTGGCGGCCGAAGAACTACGACTCGAAGTTCGCCGGGCCGCTGCTGCTGCGCACCGCGCTCGCGAAGTCGATCAACACGATCGCGATCAAGCTGACCCACGACGTCACGCCCGACGCGGTCGCCGAGCTGGCGCGCCGGATGGGCATCCACAGCAAGCTGCCGCGCGAGATGTCGCTCGCGCTCGGCTCGGGCGAGGTCACGCCGCTCGAGATGACCAACGCGATCGCCACGCTCGGCGCCGGCGGCATGGCCGTCCCGCCGCGGTTCATCGAGGCGATCGACGGCAAGGCGACCGCCCCGGTGGCCGGCGAGCGGGTGCTCTCGGAGCAGTCCGCGTACATCGTGACCGACATGATGCGCTCGGTGGTGACCTCGGGCTCCGGCCACCTCGCGCAGGCGCTCAAGATCCCGGTCGCCGGCAAGACCGGCACGTCGA
This sequence comes from Kofleriaceae bacterium, assembly GCA_051952595.1. Classification (GTDB taxonomy): domain Bacteria; phylum Myxococcota_A; class Polyangia; order Haliangiales; family Haliangiaceae; genus JABFXX01. The sequence continues at coordinate 3,320 of JBQCJR010000470.1, forward strand.
ACGACGCGCGCGACACCTGGTTCATCGGCATGACGCCCGACTACGCGATCGGCGTGTGGGTGGGCTACGACGACAACCGGTCGATGGGCAAGGAGGCCGGCGGCACCACGGCGACGCCGATCTTCGTCGACGTGGCGAAGTCGATGAACCTGCCGGCGAAGTCGTTCGTGCGGCCGGCCGGGATCGTCGAGGCCAAGATCGCCAAGGCCGGCGATGACGCCGGCAAGCTCGCCCCCGAGGACGCGCCGCCGGGCACCGCGATCACCGAGATCTATCTCGAGGGCACCGCGCCGACCGAGGTCGCGGCCAAGGCCGGCGACGTCACCGACCAGAACCTCGTGCAGAGCTCGTTCGAGGAAGATTGAAGTCCCGAGATCTCGTGCTGCTCGGCGCGCTCGGGGTCCTGAGCGCGGAGGCGCCGGCCCGCGCGCACGGCTCGGCGCGCGTGGACGATGCGTACCTCGGCCGGCTCGCCGCGTCGGTGCGCGAGCGGCTGGACGCGATCGCCGCGGCGCACGCGCCGGTCGTCGTGCCGCCGGTGCCGGTCGTGGTCAAGTGGAAGCCGGTCAAGCTCGGCTCGCTCGATCTCGGCGCGCCGCTGGTTGCGCTGACCGCCGCCGACCTCGACGGCGATGGCCAGGGCGAGCTGTACGCGGTCACGCCGCGCGAGGTGGTCGCGATCGGCCTGCGCGGCAACCGCGTCACCGAGCTCGGGCGGGTCGCCGCGGTGGTCGATCCGGCGGTGCCCGCGCCGCGCGACGTGGTCGGCACCGCCGTGGTCGAGGGCAAGGAGCTGGTGGTCGGCGTCTCCGCGTGGACCCGCGAGCTGCGGATCGCGTGGAGCGAGCGCGCGCTGGTCGCGACGCCGGGCGGCTCCGGGTTCCTCGTATGCCCGAACGAGCGCGTCGCGCTGGTCTCGCGCCGCAACTACTTCGCCGGGCCCGGCGGCGGGCCGCTGTACCACGCGCGCTGCCGCGGTGACCTGGTCGACTCCCGGGGCTATCCCTTGCGGGTGCGCGGCCAGGTCTCCCTCGATGGCAAGCTCGTGGTCGAGGTCCAGCGCTGCGCCGCGCGCGAGGGCGCCTGCCAGCCGGCCGGCACGTACGAGTACGCGAACGTCGGCGCGGTGTTCGAGCTCGCCGATGTCGATCGCGACGGCACGCCCGAGGTGATCGTGTCGGACAACAGCGCGCCCGGCGAGCCGGACTTCGTCAAGGTGATCTCGCTCGGCGGCGACGACCGCAAGGGGCGCTACAAGAAGCCGTTCCAGGGCGGCGTCGCCGGGATCGCGACCCTCGATCTCGACGGCAACGGGGTCGCCGAGGTCGTCGCGGCGGTGCGGTTAGCCGGCGCGACCCCCGTGGATATATGGAGGCTAGATTGAGCGCGCGGGCGATCGCGAAAACGGTCGGCGTGGCGCTCGCCGGATCGGCCGGCGCGGCGCGCGCCGAGTCGCGCCCCAAGTACGGCAGCGCGCTCGAGGCGACGCTGCTCGGCGCGCCGGGCACGTTCGATCCGCAGGCCGCGCAGACCCACGCCGAGCAGACCATCGCCGACCTGGTGTTCGACACGCTGTACCGGGTCGATCCGGCCGGCGTGGTGTGGCCGCAGCTCGCCGCCGCGCTGCCCGAGCTCGACGCCGCGCGGACCACCGCGACGATCGCGATCCGCCGGGCCGTCCGGTTCCACGACGGCACGCCGCTCACCGCGCAGGACGTCGCGGCGTCGCTCGAGCGGCTGCGCACCGGACCAGCGCGGTGGCCACTCGCGGCGGTGGCGTCGGTGCGCGCGGTCGGCGACACCGTCGAGCTGACCCTGCGCGCGCCGGTCGCGGAGCTCGCGAGCCTGCTCGCGCTGCCGCAGGCCGCGGTGACCAAGGGCGGCAAGCCGCCCGGCGAGCGCTCGTTCGTCGGCACCGGCGCGTTCCTGATCGAGTCGATCGACGCGCGCGGCAAGCAGCTGGTGCTGCGCGCGTTCGAGGACCACTTCGCCGGCCGGCCGTACCTCGATCACCTGGTGCTGCGCTGGTTCGATACCACCGATGGCGAGGCGCGCCGGTTCGAGACCGGGCTGGCGCAGCTCTCGGCGCGCGGCGTCGGTGCGTTCGCCAGCTCGCGCCCGAAGTACCGCGCCGATGACGTCGAGGGCCCGGCGGCGCTGCTTGTGTTCGTCGGATTCGGCGCCGCACACGCCGAGGTCACCGCGGACCCGGCGTTCCGCGCCGCGCTCGATCTCGCGCTCGCGCGCGATCCGCTGCGCTCGGTCAGCTCGGGCGAGCGCGTCTCGCCGACCCGCGAGCCGGTGCCGGTCGAGGCCGGCGGCGCCGGGCTGTCGCCGGTCGCGCGGTTCGGCGATCTGTCCGCGGCGCGGCTCGCGCTCGCCGACGCGGCCCGGCGGGTCAAGGCGCTCGCCCCGTCGCGGCTGCCCCAGCTGCGGCTCGAGATCCTGGTCGAGGCGACCCGCCCCGACGACGTCCAGATCGCCGAGCGCGTCGTGCACGCGCTCGACAAGCTCGATCTCGCCGCGACGATCAAGCCGGTCTCGATCGGCGAGCTGCGCGATCGCGTGGCGCGCGGCGCGTGCGATCTGTGGATCGGCCAGCTCGCGATGCCGGTGCGCAGCGCGCCGCTGTGGTGGAGCGCCGCGTTCGCCGCCGGCGGCGAGGGCGCGACCGCCCAGGCGATCGCCGCCGGCACGCTGGCGCCCGCGGCCGCGCACCGCCTGTTCGATCAGAAGAAGCCGATCCTGCCGCTGATGTTCCGCGCGCTGCGGCTGTGGCACCGGACCGATGTCCGCGGGCTGCGGCTCGACGCCACCGGCCGGCCGAGCTTCGGCGACGTGTTCCTGTTCGGCGAGCCGGTGCTCGGCAAGCCTGGCGCGAGGCCGGCGAGGAAACCGTGAAGCTGCGCGGCCGGTTCACGCTCACCCTGGCGCTCGCCGCGCTCGTCCCGATCTCGGTCGCCGCGGTGGTCACCCGCCAGGTGATCGCCGATAGCGCGCGCTCGGAGTACGAGGATCTGCGCCGCAACGTCCAGGCGTCGATGGACCGCGAGATCCAGCGCACCACGCAGCGCATGACCGAGGCGGTCGAGTCGCTCGCGAACCCCCAGAGCCCGGTCATCGGCGGGCTGCTCCACGCGCTCGCCAAGAACAACCTCGGCAGCATGATGCTGCGCCAGCTGCGCGAGCAGGGCCTGACCGTGCTCCAGGGGCTGTCGCTGCACATCCTGACCGTCACCGGGCCCGACGACGCGGTGCTGATCGCGCCGCACTACCGCGCGATGCTCGGCGAGCCCCACCCTCAGGTCCGCCAGCGCGCGGTGTCCACTCACGGCGCGGCGTACTTCGTGCGCGAGAAGATCATGGGCAACGCGAGCGTCGAGACCGTGCTCGCGGTCGAGGCCGCCCAGGTGTCGCGCGGCGGCGGGTACACCGTCGCGCTGTGGGCCGGGCGCCGGGTCACCGACGATTTCCTCGGCGCGGTGCGGCTCGGCGGGCGCTCGGATGCCCGGATCGTCGCGCCGAACGGCGAGGTGCTGGTCGCGCCGCAGACCAAGGACTGGGCGAGCCTCGCGGTCGAGCCGATCCGCATGCCGCTGCTCGGGCCCGATGGCGCGCCGATCGCGTTCGTCGAGCTCGCGGTGTCCGACGGCGACCTCGATAGCGTGTTGCGCAAGCTCACCTACACGTCCGCCGGCCTCGCGATCGCGGCGCTCGGCGCGGTCGTGCTGATCGGCCTGTTGGTCGCGCGGCGCACCGCGCGCGATCTCGATGCGCTCGTCGAGGGCTCGCTCGCGGCGTCGCGCGGCGACCTCGATCACCGGGTGCCGGTGCGCAGCAGCGACGAGGTCGGCGCGGTCGCGAGCGCGTTCAACTTCATGATGGAGGACCTGCGCACGTCGAAGGAGCGCCTGGTGATCGCCGAGCGGATCGCGGCGTGGCAGGAGATCGCGCGCCGGCTCGCCCACGAGATCAAGAACCCGCTGACGCCGATCCAGATGGCGATGGACACCCTGCGCAAGACCTGGCGCAAGCAGCACCCGTCGTTCGACGAGATCCTCGAGGAGTCGACGTCGACCGTGCTGCAGGAGGCGGATCGGCTCAAGCGGATCGTCGCCGAGTTCTCGGACTTCGCGCGGATGCCCAAGCCCGAGTTCGCGCGGATCGATCTCAACGAGGTGATCCGGTCGTCGGTGTCGCTGTACCAGGGGCCGGAGAGCGTGGTCCTCGTCGAGACCCGGCTGTCGGACCCGCTGCCGATGCTCGACGCCGACAAGGGACAGGTCAGCCAGGTCGTGCTCAACCTGGTCGAGAACGCGCGCGACGCGATCGGCCAGCGCGCCGCTGGCAGCGGCCGGATCACCGTGTCGACCCGGCTCGGCGAGGCCGGCGATCGCGCGATGCTCGTCGTCGAGGACAACGGCCCCGGGGTGCCGCCCGATCTCAAGGACAAGGTGTTCGCGCCGTACTTCACGACCAAGCACGCGAAGGGCGGCACCGGGCTCGGCCTCGCGATCGTCCACCGCATCGTCTCGGATCACGGCGGGCGGATCGCCGTGTCCGAGGCACCGGGTGGCGGCGCGCGGTTCGCGATCGAGCTGCCGCTGCGCAACGGCACCGCGCTGCTCGCGTCGCGGATCTAGTGGGTGTGCGTGCCGCGCATACTCGATGATCGCGCGCTGAATATGTAATTTCGCGCGCAGAGAATCCGTGGTTGTTCGTGCGCGCTCCCCCTGCCGGCCGAGTGCGCGCGCGCTCGTGCGCGTTGGCACATCGTCGTCGGCGCGCGTGCTCCACCGCACGCCAGGCTGTAACGCGCGTGGCGATCCTCGAGTCAAGTGCCCGCGCGCGTGTAATCCGCGTTGCGGTCCGCGAACGAGGGATGCGAACAGTGCGTTTTTGAGCGTGTCGTCGACGTGCTCTGCGAGCGCACGATGTGGTCGCTGGGTGCCGACACCGTCAGTCCAATAAACAGAGTTCGCGCTCCGTAATCGAGAGTTTGTTCTTCCGAAGTTGGAGCGAGATCGATATCGTCGTTTGTGATGAAAGATCACATCGTGGCCGCGGCCGACGACAGTGGTGGGGGGAAGAGGATCGAGATCTCCAACGCTCTTTCGGTGCTGCGTCCCAAGCTCGGCGATCGCGCGGGCGTCGCGCTGTATCGCCTGCTCCGCCTCGTCGCGCTCGAGGACATCATCGGTCGCGGCGCGGGGGCGACCGCGTACGTCGCCGGCAAGAAGCTCGGCCAGAACCTCGGCATCACCAAGCTCGAGGACTTCCTCGAGCTGTGCAGCGCGATCTCGCTCGGCATCATCCAGGTCCCGGTGCTGACCAGCTCGCGGATCTACGTCGACGTGTACGAGTGCGTGACCTGCTCGGGCATGGCCCCGGTCGGTCGCACGCTGTGTCAGTTCGAGGCGGGGTTGGTCGCCGGCGTCGTCCAGGCTGTGGTAGGTAAGCCGACCAAGGCCAAGGAGATGACCTGCATTGGAGGGCTCGGGCACGAGAGCTGCGGCGTCGAAGTCTTGATGTAGCCCCCGGAGCTCCGATCCGTCCATGGAAGTTGGCGACACCATAGGCAAATACCGGCTGACCAGCCGGCTCGGGCGGGGCGGGATGGGAGAGGTGTGGTTGGGAACCTCGAGCGGTTTTGGTGGCTTCACCAAGACCGTCGTGCTGAAGACGCTGCTGCCGGAGCTCGCCAGCGATCCACTGTTCGTCGAGATGCTCGCGCACGAGGCGCGGATCTGCGCCACGCTGAGCCACCCGAACCTGATCGAGGTCTTCGACTTCTCCGAGCACGACGGGATCTACCTGCTCGCGATGGAGCACGTCGTCGGGCGGCCGCTGTCGCACATCATGAAGGCGGCTCGGGCGCGCGACGTGGCGATCCCGGCGTGGTTCGCGCTGCGCGTCGCGTGGGAATGCTGCCGCGGCCTCGAGTGCGCGCACGAGCAGGGCGTGATCCACTGCGATCTCAGCCCCAGCAACGTGATGGTGTCGTTCACCGGGGTCACCAAGATCCTCGATTTCGGCGTCGCGCACTCGGCGGCGCGCGGCAACCGCGCCGACCGGCTCAAGGGCAAGTACCCGTACATGGCCCCCGAGCGGATCAAGTCGCTCGCCACGGATCGGCGGACCGACGTCTACGCGCTCGGCGTCATGCTGTACCTGCTGTTCGCCGGCCGGCTGCCGTTCATCGCCGATACCGACGAGGCGCTGCTCATGAAGATCGTGGAGCAGACGCCGCGCCCGCCGAGCTACTTCTCGCCGGTCGATCCGGTGATCGAGCAGATCATCCTGCGCGCGATGCAGCCCGATCCGGACGCGCGCTACCAGTCGATCAGCGAGGTGCTCGCCGAGCTGTCGCCGTGCCTCGATGGCCACCTCGGTGCGTACGGCCAGCACGACGTCGCGGCGTTCGTGTGTGGCCTGTTCGACGCGCCCGACGTGCCGCGACACCTGCGCGCGGCGGGCGGGACGCGCGAGGACGACGTCACCCGGCCTCCGATCTCGCGGCCCACCGCGAGCGCCAGCAGCACGCGCGAGGAGGCGCTCGATTCGGTCGACGTCGTGATCGAGTCGTCGGTGGTGGACGAGACGCCCGAGCCGATCCAGCCGCCCACCGGTGCGTTGCTCGCCGGGGCGCGCGGCTCGTCGTCGATGCGGCCGCTATCCAAGTCGCTCACCGCGGTGTTCTCCGAGCCCTCGGCGCGCGCCTCGGCGTTCGACGATCCGAGGACGTCGGTGCAGAGTCTGTTCGGCGCCCGGCCGTCAGCGTTCGGGCCCTCGCGGGTGTTCGATCGCCCGCCGCTCGAGGCGCTGAGCCCCGAGCCGGCGCCCGCCACTGGTGCCGGTCCCGGCGCCAGTCCCGGCGCAGAGGACACCGCGCTCGGCTCGGCTCCCGGGCGGCGCCCGGAGTATCGCTGGCTCGAGCCGGCGCGCCCCGAGCCCGCGCCCGCGCCGGGGCCTGACGCGCGCGACGCACGCGACGCACGCGACGCGCGCGAGCCCGAGCGCGACGCGGGGAACGAGTCGTCGTCGCGCGGCGTGTTCGGCGGCTACTCGTCGGCTCGCAAGGATGCGCCTACGCCCGAGTGGCCGTGGGCCGCTTCGCGTACGAAGTCGGAGTAGTGGGGGGCACGCGCTCTGATTCCTGCTCTGACTCTTTGTTGGTTTGTTCTGATTGCCACGCTCCTGACCTGTAACAGAGAAAGGCTATTTCAATGGCGGCGACACAAGTAAGTCGTGGAAGCAAGATCCAGGATGCGCTGCGCGTGCTGCGCACCAGCACGCCGGAGGTCGTCGGCGCGGTGGTCGTCAACATGGAGGGCTTCGTCGTCGCGTCGTTGTTGCCGTCCGATGTCGACGAGGAGTTGATCGCCGGTATGGCGGCGTCGCTGCTCGGCGTCGGCGAGCGGATCTCGGCCGACCTGATGGGCTCGAACATGGAGCAGATCTACGCGCGCTCGCCGAAGGGTTACATCGTGCTCCAGGCGATCAACTCCGAGGCCGCGCTGGTGCTGCTGGTGACCCGCGAGGCGAAGCTCGGGTTGATCTTCCTCGAGGTCAAGCGAGTGTCCGGAGAGCTCGCGCGGATCGTCTAGCGAGCAGCTGGTAGGACGTCATGGCATCGATCATGGCACTGCGGGCGATCGTGGTCGCGGGAGTCGGCCTCGGCGCGCTCGATCTGGTGTGGATCAACGCGGCCCTCGGCCCGAAGGCGCTCGAGGGCGACGCGCCGGCCGCGACCAGTGGCGCCACGATCGCTGCGACCGCCGAGCCAGCCGGCTCGGCGAAGGTCGATGTCGACGTCGAGGGTCGCGGCGGAGGGGAGGGGAGCGGCGGCGAGGCGCCCGGCCAGGCGAGCGACGTGGCCGATCGGACGGCAGGGGGCGCGACCTCGGCGGACGCGCGTGGGTCCACGGCCGGCGGTGATCCACCTGTGCCGTCGATCGCCGCCGCTGGCTCGCAGCGCCCGGCGGGCGCCGATGATCCGCCCGCGGCGCCGTCGATCGCTGCGGCTGGCTCGCAGCGCCCGGCGGGCGCTGGTGATCCACCCGCGGCGCCGTCGATCGCTGCGGCTGGCTCGCAGCGCCCGGCGGGCGCCGATGATCGGCCCGCGGCGCCGTCGATCGCCACGACCGGCTCGCGCCGCCCGGGGGGCACCGATGATCCGCCCGCGGCGCCATCGATCGCCAGCTCGACGCGTGGCACCGCGGCCACCACCGAGCCGCCGACGTCCGGTCGCGGTGCGCCGCGCGCGTCGAAACCGGCGGCCTCGGTCGACGAGCGCGTGTACTTTGCGACCCGGAGCACCGCGCTCGATCAGGCCGCGCACGAGATCATCGCACGCGTCGCCGAGGAGGCCGGCGCGCGCGCGATCGTCATGCTCGAGGGGCACGCCGACGAGCGCGGCGCCGAGCCGTTCAATCTCTCGCTCAGCAAGCGGCGCGCGATCGTCGTCAGCAACCAGCTGCGACGGCTCGGCGTGCCGCGCGCGCGGATCCGCGTGCGCTACGTCGGCGAGGGCCGGGCGACCGGCGGCGGCGAGCTGTGGCGCGATCGACGCGTCGATATCCAGATCATGGGAGGTCCTTGATGACGGCGATGCAACTGCTGTGCGTTGCGAGCCTCGCAGGCGCAGCGCTGTTCTTCGCCGCCGGCGCGGCGACCGCGGCGCTCCGGCTGCGCGGTCGAACGGCCGGTTCGCAGTCCGATCTGTCCGCGCTCCAGCAGCGCGTCGAGCTCGCCGAGGGCTCGCAGCGCGAGGTCGTCCAGCAGCGCGACGCCGCGGTATCCGATGCCGCGCGGTTGCGCGCCGCGGATCAGACGCGTGGCCAGGAGCTCGACCAGCTCCGCCGCGCGCTCGCCACCGCCGAGGCCGCGGCGCGGCGCTCCGCCGAGGCGCCCGGTGACCAGGCCACCCAGGCCCAGGCAACCGAGGCCACGAACCGCGAGCTCTCGACCCTGCGCCAGCGGGCCGATGCGGCCGGCCGGGAGATCGCGGCGCTGCGCGCGCGCGCGGAGGCAGCCGAGGCTGCGAGCCGCGAAGTGGCGGTGCTGCGCGCGCGCGCGGAGGCCGCCGAGGCTGCGAGCCGCGAAGTTGCAGCGCTGCGCCAACGTGCGGAGGCCGCCGAGGCTGCGAGCCGCGAAGTGGCGGCGCTGCGCGCGCGCGCCGAGGCCGCTGATGCCGCGAGCCGCGAGGTCACCACGCTGCGCGCGCGCGCCGAGGCTGCCGAGGCTGCGAGCCGCGAGGTCACCACGCTGCGCCAGCGCTCCGAGGCTGCCGAGGCCAAGGTCACCCAGGTGTCCGGCGAGCTCGAGCGCGCGCGTGGCGAGCTCGCGCAGCTCCAGCGCGGCCAGGCCGCCGCCGATGCCGCCTCGGCACAGCTCCAGACCGCCGAGGCCAAGGCGGGTCAGCTGTCTGGCGATCTCGAGCGCGCGCGGGGCGAGGCCGCCGCGGCCACCCGCGAGCTCCGCCAGCTCGAGTCACGGCTGCGCGACGCCGAGCGCCAGCTCGCCGAGCGCGTCCAGGCCGTGCGCGACCTCTCGACCGAGAACGAGCAGCTCAAGGGCCGGGTCAACGACGCCGAGGGGCTGCGCGCCGACTACGTCCGGCTGCGCACGACCGCGACCGAGTCCGAGTTCCTGAAGAGCGAGGTCGCGCGGCTCGAGGAGGCGCTTCGCGAGGCCAAGGTAGGTGCGCTCGGCACCTCGCGGCGCCGCCCGCCACGCGCCAGCACCTCGCCGGGCACACCCACCGGCGGCTCGATCGGCGAGTCGCTGTCCACCGTGATCGATCGGTTCGCCGACGACGACACCCGGTCGATCGCGGTCGCCGATACCCTCGGGTTCCCGCTCGCCAGCAACGGCGATGATGGCCTCGCGCTCGCCGCGTACGCCGCGCTGCTGATCGAGTCCGCGAACCGCGCCGCGCAGTTCCTGCCCATGGCGTCGCCCAGCGCGATCGAGGTCGTCGACGAGCACGGCGCGCGCGTCTCGGTGTGGACGTTCAACGTCGAGAGCGACCGCCTCATGCTCGTCAACCTCGCGGTCGCCCCCACCGACACCGGCCGCGTCGAGGCCACCCTGGCCGATCTCACCGCGATCCTCGCGCCCACCTCGGCCGCGGCCGCCGGCTGAGCAACTCTGGATCTCGACTACGTATGTTCGGACACGCAATTCCATGGGATGGAGTACGGAGGAGGCGGTTTCACCACGCACACATGCATAGATAGAGATGTCGAAACACATCGATTCCGGGCGCCGAGTCGAGATTTATTATGGACCCGAGCGCGTTGATGATAGTGTGGTGGCGTTAGTCGAACGTGAGGAGTCTCGATGAAGGTGGGACGCCGACGACGGATCGGCATCGCGTCCGGCCTCCTGGTGAGTGTCGCCGTGGTGCTGTGGCTCGATGCCGATGGTCACGAACATCTCCATGCCGCAGGACCGATGAACACCCAGCACGGCGACGTGGCGTGCGAGTCGTGTCATCGCCGTGCACCCGGCACGGTGCGGCAGCAGTTCCAGAACGCGGCGCGCAGCTGGGTCGGCCTGTCCGCCAGCGAGGTCGACATCGGCTATCGCAAGGTGTCCAACGAGCAGTGCCTCTCGTGCCACGAGCGTCCCGACGATCGGCACCCCGTGTTCCGGTTCCTCGAGCCGCGGTTCGCCGAGGTGCGCGAGCTGATCCATCCCGAGCAGTGCAGCTCCTGCCACCTCGAGCACCGCGGCAAGCGCGTGACCCGGGCCGACATCACGTACTGCCGCCACTGCCACGGCGACCTGGTGATGAAGCAGGACCCACTCGACGTGCCGCATCGCGAGCTCGTCGCCACCGAGCGCTGGGACAGCTGCCTCGGTTGCCATGACTTCCACGGCAACCACGGCATGAAGTCGCCGCACCGGGTCGAGGACGCCATCCCCGCCGAGCAGATCCGCGCCTACTTCGCAGGCGGCGCGTCGCCGTATCCGCCGCCCATCCGTCGCGCCACCCAGCCCGAGGAGAAGAGCCGATGAGCGAGACCTTCCGCATCTCGTCTGCCGAGGCACCCGTCGCGCCCGCCAAGGCCGCGCCGGCCGAGCGCGAGGCGCCTCGCAAGCGCAAGAGCTCCAAGCACGATCGCGTCCGTCCGCCCGCGTGGCGCACGTTCACCGTCGTCGCCGGCGCCACCGTCGCGCTCAGCATCTATCTGTTCGTCAGCGCACCTCCGCCGCTCGCCGCGCAGACCGTCGATCGCGGGGTCGTTCCGATCCAATCCGTGTTCTCGATCCTCGAGGCCGAGAACGACGCCGCCCGCGCGCTGTGGACCCAGGAGATCGTGGACCGCGGCAAGCTCGTCGGGCTCGCGTTCGACGAGACCTGGCGCGACGACCACGTCCACGCCGGCCCGCTGCCCGCGCTGTTCCTGCGCGAGACTTCCAAGCACCTCGAGCGCACCGGTCTGCGCCTCAGCCTGTTCCTCGGCTCGCGCTACCCGATCAACGCCGCCAACCAGTTCACCGGCCAGCAATCCGAGCGCTTCGCCGAGCTCGAGCAGACCGGCGCGCCGCAGTTCTTCTACGAACCCGCCACCAAGCTCCACACCGCCATGTTCTCGGACCGCGCCATCGTCGAGGCGTGCGTCACCTGCCACAACGAGCACGCCGAGAGCCCCAAGACCGACTGGAAGCTCCACGACCTCATGGGCGCCACCACGTGGATGTATCCCGAGGAGCTCGTGTCCGTGGAGCGCGCCGTGCAGATGGTCGGCGCGCTGCGCAGCAGCATCCGCGGCGCGTACGCGTCGTACTTGAAGAAGGTCGAGACGTTCCCCAAGCAGCCCGAGATTGGCGAGCGGTGGCCACGAAACGGCTTCTATTTGCCCAGCGAGGAGGCGTTCATGCGCGAGCTCGCGCGCCGGACCTCGTCGGACACGATGCGGGCGCTGATCGATCCCCGCGTCGCCGAGTCGCTCGCGGCAGAGGAGGCGGCGGGTGGAGCCGCGTCGTCGGACGGCGCCGTCCGGGCCAGCGGTGGCAGCTCGAGCGTCGGCGGCTCCGCTGCCAGCAGCGCCGATGACGGTAGCGCCGGCGTCGGCGGCTCCGGTGCCGGCGGTTCCGCGCTCGCAGGTTCCGGTGCGGGCAGCTCTGGCTCTTCCGGTCCGTCGGACTCGTCGGGGCTATCGGGCTCGTCGGGCTCGTCGGGTTCGCCGGTCCTCGGCTCGGCCAGCGCCGCGAGCTTCGACGCCGGCTCTCGGTCTTCCGGCAGTGCCGGCGCGCCCGCTGGCTTTGCGACCCTGGTGATCCGCAGCAGCCGCACCACGCGCGTGACCGTCGATCACGAGGGCACCCGCCTGCTCGTCGCGCGGATCCCCAGCGGCGGCACGTCGTCGCTGACGTCCAAGCCTCCGCTGCGCGTCAAGCTCGGCAACCCCGACGGGGTCCAGCTCGAGTACAACGGCAAGCTCGTCGATCTCGCCACCGCGCCTCGCCCTGCCGAGCGCACCGAGGACTTCGAGATCATCCTCGGCGGCTCGCAGTCCGAGAAGCGCTAGATGTCCGCGGTCGGCCGCAGCGAGCGCGGCATCCTCACTCTCGGCTGCGTGGTCCTCGCGGCGTACCTGATCCAGGGCATCTTCGGCCTCGAGCTGTCCTGGCTCGCCCGCCTCCAGTCGATCGACACATACAAGGTCCTCTCCGGCCTGCTCGTCGCCGGCTACTTGGGCTTCCAGTGGTCGATCTCGCTCCGCCACCCCGCGGACCATGCGCGCGCCCTGTACCAACACAAGGTCGCCGGCGCGCTCGCGCCGCTCGTGCTGTATCTCCACGCGACGCGCTTCGCCTACGGCTATCTGTTCCTGCTCTCGCTGGTCTACCTCGGCACCGCCTCGCTCGGCCTGCTCAGCCGCCCCGTTGTGAAGCGCCACATCCGCTGGCTGTACACCGTCTGGTTCGTCGTGCACGTCTCGACGTCGGTCCTGCTCGTCGTGCTCGGTGCGTATCACGTGGTGATCGCGCTGGCGTACGAGTAGTCGCGCGAGCTGTCAGTACGAGAACGTCATCGTGTTGAAGCTGGGGTCTATTAGATCGGATCCGGCTGTCACGACGCTGACGATCTCGCCGTCATGCAGGCGCACGAGCCACGCCTCGCGTATTGGTAGGTTCGTGACCAGATCTCGTGCTTCGAAGAAGATGGCGGCGCAGGCGTCTTCGGCGGCGCCAGCGTAGAGCAACTCGAGATCTCCGAGTCCTCCGAATCCGCTCGCGTGGCCGATGAGCTCCTCTCGGTTGTAGTGTAGTCCGCGATCGTCGAAGATGAAGTCTCGCGAAAGCGGAACAGGGCACCGAGACCTGCGTGGGTCAGCCCACCACCGCAGTAGCTCCACCGCCATCGCAGTCGTTGCGGAAGGTTCGCGCACTTCGGAATGCTACCGGGAGAGCGCGCTGCACGCGAGAGCTGGCGTTGCCTCTACAGGCTCCTGGTGCCCGGGGGCGAGGACTCCGGGATGTCGCGCTCGAGATAGGTGTCCTCGGTGCTGCCAAAATCGAATGTTCCGTCCGCCTCGGAAACACCGACGATGCGGTCGTTATCGATGAATACATAGAATGGCCAGGTCCCTTCATAGCCACAAACAGGACAATCGGAGTCGGCTTCGCCATCAGCAACGATGCTAGGTGTTCCTTGCCTTCCGATATCATTCCCGCCCCAGCGTAGCGTCTCGCCGATCAAATATTGATATTGCCAGGTCGAGCCGTATTTGAACTGTACCCCAGTTTGCGACCTGGTGCTGCATCGAGGGCAGGTTGCGGGTACGTTCACTACGACATTGAATGCACCCATCAGAATGTCTCCACATTGCAACGAATGGCACGAAGGGACTTCATGAGCTTGTCATCTTTGTAGCAAGCGGGATCCCTTCCTGGATCGCCGACTCAGTGGCTTCGAGCCGCGCCGCTCATCCCCTGCATCGTAGCGCGGCGTGGCGAGCGTCCGGATGGAGTGTGCCGAGAGCGTCAGGGTGGCCTCGCGCTGCGGCGGGGCGGGGTGGGATTTTCGGCGGAGCCGTCGAGGTTCTGGGCTAACGTCGATCGGGCCGGAACAGGAGGGAGCATGCGTCGACTACAGCGGACGATCGAGCAGATCGGATGGTCGAAGGTAGTGCCGAGGTTGGTCGAGACCGATCGCGTATTCCGGGCCTTCGAGCTGATGAGTCGCGAGGCGCACGATTGTGTGCTGGTGATGCGGGGCGGGGCGCTCGCGGGCATCTTCACGAGTCGCGACTTCCTGTCGCGCGTGGCGGTGGTGCGTGGTGACCCACACGCGCTCGCGCTGGGCGAGGTGATGACACCGAGGCCGCGCACGCTGCGCCCGCGCGATGGCGTGGTGTTCGCGGTCAACTGGATGGCGATCGAGGGCTTTCGCAACGTGCCGATCGTCGACGAGCGCGGCGGCGTGCTGGGCGTGCTCACGATCTGGGATGTCATGCGGCACCTGGGCGAGTTGTTCGACGAGATCGACGCAGCTCCGCGTGCGCGCGACGACATCGCCGCGATGATCGACCTGGGAGGTAGCCAGTGACGGCCGCGGCGACCGAGAGCTCGGCGGGGATGCGCATGCTGGCGCTGACCACGGTGGGCGACCTGGCGACGCGGCCGCACGCGCGGGTCGAGGTCGATGCGGCGATGTGGAAGGTCGTCGCCGAGATGAATGCCCACGGCCGCGGCGCGGTGGTGGTCGAGGATGGCGGCGCGCTGGTGGGCATCTTCACCGAGCGCGACCTGCTCCACCGGATCGATCACGAAGACGTGCTGTGGTCGCACGTCGTGGTGGGCGACGTGATGACGCCGTACCCGATGGTGGTCCGGCAGAACGACTCGCTGGCAGAGGCGATGCGTCGGCTGGTCCAGGGGCGGCGCCGGCACCTGCCGATCGTCGACGAGCGCGGCCGCGCGATCGGCATGCTCTCGATCCGCGACATCCTGTCGTTCGTGGCGAGCCGATTCCCGGAGGACCTGGTCAACCTGCCGCCGGGGCCGGACCACGAATCCTGATCGCGAGTGCGATCAGTGATAGTGGGGGCGCTCGGCCAGCCGCTCGATGAAGTTGGAGCCGGGCGTCAGGTCGACGTGGAAGTGATTGCGATGATCGGCATTGTAGTTGGGCGTGAGAACGATGTTCCACACCTTCGCCGACTTGAGCGCGCAGATCATCTCGTGGAGATACTGGTCCTTGCCGGGCTCGGTGGCGGCCGCGCAGGTCTTCTCGGAGTCGGGATCGATCACCCAGTCGTCGTTGACCGAGAAGTACTCGTCATTGGTGTGGGTCACGCCGGCGATGTCGATCGCGGTGGCGTGCGCGTGCTGCGAGAGGCCGCTGGGGCAGTTGGGCGGGGTTCCGCTGCCGATGCAGCGGTAGTTGTAGACGCCGTAGTCGGTCACCTCGACGACGCCGCGCGCGCGCATGATGGGCGCGGCCTGGGCGAGCGACAGGATGAGCTTGCAGTCGGCGAACAGCGTGGAGCGCGGGTTGTTGGCGCCGACGGCGCGATAGACGAGCCCGTTGATCGGCACCTCGGCGGTGACGGGATCGGCGACGCCGCTGCGGGTGGGGCCCTGGGTGTACGAGATGCCGTACAGATCGAGCCAGCCGTGGCAGTCGGCAACGCTGGGATCTGTGACCTCGACCTCGACCGTGGTGGTGGCGACCGGGAGATCGGCGGCGTCATAGGCGGTGGCGATCAGCGCGACGGTTCCGGCAGCGGGGAGCTCGGCGATGCCGGCGCCGACGGCGTCGAGATCTGGCTGGGCGAGCGAGCCGACCTCCAGGCCGACGCGCGCGGGCGCGCCGGCGATCGCGACGTTCACGTCGACCTTGGCGACGAGGGCGCCGAGCGCGCCGAGCTGGTCGCGCGAGAAGGCCTCGCCGGGCGTCGGGCTGACAAACGCGAGCGTCACGGGCTCGTCGGTGATGTCGTCGGCTGCGCAGCCGGTGGAGATCAGGATGGCTCCGACGAGGATCTCGTAGCGCATGGTGGCGGGATCTGAGCGATCTGAGGAGGGGAGGTCAAGCGTTGCGTCGTAGGCGGGGGCGTGATGGGGGGAAGGAGGAGAGGTTTCGCGGGGCTCCCGCGAGGGAGATTTGCTGAACGCGAGACAGATGGCTCGCGACGGACCCAGCGCGTGGGGCTGGGCGAGGAATGCACCGCCTCCGGTGGCGATTCCACGAGCCACGCGTCGCGTGGCCGCGGCCGCCACCTCCGGCGTCGATTTCTCGGGCCACGCGAAGCGTGGCCGGCGAACGCTGCGCGTCCGCCCCCAGCCGCGTAGCGGCTGGGCGAGGAATTGCAAACCTGCCACAAACGTTGGATAGAAGAGGTCCAAGAGAGGACGCCATGGCGAAGCTCGCATCGATCGAGGGTTGTCTCACCGCGCTGGTCACGCCGTTCCGCGACGGCAAGGTCGACTACGACGGGCTCGCCAAGCTGGTCGATTGGCAGATCGAACAAGGCGTCGACGGCATCGTGTCCGTCGGCACGACCGGCGAATCGGCGACGCTCGACGTCGACGAGCACGTGGCCGTGATCTCCGCCACCGTCAAGGCGGCGCGTGGCCGCGTGCCGGTGGTCGCCGGCGCGGGTGGCAACGCGACGGCCGAGGCGCTCGTGCTGACCAAGGCGTCCGAGGACGCGGGCGCGGACGCGTTGCTGCACGTCACGCCGTACTACAATCGGCCGAGCCAGGAGGGGCTGTTCCGCCACTTCGAGGCGGTCGCGAAGTCGACCAAGCTGCCGATCCTCCTCTACAACGTGCCGACGCGCACGGGCTGCGACCTGCTCACCGACACCGTGGTCCGGCTCGCCGACTTCCCGAACATCATCGGGATCAAGGATGCGACGGGCAACCTGGTGCGCGGCAGCGAGCTGCTGGCCAAGGTCGGCGATCGGCTCACCGTGCTCTCGGGCGACGACGGCACCTCGTTCCCGCTCTACGCGGTGGGCGCGCGCGGCGTGATCTCGGTGGTCTCGAACGTCGCGCCGCGCGCGATGAGCGACATGTGGGACGCGGTTCGCGACGGCGACTGGGCGCGCGCGAAGCAGCGCCACTTCGAGCTGCGAGTGCTGAGCCAGATGCTGTTCGCCGAGCCGAGCCCGGCGCCGGTCAAGGCGGCGCTCCAGGTGCTCGGTCGGTGCTCGGCCGAGGTCCGGCTGCCGCTGGTCGCGGCGAGCGCCGGGCTGATCGAGCAGCTGCGCGCCGAGCTGCACCGCATGGGCCTTTCGTGACCGCGCGCGTCTGCGTGCTCGGCCCGTCGGGACGGATGGGCCGGGCCGTGATCGACACGGCGGCGAGCCGCGGCGACGTGGTGATCTCCGCCGCGGTGGATCGCCCGGGTGCGCCGGGGCTGGGCGCTCCGATCGGCGGCGTGATCGCCACCGAGGATCTCGCGGCGGGCCTCGACGCGTGCGACGTCTACATCGACTTCACGTCTCCGGCGGCGACCCGCTCGGCGGCGCTCGCGGCGGCGGCCCGGCGGCGGCCGGCGGTGATCGGCACCACGGGCCTGGGGCCCGACGACGAGGCGGCGGTCGCCGCGCTCGCCCAGGTGGCGCCGATCGTCGTGGCCTCGAACTTCTCGCTCGGGGTCAACCTGATGCGTGGGCTGGCTCGCACCGCGGCGCGCGTGCTGGGGCCGGACTGGGATGCGGAGGTGGTCGAGACCCATCACCGCGCCAAGCGCGACGCGCCGTCGGGCACCGCGCTCACGATCGCGCGCGAGATCGCGGCGGGCCACGGCTCCGACTACGACCAGGTCAAGCGCCACACCCGCGACGGCGACCTGGGTGCCCGGCCGCGCGGCGAGATCGGCGTCTCGACGGTCCGCGGCGGCGACGTGGTCGGCGAGCACACGGCATACTTCTTCGGACCGGCCGAGCGCATCGAGATCAGCCACCGCGCGTCGTCCCGCCACATCTTCGCAGCCGGCGCGCTGCGGGCGGCCGCGTGGGTCGTGGGCAAGCCGCCCGGTCGCTACGACATGCTCGCCGTCCTCGGCCTCGATTGATGCTACGGTTCGCGCTTCGATGACTGCCACCGAGCGCATCACGATGGTCGTCCTCAACGACGACGGATCCCGTGACAAGTTCACGCTGAGCTCGTGGGTCGGCATCCCGCGCAAGCACGAGCTGATGTGGATCGGCGACGATCCGTACATGATCATCGAGGTCGAGTACGCGGTGTCCGAAGGCTTCTTCGGCGCGCGCAGCATCGATGCGGCCGGGGTGTACGTCCGCCGACTCACCAAGGACGAGCAGGACGCGGTCGCGCGCCGGCTCGCGAACCCGGTGAGAGGCAAGGACGAACAACCGTTCCGACCGTAGCGCGGCGACCTGCGAAGCAGCCGCAGGGCGTCGCTACCCGGCGAGCGCCGCGGGCCGCTCCTCGCCGCGCACGCCGAACGCCTCCGCGAGCACCGCGGCGAGCCCGTCGGGGCGCAGTCGCTTGACCAGCACGTGTGGGCGCTCCGACGCGAGCGCCGCGCGCCGCGCCACCCCGACGCCGCCGTGGCTGTTGAGGTCGGTGATGATCACGACGACCTCGGCGCGCCGCACGATCGCGGCGATCTCGGCGGCGCCGCGCCCGGCGATCCGCCCGTCGTGGTGCTCGAGGTCGACGCCGATCTGGTCGCCGGTCCGACACCACTGGTGCGTCGCCCGGCTGAGTCCGCCGATCACCGCCACCTTACGTCGAGACATGGGTACCTCCTCGAGCGAACGCTCGAACGCGTGGCCGCGGCCCTGGCGGGCGACGCGACCATCTGCGGACCAATGTCCGTTATAACGGACGAGCTGTCAAGCGCTCAATTCGGCACCACGACGTCTCCCGCGTTCCCGCCGAGCCGGTAGTACTTCCACTGCCGATCGAAGGTGATCGCGCCGAACAGGTTCACCACGATCCCGGCGACGATCAGGCCCTTGGTCACCCGGGTCAGCGGCCGCCCGCCGATCGCGAGCAACATGACGAGGAACACCAGGTAGTCGAGGCTGAACCGGTACCCGAACTGGACCCAGCCGGAGTTCATGTACAGCAGCGACGGCAGCGCGACGAGCAGCGTCGTGATCCACAGCGCGCGGTGCAGCGGGTTGCGCTCGCGTGGCCACAACACGAGCAGCAGCGCCGGCGTGGTGACCCAGATCGCGAGGCCGTGGCCCGAGAGCTGGATCCACGGCGCGCGCGGCAGCAGGTCGGGCAGCAGCGTGAACGCGACGGCGAGGTTGCGGCCGAGGTAGTGGTAACTCGCGAGCCCCCACTGCTCGATCAGCACCTGCTGGCGCACCGGGCGGTGATCGCCGAGCGCGAGGTACGTGTGGCCGAACTCGAACGGCGAGCCGAACCGGACCTGGTTGTAGATCATGCCGGCGATCGCGAACGCGGCGACCGGCGCCGCGAACACGAGCACGCGCCGCACGAAGGCGCGCCGCTGCACCACGCGGTCCCCCGCCGCGACGCGCCCGGCGATCCGCCACGCCTCGAACAGGAACAGCGGGAACATGAACGCCATCGACGTGCGGGTGAGCGCCGCGGCGCCGAGCGCGAGCCCCGCGGCGAGCGGGTGCTCGGCCTCGATCGAGGCCCACGCGTAGACCAGGGCGAGCGCGACGCCGACGACGTGCGCGGTGAACCACACCTTGCCCTGCACCGACGAGAACAGCAGCACGCTGCCGAACGCGAGCAGCGCGACGAGCCACAGGTCGTCGCGCGCGCTGCGCGAGGACAGCCCGGCGGCGGCGAGCCGGCGCAGCACCAGGAACGCGAGCGGCAGGATCAGCGCGGCGATCACCACCGTCGGGATCACGTCATTGCCGGCGCGCCCGGAGATCAGCGCGCTCGGCACCATGATCAGCGACGGGAACACCGGGAACGAGTTGTACGCGGTGAACCCCTTCGACCCGGCGATCGCGGTGGCCGGCAGCTCCTCGCCGCCGAGCGTGCGGAACGCGGGGCGCGTGACCAGCCGCCGGCCCTGCACTTCGCGGCCATCCTGCAGCGCGACGGTCTCGACGTACGCCCAGTCGTCGTTGGGCAGCGGCGACTGTCCGCGCGCACACGCGGGCGGCGCCGGGTCGCACGCGACATCCGGGCCACACGGTCCGCAGCTCGGGCGGATCGAGATCTGGCCGTGCAGCCACGCATCGGCCTGGTACACGAAGTGTGGGGCTCCGGAGGGCCGCCCGAGCCTGTCCCACGCGAGCGCGCCATAGACGGCGAGGCCGATCGCGAACAGCACGGCAAACGGGAAGGCGGCGCGGCGCACGCGGCGACGTTAGAACGACCCTCCGCCGCGTGGTAGCTTGCGCGGCGACCGATGCGGGCGACCGATGCGGCGAGCGATCCGGCCACGGATCCGGCGAGCGAGCCGGCCACGGCGCGCGTCGGGAAAGCTCGTGCGAGCGACGCCCCGGACGATGCTGCGCGCG
>JBQCJR010000471.1:0-4755 GCA_051952595.1 Kofleriaceae bacterium
CTGCTCGCCGGCCGTGCCGAGTAGCGCGTCGACGCTCGCGAGCGTGCGGACCTGGCCGTCGCGCGACAGCTCGTAGAGGTCGGACGCGAACGAGCGCGGCGGCGTGCGGCGGAACAGCACCGCGCCATCGGGCGCGATCGCGAGCGCCGAGGGGACGCCGAGCAGGAACTTGTAGGTCGCGGCGGAGTCCGCGAGCAGCGTTTCATCGAGGGCGGGCCAGCTCATCGGGTGCTTGGGGGGAGTCGAGGTGGGGCGGCAAGCCGGCAGGCCGAGCGCGAGCAAGGTCGCGATCACCGCGCGGCGCGAGGACAGTCGCATGAGGCCGGCAGCTTATACCCGCGCGCGCCGGGGGCGGCCTGCGGTTTTCTTGCGTTCCCCGCGGGGCGTTGAAACGATCATTTTCATGACGACCATGCAAACCCAAGAACGCCGCCGCCGCCGCACGCACCTGGTCGGGCAGGCGCTCCAGTACCAGCTCGAGGCCTGCTGCGAGGATGGCCGGATCGAAGCGATGGTGGTCGCGGACAGCGATGGCCTGCCGCTCGCCTCGTCCGGGGACTCGTTCGCGTGCGACGAGGTGGCGGCGCGGATGGTGCACGCGGGTGCGAAGATCCGGGAGTTCAGCGGCACCCTGCTCGGGAGCGGGCATCGCTGGGACGTCCAGATGATGAAGGTCGACGTCGAGGGCACCGAGCTGCTGGTGTGCGCCGTGGGTGGCACGCCCGAGGCGCGGCGCCGCCAGATCCAGCGCGGCGCCGCCGGCGCGGTGCGGATCCTGGCCGCCTAGCCCGGATTGTTCGCCACGACGTCGAGCGAGGCCAAGCGGCGGGAGGCGAATCGTGGCGCACGCCCGGAGCGCAGCGAGGAGCGGGCTGGCGCCCGTGACGAGTGAGCACCGGACGTACGTCGCGAGGCGCCCGCGCCGCGCCGGCCGCAGCCGGCGGCGTGGCGAATATTCCGGGCTACTGCGCTGCTACAGTTCGGAGCATGCGCGTTGCCATGATCTTCGTCGCGGCGCTCGCCGCGTGCTCCTCGGGAACCTCCGCACCGCCGTCGAACCAGGTCACCGGCGACGAGGCCAGGCACCTGCTGATCGATCGCAACTGGCTCGATCGGATGCCCGAGACCGATCGCGACCGGCTGTTCGTCTACCGGTTCGTGCCGAGCATGGGCGGCGGCGTGTTCCAGGACCGCACGCTGTTCAAGGGCACGTTCGAGCTGTTCTCGTTCGAGGCGACCCATGACCAGATCCGGTTCGCCCTGCACGAGACCCGGCAGAAGGTCACCAGCCCGTACAAGATCGAGCGGGTGAACGGCCCGGCGCCGTTCGATCTGAAGCTCACGATCCCCGGCGATCCGCGCGGCCCGAAGGTCTACTTCGGCATCCGCAGCGAGACCGACCGCGACGGCCACAAGCTCGAGCAGCGACTCGCCCGCTGAGCGAGGCCCCGCCGCGGGCGCGGACCTCCGCGACTACGCGCGGGCGACGGGGGCGGACTTGCCGCCCTTCTTCGACGCGGTCTTCTTGGCCGCGGCCGCCTTCGAGGCGCCGTTGGTCACGGCGTGGCCGTTGCCGGCGTGCGCGTGGCTCTTGAGCTTCTCGATGTGCGGGGTCTTCTCCCACGTGAACTCGGCGTCCTCGCGGCCGAAGTGGCCGTACGCCGCGGTCTTGCGGAAGATCGGGCGGCGCAGGTCGAGCTCCTTGATCAGCATGCCCGGGCGCGCGTCGAACGTGGCGAGCACCGCCTTGGTCAGCTTCTCGTCGGAGACCACGCCGGTGCCGAACGTGTCGACCAGCATCGAGACCGGCTCGGCGACGCCGATCGCGTACGCGAACTGGACCTCGCAGCGGCGGGCGAGCCCGGCGGCCACGACGTGCTTGGCGATGTAGCGGGCGTAGTACGCGGCCGAGCGATCGACCTTGCTCGGATCCTTGCCCGAGAACGCGCCGCCGCCGTGGCGGGCGTAGCCGCCGTAGGTGTCGACGATGATCTTGCGGCCGGTGAGGCCGGCGTCGCCCTGCGGACCACCGATCACGAACCGGCCGGTCGGGTTGACGTGGATCTTGGTCTTGTTGGTGAGCAGCTTGGCGGGCAGCACGGGCTTGATCACGTACTCGCGGATCGCCTCTTCGATCGCCCGCTGCTTGATCTTCTCGTCGTGCTGCGTCGACACGACGATCGCCTCGATGCCGGTGACCTCGCCGTCCTCGTAGCGCACCGAGACCTGGGTCTTGCAGTCGGGGCGGAGCCAGTCGAGGCACTTGGTCTTCTTCTTGCGGACCTCGGCGAGCTTGAACGCGAGCTGGTGCGCGAGCTGGATCGGCAGCGGCATCAGCTCCTTGGTCTCGTCGCACGCGTACCCGAACATGAGGCCCTGGTCACCGGCGCCCTGCTTGGCGGCGTCGCCGCGGTCCACGCCCTGCGCGATGTCGGGCGACTGCTGCTCGACCGCGACCATGACCGCGCAGGTGTCGGCGTCAAAGCCGATGTTCGAGCTGGTGAACCCGATCTCGCGCACCGCGCCGCGCACCAGCTTCGGGAAGTCGAGCTGCGCCTTCGTGGTGATCTCGCCCGCGAGGAGCACGAATCCGGTCTTGGCCACCGCCTCGCACGCCACGCGGCTGTTCGGGTCGGCCGCCAGGCACGCATCGACGATCGTGTCGGAGACCGCATCGCACAGCTTGTCGGGATGCCCTTCGGTGACGGATTCGCTGGAGAACAGGTAACTGGCCATGGGTGGCGGGACTATTCAGTGATGAACGTGCGGTGTCAACGGTAAGGATCGCGGTACGATGCGAGCGGAATGCGGTTCCTGATCGTCGCGTTGTTCGTCGGAGCGTGCGGCGGCAAGCCACCGATCCCCGCGCGCGGAGTGGTCGAGGCAGACATCGGCGGATGGAAGTTCCGTCGATTCCAACCCATCCTCGATATCGAGGTCTGGGTCGAGGGTAACAAGGGTGAGGGCTTCACCGCGAGCTACGTCACGGAAGCGGCCGAGAAGCGGGGCAGGGTCGACGACAAGGATATCGTGAACGTGTTCGTCACGCGCTATCAGTCCGACGAGGGCGTGGTGCGCGCCACGGTAAAGCTCGCACGCCGGCTCGCCGCGGAGAACGGCTATCGCGTCGACGAGCGCAAGATCGCCGGGACGCGGGCGCTCGCGATCAGTGGCAATCAGGAGACCTGGGTGCTGTGGCCTTCGGCGCGCCACGTGGTGAAGGTCGGTGGGCGCGGACGGGACAGCGTGCCGGAGTCGATGGTCGAGAGCTACGCGGATCGCTATCCCTCGCGGCTGCCGGGCGGCTCGCTCGAGGGGCCGCTGCCGCCGGGGCGCGACGAGGCCGCGCCGCCGGTCACCCAGGATCCGTACGACCCCGACAACCCCAAGCCGGATCTCGATCGCTACGATCCGGACAAGGTGAAGATCCCGGAGAACAAGGGGAAGTGACGGCGATCCTCCGCCAGCTCCGCGCGGACTCGCCCGAGGGGGCCGCGCTGCTCGACCGCACGACCCGGATGGCCGGCGAGGTCGACGCGCAGGTCGCGGTGATCCTCGACCAGATCCGCGCGCGGGGGGATGACGCGGTCGCCGAGTA
Source organism: Kofleriaceae bacterium (assembly GCA_051952595.1). Lineage (GTDB taxonomy): Bacteria > Myxococcota_A > Polyangia > Haliangiales > Haliangiaceae > JABFXX01. The sequence continues at coordinate 3,599 of JBQCJR010000471.1, forward strand.
CACCCGGCGGTTCGATCGCCGCGAGCCGGTGGACGGCAGCTACGAGTTGCCGCGCGCGCGCTGGCGCTCGCTCGCCGCGGCGGTGGCACCCGAGGTCGCGCGCGCGCTGGCGCTCGCCGCCGACCGGATCCGCGCGTTCCACGAGCGCGACCGCGAGGCGGATCTCGCGCTCGATCTCGACGGCGTGCGGCTCGAGCTGCGGGTCTCGCCGCTGGCGCGCGTCGGGCTGTACGTGCCGGGCGGCACCGCGCGCTACCCGTCGAGCGTGCTGATGACGGCGATCCCGGCGAAGGTCGCCGGGGTCGGCGAGCTGATCATGGTGACGCCGGGCGCGTCGCCCGAGGCGCTGCTCGCCGCCGAGCTCGCCGGCGTCGATCGCGTGTTCGAGCTGGGCGGTGCGCAGGCGATCGGCGCGCTCGCGTTCGGTACGCGCAGCGTGCCGCGGGTCGACAAGATCGTCGGGCCCGGCAACGCGTGGGTCGCGTCGGCCAAGCGCCAGGTCTACGGCGAGGTCGACATCGACTCGATCGCCGGCCCGTCGGAGGTCTTGATCCTCGCCGACGACACCGCCGATCCGGCGTGGGTGGCCGCGGATCTGATCGCGCAGGCCGAGCACGACGTCGAGGCGCGCGCGATCCTGGTCACGCCGTCGGCCGCGCTCGCCGCGGCGGTGAGCGCCGAGCTCGCGCGCCAGCTCGTGGATCTGCCGCGCCGCGAGATCGCGAGCCGCGCGCTGGCCGATCACGGCGCCGCGGTGATCGTCGCTTCGATCGACGCCGCGATCGCGTACGCCAACGCGTTCGCCCCCGAGCACCTCGAGCTCGACGTCGCCGAGCCGCGCGCGGTCGCCGCCCAGTGCACGACCGCAGGCGCGATCTTCATCGGCCGCTACTCGTCGGAGGCCGCGGGCGACTACCTCGCGGGCGCGAACCACGTGCTCCCCACGGGCGGCGCCGCCCGCTACGCCACCCCGCTCGGCGTGCACGACTTCCGCAAGCGCACGTCGCTGATCGAGTACACCGAGGAGGCCGCGCGCGACCACGCCGGCCCGATCGCGACGCTCGCCGCGTGTGAAGGCCTGGAGGCGCACGGCCGGTCCGCGCTGAAGCGCAAATGACGCTCGGACCGCTCGAGAACCGCGTGCCGGTCGCGCTGCG
>JBQCJR010000472.1:0-2044 GCA_051952595.1 Kofleriaceae bacterium
CGCCACGACGTGGTCGCGAAGGAGGACAGCACGGTGCTGCTGACCATCCACTGGCAACGGCCGCGCGCTGGCTGACGCGAGAGCTCGCGCTGTACCGGTCCGCGGATCGCGGGGCTGTTCCGGTGCAACACGCGCGCGGCCGGTTCGCTGGCGCGGCGGCGGGTTCGGCGTAGAGTGCGCGGGTGATTGTCTCGCGCGGCGTGCTGTACATGATCGTCAGCGCGCTGGGGTTCTCGACGATGAGCTTGCTGGTCAAGCTGGCGTCGGCGCGGCTGCCCACGGGCGAGATCGTGCTGGCGCGCGCCGCGATCACGCTCGCGCTGTCGTACGCGATGGTGCGGCGCGCGGGGATCGACCCGTGGGGAGCGCAGCGCGGGCGGCTGGTGATGCGCGGCGTGCTCGGGTTCGGCGGGTTGTCCGGGTACTACCTCGCGCTGGCGCTGCTGCCGCTCGCCGATGCGACCACGCTCCACCACACCACGCCGCTGCTCACCACGCTGCTGGCGTGGCGGGTGCTCGGCGAGCCGATCGGTCGGGCGACCGCGGGCGCGCTCGTGGGTGGGTTAGCGGGCGTGTGGCTGATCGCGCACCCGAGCGGCGCGGGGCTGGCGCCGGCCGGCGTCGCCGTCGCGCTGGGCTCGGCGATGTGCTCGGCGACCGCGTACGTCACGGTCCGCACGCTGGTGCGCACCGAGCACCCGCTCGTGATCGTCTTCTACTTCCCGCTGGTCGCGACGCCGCTCGCGATCCCGTGGGCCGCCGCGTCGTGGGTCACGCCGCAGCCGCTCGATCTCGTGCTGCTCGTCGGCATCGGGATCTCGACCCAGGTCGGCCAGGTGTTCCTGACCAAGGGGCTCGCGGTCGAGCGCGCGGGGCGGGCGAGCTCGGTGGGCTACCTGCAGATCGTGTTCGCGATGGCGTGGCAGCTGGTCATCTTCGGCCTGGCGCCGACCGAGTCGACGCTGATCGGCGCCGCGCTGATCATCGCGGGGACGCTGGTGGTGGCGGCCGCATCGGACGCACCGCGTACGCCAGCGCCCACGCGATCGCCGCCACCAAGGTGACCGCCGCGAGCGCGTCGGACACGAAGTGCGCGTTCACCGCGATCCGCGCGGCGGCCGCGAACGCCACGATCGCGAGCACCGGACGCGTCCGCGGCCACAACATCGCGACCGGGATCGCCACGCTCGCGAACAGCGCGACGTGGCCCGAGGGGAACGAGATCCCGCCGGCGTTGCCGAACGTGTCGCCGCCGCCGCGGTCGAGCCACTCGTGCGGGCGCAGCCGGCCGGTGGCGTCCTTGAGGTGGTTGGTCGCCCATCGCGCGATCACGTGGGTGGCGGCGAGCACGATCCACGCAGGGGCCGCGGCGCGCCAGCGCGGGACGATCAGCGTGGCGAGCATCCCGCCGACCAGCACGAACGCGAGCAGCAGGCGTCCGACCGGCGGGGCGAGCGGTAGGCCGATCAGCCACTCGAGCCCGTCGATGCCGCGGTCCCACAGCGCGCTGGGCTCGTAGCCGGAGAGCCACCGCGCGATCGGTCGATCGAGCGCCGCGATCGAGATCGCCGCGACCACGGCACACGCGCCGGCGGCGATCAGCCAGCCGGCAGAGGCGGGTCGGCGATCGTCAGCCACCGATCTGAGATGCCATTCCTCGCGCGCGAGCGCGAGCGGTCGCGCGAGTAATCAGCGTCGACGGCCGCTGCTCGACGACGACGAGGACGACGACGAGCCGCGCGAGCTGCCGCCGGAGTAGCTGCCGCTCGAGCGCGAGGGCGAGGAGTAACTGCCGCTGGAGCGCGAGGGGGCCGAGTAGCTACCGCTGGAGCGCGAGGGGGCCGAGTAGCTGCCGCTGGAGCGCGAGGGAGAGTACGTCCCGCTCGGCGGGCTATACGTGCGGCCCGGAGAGGGCTGGTACGTGCGCGGGGGCGGCGCCGGGTTATACGTGCGGCCGGGCGGCTGGTACGTCTGGCCGGGCTGGAACGTGCGCGGCTGCTGGACGCGAAGCGGCGGCTGGTAGGTCAGGCCGGGCTGGAACGTG
>JBQCJR010000473.1:0-2244 GCA_051952595.1 Kofleriaceae bacterium
GCCGGTATCTGCAGTATATCGAGGGGGGTCTGGGGCGGATGCGACGCCCACGCCTCCCGCCGCGTGGTGCACAGCGCCACCCCGGGGCGCTTCGCGAACCGCGCGCACGTGCCCGGCCACGCCGCCCAGGTGTCCTCCGGCGGTCCGTAGATCCGCGCCACCTCCGCGAGCGTCGTCCCGACCGCCACGCCCTCGGACGTCGCCACGCCCGGCGCGCGCACGGTCGCGCGATCCACGCGGCGCTGCACCGGATCGACGTTGACGATGATCTGCTCGTCGGAGCCGCGCGACCGCGTCCACCGCTCGTTGACGCCCGACGCGATCGTGCGATCCACCCCGCCGTGCGAGAACGACACCCGGCCCTGGGGCCCTTCGGTCCGATAGCCGAGCGACGGGAGCCCGTCGGCGAGATCGCCGAGCGTCAGCCCACCGATACCGGCCCCATCGATCTCGTCGGGACCACGCGCGCCCGTCGAGGCAAACGGCGCCGGGAGCGGCCCCGGCGCGGGCGGCGCACTCGGCGCCGTCGGCGCGGCCGATGCCACGGGCGCCGCTGCGCTCGTCGGCGCGTGGTCGCCGCGCGTGGTCGCCGCGCTGTCGCCGCGAGAGCCCGCCGCGCTCGTCGGCGCGTGGTCGCCGCGCGCGCGGTCGCTCTGACAGCTCGCGGCAGAGAGCATCGCGAGGCAGAGCGCGCTCGCGACGGCCGGTCGGCCACGCGCGGCCGTCACGCCGGCTCGTCGTCCCAACCGTCGGAGGTCCGCTTGGACCGGCGCGGTGTCTCCACCGAGATCGTGCCCGACACCTCGGCACCATCCTCGGCGGTGATCGCCCGGCGGGGCGCCGCGGACTCCTCGGTCACGGTCAGCGTCAGGGTCTGCTCGCTGGTCTCGGTGACCGTCTCGGTGACCCTGCCACTGTGGTCCTGGACCGACAGCGTCATCTCCGCGATGTCGTCTTCCGAGGTGGGCGCGGGCACCGCAGCCGTGGGCGTGGGCACCGCAGCCGTGGGCGTGGGGACCGCAGCCGACGGCGGCGGCTCGGCTTCGAGCTCGATGTACGTCTCGATCTCCGGATCGGTCGATGGCCGCGCGGCGCCGGACGTGGCCACACCCGGCGGCGGCGTGCCGCGCGACGGCGGTGGGGCGATCCGCGGCGCCGATGGCCGCTTCGCCGGCTCGACGAGCGCCCCCGCCGGCTGCAACCCGGGCGGCAGCGGCGACGGACGCGAGATCGAGCCGGACGCATCGCTGCGCGGCAGTGGCGCGATCGGCCGCGCGACCAGCGGCGGCGGCGGCAGCGTCGCGGCGGCCGTGCGCGTGGACTTGCGCACCGGTGCGCCCGGTGTCGCCGAGCTCGGCGCGGCGCCCGCTCCGGCCGGTGCTCCGTTCGGCGCGCTCGTGGCCGCGGCTGGGGCCGCGCTCGCCCCGGCCGGTGCCGCGCTCGCCCCGGCCGCCCCATGCGGCCTCGTGGCCGCGCTCGCCCCCGTCGATGCAATGCTCGGCCCCGAGCTCGCCGCCGCGCCCGCTCCCAGCACGTGCCCCGGCGGTGCGCGCTCCGGCGGCCCCTTCTCCGGCACCAGCACGTCGCTCTCCGAGATCACCTCCACCTCGACCTCGAGATCCGGCCGAGTCTCCGCGTCCGGCGGCGGCGGGATCGTCCGCGGGCCGCTCCGGCGCGGTGCCGGCGGGCGCCCGAACGGCGCCGGATCGACGACCGGCAGCGGCACGCTCACCTCGCTCCACGGCGCATCCGGCCCACCCGATGCCACGTCGGGCGCACGCACGATCGGCAGCTCCTGCGTGATCCGCCCGCCGCGGCGCTGGATCAGCGGCGCGAGCGCGTCGAGCAGGGCCTCGCCCAGCTCGGCGTCGTCGTCGCACAGCTCGCGAAAATCGTCCGCGCGCAGCGCGAGCGCGCGCACGTCGGTCGACGCCGTGGCGAGCGCGTCGCGGTCCGGCGGCGGCGCGTCGGACACCATCGACTCGGGATACAGCAGCGCCCCCGGCCCGAGCGTCTCGCCGCGCAGCTCGAGCTGGCCCTCCACGACGATCCACGCCACGCGATCCCCGAGGGTGTGCGCCGGGATCCGCTCGCCGCTCGCGTGATCGCGCGGGATCGCGACCCGCAGCGCGCGCAGCCGCTGCTGCGGCGAGATCTTCGCGCACAGCGCGCAGCGCACAATAGCGGCGGCGGAGCGGCGCCGCAGCAAAGCCGGGTGCGGCGTTTAGCCCGCCGCGTGCCCAC
>JBQCJR010000474.1:0-2067 GCA_051952595.1 Kofleriaceae bacterium
TTCGCTCGGCGATGGCAGCGCGCGGCTGCCGGCCGCCCCGCTCGCGGATCGGCTGCGCAACCAGCTCGGCGTCGCGACCTGCGTCGACGGCGCGGACGCGATGATCCCCGATCTGGACGCCGCGATCGCCGCCGGACGCGCCGATCTGGTCGTCGTCGATTCGCTGCCGGCCGGCGCCCGCCGCGCCTAGGAACCACCATGAAGCCGCGCCGCTACCAGCTCACCAAGGACGCCGTCGCGATCATCGAGCGCGGCCACCCGTGGATCTTTCGCGACCAGCTCAGCTCCGCCGCGCAGGTGTTTCGCGATGGCGACCGGCTGTCGCTCGTCGATGGCGCGAACCGGGTGGTCGGCCACGGCGTGTTCGAGGCCGAGGGCGCGATCGCGATCCGCGTGCTGCGCCGCGGGCCGGAGCGCCCGGGCGCCGCGTGGCTCGCGGATCAGCTGCGCGCCGCGCTCGCCCGCCGCGCCGCGCTCGTCGAGCGCACCGACGGGATCCGGCTGGTCCACGGCGAGAGCGATGGCATCCCGGCGGTCGCGGTCGATCGGTTCGGCGACGCGCTCGTCGCGACCAGCTACTCCACCGGCACCGACGCGCTCGCGCGCTACGCGGCGCGCTGGCTCGCGCGCGAGCTCGGGGTGCCCCACGCGCTCACCCTGCCCGCCCAGCGCCGCCGCGGCGAGCCGCCGCCCCGCCGCACGATGTGTGGCGCACCGCCGGCGATCGCGCGGTTCACCGAGGATGGCCTGCCGTTCGCCGTCGATCTCGCCGGGGGCCAGAAGACCGGCACGTACCTCGATTTACGCGGGCTGCGCCGCGCGATCGCCACCGCGCCGCTCGCCGGTGCGCGGGTGCTCAACCTGTTCGCGTACTCCGGGATGCTCGGCCGCGCCGCCGAGGCGGCCGGAGCCGCGGCGATCACGCAGGTCGACGCCTCGGAGCGCGCGCTCGAGTTTGCGGCCGCTCACCACGTCGTCGATCGGGCCCGCCACACGTTCGTGGTCGCCGACGTGTTCGAGTGGCTCCCCGCGCTCGATGAGGCCGCGCAGTTCGAGCTCGTGATCGTCGATCCGCCGTCGATGACCAGCCGGAAGTCGCAGGTGCCGCGCGTGCTCGCCGCGTATCGCAAGCTGTACCGGAGCGCGGCGCGCCACGTCGCGCCCGGCGGCGTCGTGGTGGCCGCGTGCTGCACCAGCCGGATCGAGCGCGCGCTGTTCCATCGCACGGTGCGCGAGGCGCTCGGGCCCTCGTTCACGATGGAGCGCGAGATCGCGCCCGAGCCGGACCACCCGGTGGGGTTCCCGCAGGCCGACTACCTCAAGGTCGGCTGGTGGCGCCGCGCCGGGAGTTGAGCTTTTTTTCAGGAGATCTCGCGATCCCTGCGACCGCGACTGTCGCACATGTGTCCCAGGGGTGTCGCATGCGGCAGATTCTGACCCGGTCAGCGCGCGCCGGGGGTCCGGCCCGCCAGGCTGCGATAGGCCCCGAGGTGGCGGACCGCGCGGCGCAGCAGCCCCTCGTCGCCCGCGCGGCGCCCAAGCCCATCAAGCAACCGCGCGAGGTTGCCGTGTGCGTCGGCCGCGGCCGCAGCGCTGTCCGCGAGCTCGATCGCGCGCTCGTACGCGGCGATCGCCTCGGCGTTCCGGCCCCGATCCTCGACGACAACCCCGAGGTTGAACCAGTACAGCGACACCGCGGGCGCCGCGCAGATCGCGAGCCGGTAGTGGCCCTCGGCCGCCGCGAGATCCCCGCGATCGTGCAGCAACCGGCCCACGTTGTTCTGCGCGTCCGCCAGGTCCGGCCGGCCGGCGATCGCACGCTCGTAGGCGGCGAGCGCCGCGGCCGGGTCGCGCCGCTCGAGCTCGCGGCCCTGCTCGTACCAGTCGGTCGCACGGGTGCCGCGGCGCAGCCCGAGGCGCGGTCCGATCGGAAATGTCAGCAGGTCACCCACGGAGACCGACGCTAAGCGGACGGTCTGACAATCAACGCGCGGCGACGGCTGTTGTAAGATGGCGCCGTGGGCGACGCGCAGGGTACTACCCTTAGCTTCCACGAGGATGGCAAGG
>JBQCJR010000475.1:0-8291 GCA_051952595.1 Kofleriaceae bacterium
GAGACCAACTGGGTGATGGAATTCACCCGCCGCGCCGCCTGAGCGCGGCGCGGATCGCACGCGAGCTCAGGCCGAGGCCTGAGTCTCGAGCTGCGCCTGCTTCGCGAGATCCGTGATCGAAGGCGGCGGGTCCTTCAGCGCGAGCGCGAGGACCTCGTCCATGCGCTTCACCGAGAGGATCTCCATCTCCTTCTTCACTTCCTCGGGCACGTCGATCAGATCCTTCACGTTGCGCTCGGGGATGATCACGCGGCGGATCCCGGCGCGGTGCGCCGCGAGCAGCTTCTCCTTCACGCCGCCGATCTGGAGCACGTTGCCACGCAGCGTGATCTCGCCGGTCATCGCGACGTCCGGGCGGACCGGGACGTTGGTCAGCAGCGAGACCAGCGCGGTGTACATCGTGACGCCGGCCGACGGACCATCCTTGGGCACGGCGCCCGCCGGCACGTGGACGTGCAGGTCGACGTTCTCGAGGAAGTTGCCCGGATCGAGCCCGAGCGCCGCCGCGCGGCCGCGCACGAACGACAGCGCCGCCGTCACCGACTCCTTCATCACGTCGCCCAACTGGCCGGTCAGAGTCAGCTTGACCTTGCCGGGCATCCGGGTCGCCTCGATGAACAGGATGTCGCCGCCGACCGCCGTCCACGCCAGGCCGGTCGCCACGCCGGGCTCGGCGGTGCGCTCCGCGACCTCGCTGACGAACTTCTTCGGGCCGAGCACCTCCTCGACCACCTCGGGCGTGATGACCTCGTGCTCCTTGGCCTGCCCCTCGGCGACCTTGACGGCCACCGCGCGGCACACCGAGCCGATCTCGCGCTCGAGGTTACGGACGCCCGCCTCGCGGGTGTAGCTGTCCACGACCTCGAAGATCGCGTCGTCGGTGATGTCGCAGCGCTCGGCGGTCAGGCCGTGATCGTCGAGCTGCTTCGGCACCAGGAACTTGCGCGCGATCATCTTCTTCTCCTGGCGGGTGTAGCCAGGGAGCTCGATGATCTCGAGGCGATCGCGGAGCGCCCACGGGATGGGATCGAGCTGGTTCGCCGTCGCGATGAACAGCACCTTCGAGAGATCGAACGTCACCTCGAGGTAGTGATCGCTGAACGTCGAGTTCTGCTCGGGATCGAGCACCTCGAGCAGCGCCGACGCCGGATCGCCCCGGAAGTCGTGGCCGAGCTTGTCGATCTCGTCGAGCACGAACACCGGGTTGTTGGTCCCGGCCTTCTTGATGCCCTGGATGATCCGCCCCGGCAGCGAGCCGACGTAGGTGCGGCGGTGACCGCGGATCTCGGCCTCGTCGCGCACCCCGCCGAGCGAGATCCGGCCGAACTTGCGGCCGATCGCGCGCGCGACCGAGCGACCGAGCGAGGTCTTGCCGACGCCCGGCGGGCCCGCGAGGCACAGGATCGGGCCCTTCTTGTCGTTCTTGAGCTTGCGGACCGCCATGTACTCGACGATCCGCTTCTTCACCTTGTCGAGGTCGTAGTGATCCTCGTCGAGGCAGCGCCGGACCTCGGCGAGCTCGATGTGATCGTCCGTGGAGATCGCCCACGGCAGCTCGACGAGCCACTCGAGGTACGTCCGCGTGACGGTGTACTCCGCCGACGACGGCTGCATGCCCTTGAGCCGATCGAGCTGCTTGCGCGCGACCTTCTCGGCCTCCTCGGGGAGCTTGGCCTTGGTGATCTTCTCGGCGAACTCGTCGAGATCGCCGCCGCCGTCGTCGAGCTCTCCGAGCTCTTCCTTGATCGCCTTGAGCTGCTGGCGCAGCACGTACTCGCGCTGGTTGCGCCCCATCTCCTCCTGCACCTGGGTGTTGATCCGCTCGCGGACCTTCAGCACCTCGAGCTGGCGCGACAGGAACTGGAGCACCTTGCGGGTGCGGGTCTTCAGGTCGAACGTCTCGAGGACGTCCTGCTTCTCGCCCACCTCGAGCTCGAGGTGCGACGTGATCAGATCCGCGAGGTGGCCGGCCTCGGTCACCGAATCGACGAGCGCGCCGGCCTCCTTCGGCAGCTCCGGCATCAGCTTGACCACGCGCTTGGCGATGTCCTTCAGGTTCATCACGAGCGCGTCGAGCTCGACGTCCGACGACGTCGGATCCGGCACCGAGCGGACCTTGGCGGCGAGGAACGGCTCGCTCCCGTCGAACGCCGAGACCTCGAACCGCGAGACCCCCTGCAGGATGACCGAGAAGTTGTCCTTCGCGAGCTTGATCACTTTGAGGATCCGCGCCGCGCAACCGACCATGTAGAGGTCGCCGGCACCCGGATCCTCGGTGCGCGCGTCCTTCTGCGTCAGGATTCCGATGACCGGGCGCTCTTTGGCGATGGCGTCCTCGACGAGCCGGACCGACTTGCGGCGACCGACGTCGATGGGGATGATCGCCCCCGGGAACAGGACGGAGTTACGGAGCGGGAGGATCGGAAGCGTATCCGGGATCTCCACCGGCTGCTCTCCTCCTGCCTTGGCCTTGGTCATGTAGCGAAACCTAGCGACAGCGATCCACAGGCGTCAAGGCGACCTGCCTGTAATGACGGGCTGTTTCCTCCGACGAGAGCGAGCATTCGGCGCGGTTTCGCTCGATGACTGGAGAGGATCTCCAGACCGATCGGAGCGTCGATCATCGCGCGCGATCCGGATCGGTCGCGGGCCGATCGCGGGCCGATCGCGGGGCGCTCGCGGGTCTGACCGCGCGTGCGATCAGCGCCACGCTGCGTGCGAACGATCGTCGATTTTCGTTGACCGCTTTGCCCTGTGGTCTTACCAATTGGTCTTACCAATGGTCAGTCTCGCCGCCGCCCCGCCCGACCCCAAGATCGACGCCGCCGAGGTCACCGCCATCGATGCGGTGTTCGAGAAGTTGCTCGCCGACATCGTCCAGGGCGTGCACCCCGCGGGCACGCGGCTGCCCGCCGAGCGGGAGCTGGCCCGCCAGCTCGGCGCGTCCCGCCCGACCCTGCGCGAGGCGCTGCGCCGGCTCGGCGAGTGGAACCTGGTCGAGCCGCGGCGCGGCTCCGGGATCGTCGTGCGCCCGTACCGCGACTGGTCGATCGAGGTGTTCGCCGGCTACCTGCGCTACGGCAAGCCGGACGCGAACCAGCCGTCGATCGCGCGGATCCTGATCGACATGCTGGCGATGCGCCGCGCGGTGGTGCTCGAGGTGATCCGGCTGACCGCGTCGCGCGTGCCCAAGGGCGGCACGCAGGGCGCCCGGCTCGCGATGGCGCGCGCGTGGTCGCTGCGCGATCAGCCGAGCTACGCCCGCGAGGACTTCGAGGTGATGCGCCAGATCGCCGAGGCGGCGAAGTTCACGCCCGGGCTGTGGCTGCTCAACCGGGTCGCCGAGATCTGGCTCGACACCGCGGACGCGATGCGGTTCGCGATCCGCCCGCCCGATGACTACGTCGCGGTGTACACGCGGTTCTTCGAGATGCTCGAGCGCGGCGATGGCGAGGCCGCGTGCGCGCTGATGAGCGACTACCTCGCCCGCCACGACGATCAGATGGTCGCGGTGCTACAGGGAGGCGCGTGATGGCGAACGACTCCGACGAGACCTACGATCATTCGCCCACCGGCCGCGCCGTGCTGCGCTCGCTGGTGCCGGTGATCTGCCCGCCCGAGGCCCACGGGCTCGCCGATGCGATCGTCGATCACATGGCGCTCACGCTCGGCGCGTCACCGGCGCTGCTCCGCCACGGGTTCGCCGCCGGCCTCGTCACCTACGATCTCGGCGCGCTGCCGTTCCACCGCCGCCGCGCGCAGCACCTCACCGGCGACGCCGCGGAGCGCTACTTCTCGTCGTGGGATCACGGCCCCACGCCGCTCCACGTCCAGTTCGCGCGCGGGATCAACCAGCTGATGAGCCTCGCCTGCTACGAGCAGCCCGCGATGCTCGAGCGGCTCGGCTATCGCCCCGCGCCGTGGATGGAGGAGGTCACCCACAAGCGGCTGACCGTGTACCGCGATGACGTGCGCCGGCAGGAGGCGCAGATCCTCGCGCCGGATCCGCTGCGCCCCGGCGTTCGCGTCCAGCGGCTCAAGAAGGAGCGTGCGTGATGGCGGTCGCTCGTCCGGCGCTGATCGAGGGCGCGCGCCCCTCGGGCATGTTCACCCGCCACGACGTGCACGGCGACACCGTGCTCGACGCCGACGTGGTCGTGGTCGGCTCGGGGGCCGGCGGCGCGACGATCGCCGCCGAGCTCGCCGAGGCCGGGTTCGAGGTGGTCGTGCTCGAGGAGGGCTCGTACTACCAGACCCGCGACTTCACCGCCGATACCTCCGCGATGGTGCGCCAGCTCTATCGCGATGGCGGCGCGACGATGGCGCTCGGCAACCCGCCGGTGATGTACCAGGAGGGCCGCGCGGTCGGCGGCTCCACGGTGATCAACGGCGGGATGTCGTGGCGCACGCCCGACAAGGTGCTCGCGCGGTGGGAGCGCGATGCCGGGCTCGCCGGCATCGCCGCGGATCTCGAGTCGTACTTCGCGCGCGTCGAGCGCCGGATCCACGTCGCGCCGATGGACGACGAGGCGATCGGCACCGACAACCGGCTGCTCGAGAAGGGCGCGAAGGCCAAGGGCTGGAAGGTGATCGGCAACCTGCGCAACCAGGCGCACTGCGCTGGCTCGAACCGGTGCGCGTTTGGCTGCCCGACCGGCGCCAAGCAGAGCTCGCTGGTCAGCTACGTGCCGCGCGCGCTCCACTACGGCGCGCGGATCTACGCCGACGTGCGGGTCGATCGGATCACCCGGCACGGCAAGCGCGCGACCGGCGTGGTCGGCACGGTGCGTGGCACCGGCCACACCTTGACCGTGCGCGCGAAGCTGGTGGTCGCGGCGTGTGGCGCGATCCACACCCCCGCCCTGCTCGCCCGCTCGGGGTTCCGCTCGCCATCGGGCCAGCTCGGCCACAACCTGTCGATGCACCCCAACGTCAAGGTCGTCGCGATCTTCGACGAGGCGGTCACCGGGTGGAAGGGCGCGCACCAGGCGTTCCAGGTCCGCGAGTTCCAGGACCAGGGCCTGTTGTTCGCGGCGGTCAACATGCCGCCGTCGATCCTCGCGATGTCGTTCCCGCACCGCGGCGCGCAGCTCGGCGAGCTGATGGATCAGTACGATCACATGGTGCTCGCCGGCATGCTGTGCGAGGACACCGCGACCGGACGAGTCCGGACCCTCGACGGCCGGCCGCAGGCGTTCTATCAGCTCGCCGACGCCGACGCGGCGAACCTCCAGCGCGGCGTGTCCCTGCTGTCCGAGCTGCTGTTCGCCGCGGGCGCCAAGCGGATCCTGCTGCCGTTCCACGGCGCCGCGGACCTCTACGGCCCCGACGACGCCCGCCGGCTGCTCGATCAGCACATCCCGGCGCGCGGCTGGGAGGTGGTGACCGTGCACATGATGGGCACCGCGCGGATGGGCGCGGATCGCACGCGCGCGGTCACCGACGCGTTCGGCCAGGTCCACGACGCCGACCGGCTGATCGTCGCCGATGCCTCGCTGTTCCCGACGCCGATCGGCGTCAACCCGATGGAGACCATCATGGCCCTGTCGACCCGCGCGGCAGGCTACGTGATCGACAACGCCCGGAGGTTCCTGCAATGACTGCCACCCTCGCTTCGTCGACCCACGGCGCCGCGCGCGCGCTGCCGCCGTTCCCCACCGCCGCCGCGCTCGCGCTCGAGCAGGCCAGCCACCGCGAGCTCGAGACCACGTTCCAGCGCGGCGCGACCCCGGATCTCGAAGCCCTCGTCGGCTGGGAGTTCCGCGGGATCAACCACCCCGCGTGGGCGCGCATCGTCGGGATCAAGAAGTTCGTCAAGGGCTTCTTCCGCGGCGAGGACGGCCGCGCGATGGGCTACAACTGCCCCGTCGTCCAGAACGTGCTCGACGGGCGCTGGCACACCAAGCCCTCGGACACCGCGCCCAAGCGGTTCGGCTTCTACGAGGTCGCGCCGGTCGATCCGACCCGCCGCGACAACACGTACCTGCACGCCGTGCTGCTCGACTACGGCCGCGGCGGCAACCCGGTGTGGGATCCATCGAGCGGCCTGCGCGACTACCTGGTCCAGGTCGATCCGGCGAACCCCGACCTGTTCCTCGGCAAGGCCTACTACGCGCTCGGCCCGGCGCGCGTGCACTCGAACTTCTTCATCCTCGAGCGCCACCGCCGCGGGCTGACCGACTTCGCGCGCCGGTAGCGGTCAGTCGCCCCAGAACGCGCCCGGCAGGCGGACCTGGTAGAAGTCGCCCTTCGGGTAGGCCGGGTCGAACGGGTCGTTGCGCACGAACACGAGGCGGCCGCCGGCCAGGTCGAGCGTCGGGTGGTACTCCTCCTGGATCGTGTTGACGCACGGTCCGGCATTGATCCGCTCGGAGTACTCGCCGTTGATCCGGATCGAGAGGAACACGTCGGAGTACGGCGCCGCCGGGTCCGGATCGAGCGAGCCGAACGCGAGCAGCCGGCCGCTCGGAGACAGCGACGGGTTGAACTCCCAGATCCCGGTGTTGACCGCGCCGCGCAGGCGCTGCATCGGCTGGAAGCCACCCGGCCGCGGGCGCGCGGTGTAGATGTCCCACGCTTGGCTGCCGGGGCGATCGCTGGCGACGTACAGCGTGCCATCGGCGGTCAGCGACGCGAACAGCTCGTTGCCGTCCGTGTTGACGTCGGGCACCCGCGACGGCGCGCTCCAGCCGCTCGGCGTGCGCACGATCCGCCACAGATCGGCGTCGGGGCGCACCGCGCCGCCGGGCTCGTGCGGCCGCCACGACGAGAAGTAGATCGCGTTGCCATCGAGCGTGACGAACGGATCGACGTCGCTCCAGGTCCCGGAGAACGCCGCGGGCACCGGGGTCGACCACCGGCCGTGGGTGCGGTGGCTCTCCATGATCGTCTGGCGGCCGTCGATCAGGCGGTGGAAGTAGGCGTGGCGGCCGTCGGGCGAGAACACCAGGCGACCCTCGTCGGCGTCGCTCGAGAACTCCTCGACCTTGGTCGCCTCGCACCGAGGAGACCCGAGCTCGTCGACGGCGGTCGCGAGCTCGGTGACGGGATCGTGGACGCAGGCCGCGGCCGGCAGGGCCACGGCGATCGAGAACAGGGTGTGGCGAGTGAGCTGCATGGCTCGCACGCTAGGCGCCGCGCCGGCGGAGGTCCGGTCGCTGGGACGAAACGGACCGCGGCAGGGATGAACGGTGAGCCGCCGCGGGTGAACGCGCGCGGGCCGCGACTCGCCGCGCGTTATGCTCGGGCGGTGCCATCGCGCGACCGCCTCCACGGGCTGATCGTCCTCGGGATCGCCGCCGCGTGGTGGTGCCTGGTGGCGCTGGTCAGCGCGGCGAACCAGGTGGTCCAGCACGGCGATCCGTGGCTCGAGGGCATCGCCGATGGCCTGGTCGCGTCTTCGCTGTGGATCCCGCTGACCGTGGCGGTGTTCGCGCTGTCGCGCCGGGTCCCGCTGCGCCGCGCCGGCTGGCCGCGCCGGCTCGCGATCCACCTGGGCGCGGCCGCGGCGATCGTCGCGCTGCGCGCCGCGTTCATCTACAGCCTCGATCCGTGGCTGCACTGGTACAGCGAGCCGCCGGCGTTCGGCGAGGTGCTGCTGCACAGCGTGCAGAACAACCTGTTCCTGTACTTCCTGATCACCGGGGTCGCACACGCGGTGATCTATGCGCGCGAGGCGATCGCGCGGGCGCGCCGCGAGGCCGAGCTGTCGGCGGCGCTCGGGCGCGCCGAGCTCGCGGCGCTGGCGGCCACGCTCCACCCGCACTTCCTGTTCAATACCCTGCAGGCGATCGCCGAGATGGTCCACCGCGACGTCGAGGCCGCGGATCGGATGATCGTCCAGCTCTCGGCGATGCTGCGCCGGTTGCTCGACGACCGCCGCGCGCTGGTGCCGCTGCGCGACGAGCTCGCGTTCGTCGCGGACTACCTCGCGCTCGAGCAGGTGCGTTTCGGCGACCTGCTCGCCGTGCGCTGGGACATCGCGGCCGAGGTCGGCGACGTGCCGATCCCGCGGCTCTCGATCCAGCCGCTCGCCGAGAACGCGCTCCGCCACGGGCTGTGGCCGGCCGGGCGCCCCGGCACCCTCGCGATCGTCGCGCGGCGCGAAGGCGACGAGCTGGTGGTCTCGGTCACCGACGACGGCCTCGGCCTGGGCGGCGCCGCCACCGCCGGCTCGGGGCTCGGCCTCGCCACGGTGCGCGCCCGGATCGACCGGATGTATCCGGGGCGCGGCGAGGTCGCGGGGGCGGCGCGGCGCGACGCGCGCGATGGCGTCGAGGCGCGGGTCGTGA
>JBQCJR010000476.1:0-7432 GCA_051952595.1 Kofleriaceae bacterium
GTTGCCGAACACGCCGAAGTCGCGGCCGCCGACGTTCGCGAGCCGGCGGCCCTTGAGCGTGTACAGCGCGCCGCGCGCGGCCGGCGAGGCGCCGCAGGTGTCCGCGCTGACGTAGATCGTCTCGCCGAGGATCTCGACCTCGCCGCAGCGGAAGTCGCCGCGCGCGTAGCGGAACGTGGCGGACTTCTTGGCGCGCGCGACGTCCCAGATCTCGGCGTAGCCGCGGCCGTGCACCGCGTCGCCGAGCAGGAACACGGCGATCGAGCCGTCGGCGGTGGTCGCGGCGTGGAGCCGCGCCGCGTTCGGCAGCACCTTCGGCGTGAGCGCGGTGCACTGCTCGCCGGCGCACACCTCGAGCTCCGGGTTCACCGTGCGGACGTGGGCGATGCGTGGATCGAGCGCGCGCCGGGGCTCCGGCTCGGGGCGCGTCGCGAGCCGCTCGAGCACGCCGCTCGCGAGGTCGAGCCGGAAGCACTGGTCGCCGGTGCCGATGCAGTACTCGACCTGCGTGCCCTCGGTGCGCGCCGACGTGATCGACGCGGGCTCCTCCGGCGGGTGGATGCACGCACCCTTCGACGCTGTAACTGGTTGTCCTTCCAGCTCCGACGTGGAAGTCTGCCGGAAAACGCACCCGGAAAGTGCGAACGCCACCACCGCGAGGCCGCTCTGGCGCAGCGTCTCCCCGAAGCCGGACATGGCGCGACTGTATCCGATCGGCGGTACGATAGCGGCCGTGCGCTGGGCCGGGCTCGTCTTCTTCGCGACGTCGTGTAACTTCAGCACCCATCTCGAGCGGGTGGATGCCCCGCGCGACGACGGTGATGTGGCGAGCTGCGCCGAGTCGGCGAGCTGGCTCGATGGCAAGTCGCCCACCCGCGAGGTCCACGTGGGTCCGCCGATGGGCACGCCGGACGGCACGGTCGAGCATCCGTACGCGACGATCTCCGCGGCGCTGTCGGCCGGCCTCGTCACGCCCGGCACGAAGATCGTCCTCGCCGGCGGGGTGCACAACGGCGATGCCGTGCGACTGCCGGGCACGAGCGAAGCGCCGATCTGGATCGTCGGGCGGCAGGGCGGGACGCGCGCGCAGTTCATCGGCGTGGGGCTGCAGCTGATGAGCCCCAGCTACGTCGCGCTGCGAGATGTGGACGCGCATGCAACCCAGGGCAGCGCGCCGGGGATCAACGTCGACGCGAGCCTGGGGCCCGCCGAGTACGTGTCGATCGAGGGCTCGCGGGTGAGCGGCGCGCCGGGGCCGTGCTTCCGGTTCACGAACGTCGACCACGTCTCGCTCCGCGACTCCTCGGGCGAGTCCTGCAACCGCGGCGTGCAGCTGATCGGCGTGCACCACGCGTCGGTCGCGCGGGTCTCGGTGCACACGATGGTGGAGACCGGCGTCCACGTCGCGGGTGGCTCGAGCGACATCGAGATCCGCGACAGCCGGTTCTCCGACACCGGAAACCGCGTGCTCTGGATCGGCGGCGAGTCCTCGGTCTCCGAGTTCCGGCCGGCGCTGTCTGCCGCGGGCGACAACTTCGAGGCGCGCGACGTGCGGGTGTTCAACAACGTGATGCAGGTGACCGGGGGCAACACGGCGATCCTGTGCTCGACGTGCAAGGGCGCGCTGATCGCGCACAACCTGCTGCTCGATGGCCGCACGCTGGACGCGGTGTTCGGCGTCGAGCGGCGCGACCCCGAGGCCGGATTCCCGTTCGGCGAGCCGGGCGACGTGCGCTACCTCGACAACGCGATCGAGCTCCAGGATGTCACCGAGGCGATCTCGTACACGGGCGACGTCGCTCGCTCGTCGCTGGCGTTCGCGCACAACCTGTGGTCGCCGATGGCGAAGGCGGACGTGGTCCTGCCGACGGAGGAGGTCGGCGGCATCTACAACGAGCGCTCCGGCTACATGACGGATGGACGGCTGTGCGCGAGCACCGGCGCGCGCGTGGCCGGCGCCGGGCGCAAGGTGCCCGAGGTGCCGGGCACGATCGACGGCACCTGCCGCCCGGATCCGCCGTCGATCGGCCCGAGCGAGCCGAATCCGGGCTGCTGATCGGGCGCGGTCAGCGCGCGAGGCCACACGCGGCGGCGACCTCGTCGCGGTACGCGAGCCACGCGCCGAGCGCCTCCTCCATCGCCGCGAGCACGCCGGCGCGATCGCCCTCGGGGACGTGATCGAGCACGATCCGCCACGCCGCGGCGCGGTGGCTGCCCTCGACGCGGCGGTGCGCCTTGGTCAGCGCGAGCGCCTCGAGCGGCAGGCCGTAGTGGACGACCAGCGGATGCAGCTCGAGCGGCGGGGCGGGGCGCTTGGCCGCCGCGGGATCGAGCTCGCCGCGCTCGTGATCCGTGCCCTCGAGGAAGATCGTGGTCACCGCGCACGCCTGCGCCCAGCCGTGGCGCTGGGTGCGCTCGTCGAGCACGGCGCGGAACCGCCGCGCGGCGGGCGCGAGCTCGATCGACGCGAACCGCGCCAGGTTCATGTCGAGGCCACGCGGGTACTCGAGGAACAGCTCGGGGTGGGGCCGCCCGGCGATCACGCCGCCGGTCTCCTCCTCGTAGAGGTTCTCGGCGAGGTCGCGCCGCGCCTCGGGGATCGGGCACTGCACGTAGGCCCAGCCGACCATCACCGGGAATTCGCGCACGTAGGTCGCGTACTCCTGCTCGAAGTGGACGTGTAGCCGGTCGCGCGGAACTCGCCCCGACGTGAAGTGGGGCCACGCCCAGTGCACCTTGCGCTCCATGATCTGGAGCAGCGCCTCGCGGAAGCCGTCGCGATCCACCCCGGGAGTCTAGCGTGGATTATTCGGCGCGCTTCGGGCGCGCGACCGAGGCGTCCAGATCGAGATGGAGCGACGCGTTGTGCGGCGTGCCGACGAGCGCCGGGCGCGCGCTGCGGATCACCAGCTCGGCGGGCAGGCCCTCGGCGCCGACCTGGCGATCCACGAAGATCTCGGCGAGCAGCGCGGCGAACGATCGGGTCAGCTCACCGTGGAGCTCGCTCCCGCGATCGCGCATCGCGGCGACCAGATCGGCGTAGCACGGCACCAGGGTGTCGGCGCCGCGCTCGCAGGAGAGCTCGAGCTCGTCGAGCTCGACCGACGCCGGCTGATCGACCGCGCCGCCGAACCGGAACGCGAGCCCGCCCCACACCCGGCCGGTCGTCGTGGTGGGGCCATCGGCGAGCGAGACTCGCGCCTCGGCGGCGAGCCGCAGCCGGTCGCCGGCGCTCGACAGCACCGGCGGCAGCGCGAGCCGCGGCGGCGAGATCCGGAGCGACAGCAGCTCGGTCACGGTGGGGTCGGCGTTGAACCGGCGATCGAGCCCGGCGTCGGCGAGCCGGCGATCGAGGAACCCGGACCGCCACAGCTCGAACAGCAGGGCGTTGAGCGCGTCGAGATCGAGATCGATCGCGACCGCGGCATCGCGCGCGATCGGCGCGTGGGGCGCGGGGCCGCGGCGGGGTGGTAGGATCGCGGGATCGCGGTCGACGCGGCCGATCAGCACCGCGAACGGCAGCGCGCCCGACGCGCCATCGACGATCTCCGGCGGGCCATCGCAGTAGGCGAACCCGAGGCGCTGGCCGTCCGGCAGCTCGAACGGCGGCGGCGGCGCGAGCGCGGTGATCAGCGAATCATCGAGGTGGCGGCGGGCGAGCCGGGTGACCAGCTTGTCGGCGCCGACGGTGTTGCTGATCCACTGCAGCGCGCGGTTGCCGAAGTCGAGCTCGGCGCGCGCGGCGATCCGGAACCGGAGCGCGGAGGGCGTGGGCTCGGGCACCAGCGCGACGACCAGCGGCACGTCCACCCGATCGAAGATCAGCGTCGCGGTCATCCGCACGTAGCCGTGCGGCGCGAGGCCGATCAGCGGGCGATCCTGCGGGTGGCTGGCGAGCTGTGCCCAGCGCAGGGTGAGCGCCTCGACGCGCCGGTAGTCCCCGGCGCCGAACACGCTCTCGCCGCGCAGCTCGCCATCGAGCAGCTGCGCGAGCTCGTGCGCGATCGTGCCGGGGCTGGCGCGGCCGTCGTCGAGCAGCCGCTGGCCGACGACGATCCGGCCGGTGCACGCGCGCGCGGCGGGATCCTGGAACGGGCCCACGAGCTGCGCCGCGCCGACCCGGCGCTCGTACCCGCCGCGGTAGCGCACCGCCCAGGTCCGGCGGACGAGGCCGGGCGCGCCGTCGTCGAGCTGGCTGACCACCCGGTCGGCGAGCGGCGCGGGCACGGTGCCGTCGAGCGAGGCCGTGGGCGCGGCGAGCGGCGCGCGCAGCTCGACCGCCAGCTCGGTGCCGTGGCAGCCGCGCACCAGCGCGACGAACGCGGCGACGTGCGCGGCGAGCAGCGCGAGCCCGATCGCGACCTTCATCGTCCGAACACCACGAGCACGGTGGCGAGCTCCCACGCGACCACCCACAGCGTGCACGCGACCACGCTCGAGGTCATGCCGCGGGTCACCGCGTCGGCCTCGGGCTTGGGCGCGCCGCCCTTGGCCACCACGTCGCTCGCGATGCCCCAGGCGTAGATCCACACGAGGAACCCGGCGCGCACGGCGTTCTCGAGGCGCTCGGGGCGTGGATCGAGCAGGTCGCCGGTCAGCAGCTCCCACGCATCGGGCACGTCGAGGACGCGGCACACCACGAGGCCGCCGGCGATCATCCCGAGCGCGAACAGCGCGGCGACCGCGAGGTAGGACACCGCGACGGCAAGCCACGCCGGCGCCCACAGGTACGAGCGCCGGTCGACGCCGAGCGCGTCGAGCGCGAGGGTCTGCTTGGTGAGCCCCATCGAGCCGAGCCACGCGTTGGTCGCGCTGCCCGAAGCGGCGACGAACAGCAGCGCCGACAGCGCGGGCGCGAGCGCGACCACGTGGCTGCCGCCGATCTGGCGCACCAGCGCGTCGGGGCGCACGCCGGCGCCGCCGACCTTGCTGATCACGTACAGCACGGTGTAGCCGATCAGCGTCGAGACGATCGCGTAGAACGGCAGCGGGCGGAGCAGGGTCTGGGTGACCACGCGGCGCGCGACGATCCCGAAGTCGCGCGGGTGGCGCACCAGCTGGCGCGGCGCGCGCAGCGCGGAGGTCACCGCGACGCGGAACGGCGCGACCAGCGGCTCGAGGGTGCGGGCGAGCCGCGCGAACGGCCGCGCGGCGGGGCGGGGGCCGGACGGCGGCGGGCGATCGCCGTGGCGCTCGAGGTGATCGACGAGCGCCGCCTCGAGCTCGACGAGCCACCGCCCGCGCTGCTCGGCGGAGTGACCGGGCTCCTCGAGCGCGCCGGGCCAGCGATCGGCGAACAGCTGGGCGAGCTTGCGATCCTCGAGCGACAGCAGGAACAGCCGATCGGCGACCCCGGCGGCGAGCGCGACGTCGTGGGTGACCACGATGGCGGAGATCCCGAGCGCCTTGACCTGCTCGCGGATCAACCGGGCGAGCACGCGCACGCGGTGGGGATCGAGGCCGACCGAGGGCTCGTCGAGGAACAGCAGCTTGCGCCGACTGGCCAGCACGCGCGCCACCGCGACCCGCTGCGCCTGGCCGCCCGAGAGCCGGGTGACCGAGGTGCCCGGATCGGCGAGCTTCGGATCGAGCCCGACGCGGGCGAGCCACGCGGCGGCCTCGTCGGTGCGCTCGGCGGGCTCGGTGCGCTCGGTGCGCTCGGGGCCCGCGTCCTCGGCGTGGCGCAGCGCGAGCTCGAGGTTGCCGCGCACGTCGAGGTGATCGAACAGCGCGCCGCGCTGCGGGACCAGGCCGAGCTGGCCGCGATCCAGATCGAGCTGCGCGG
Organism: Kofleriaceae bacterium; assembly: GCA_051952595.1. Taxonomy (GTDB): domain Bacteria; phylum Myxococcota_A; class Polyangia; order Haliangiales; family Haliangiaceae; genus JABFXX01. The sequence goes on from JBQCJR010000476.1 coordinate 5,786, forward strand.
CGACCACCTCGAACCCGGCGGCGTCGAGCTCGTCGCGCTCGAACAGCACGCGCGCGAACGTGGACTTGCCGGCGCCCGAGCCGCCGAGCAGCACCACGACCTCGCCGGCGCCGATCGCCAGATCGACGCCATCGATCAGGATCCGGCCATCGGGCAGCGCGACGCGCAGCCCGCGGACATCGAGCGCACCCGCGGCGCGGTTCTCCGGGCTCGGCATCGAGGCCGGCTCTGCCACCATCGCGCCAACGGTACCACTGGCCACCCCGGTGGCGAGCGCGAGCGGGCCGTCCCTCTTCGGGGACGCCCCCTCGTCCTCTCCTTCCGTGCGTCCCTCGCTGCGCCAATCCGTCGCCGCCGCCTTCGGGCTTCGCTTGGTCCGCACTGGGACACCGCGACCGCGCGGCGGTTGCACGGCGATCGCGCGCGCGCGGCGCTCGCAGAAACTCGGAACCGCGCGCGCGGCGCACTGTCTGACGCTTCGATTCGACGGTTCGTCGCCGTCGCGATCGAGGATCGCGGATCGCCGTGCGCACGGGTCGTGCGCGCGCGATCGCCGACCGGACCACGGCGCAGCCGCGCCACGACGGAGGTCTGTCATGGCCAGTTCCAAGCTTTCGCTCGCGTTTCGTATCTACAAGCACGACCAGCTGATCCGCGAGGCCCGGCTGACCCAGGGCGTGATCAAGATCGGCAAGGTGCCATCGGCGCACCTGATGATCGATGACGAGTCGGTCAGCCGGATGCACGCGATCGTCGAGGTGACGGGGGGCGAGGTGAGCATCGTCGACCTCGGCTCGACTCGCGGCACCCTGGTCAACGGCCGCAAGGTCACCAAGGCGCGGCTGAGCAGCGGCGATTCGATCGCGGTGGGCGACGTGCGCGTCGAGGTGGTGTTCCACGACAGCTCGGCGGAGACGCTGTACGTCGCGCCGGAGCTCGCGGCGCGGCCGCTGGATCGCGCTCCGGATCCGGCGGTGTTCCAGGCGGCGATCGCCGAGTCCGCCGAGGAGCCGGGCGGGGCGCGCGCCGTCGAGGTCGCGGCGATGTTCGGCGACTCGGTGATCGGCGTGAAGCACTGCATCGATCCGCGCGGCGGCAAGGTGGCGTCCGCGACCTGGGGCGTGCTCGGCGCGGGGATCGCGCTGCTCGCCGCCTCGGCGATCGCGTTCTACGTCTCGATCGATACGGCGGCGACCAACCGCGCAGGGCTCGACCATCACACCCGCGTCCTGCACAAGCCGGCGTACTCGTACCGCCCGCACCAGCTCGGCCTGGCGGTCGACTGGATCGCGTTTGGTGGCCTCGCGCTCGGCCTGGCCGGCGTGGCGGCCGGGCTCGCGCGTGTGCACCGCGAGCGACAGAGTCCGTTCTATCGGATCGGCACCGCGCCCGGCGTGGAGCAGCCGGTGGAGCAAGCGCCGTCGCCGAGCTTCCCGCTGGTGGCGCCGGTCGGCGATGCGTTCGTGCTCAACTACGCCCCGGGGATCGACGGCGAGCTGGTGGCCGGCGGCCAGACCACGCCGCTGTCCGAGCTCGCCGCGTCGGGACTCGCGCGTCCGTCGGCGAGCGTGCCCGGCGCGCTCGAGCTGCCGATCCCGCCACGCGCGCGGATCCGCGCGCGCGCCGGCCCGACCACGTTCCTGGTGT
>JBQCJR010000477.1:0-3654 GCA_051952595.1 Kofleriaceae bacterium
GCATGACGAGGCCCGTTCGGAGGCCGCGGCATCCCGGCGCAAGGACGCCGAGGCCCGCGCCGAGTCCGAGCGTGCGGCGATCGAGGCCGAGCGCCGCGAGCTGGCCGCCGAGGAGCGCGCGAACGAGCGCGAGGAGCGCGCCGAGCGCGAGCCGCGCGAGGTCGCGCCGGGCCTCGAGGTCCAGCCCGAGGTGATCGGTGGACCGGTCGACGCCCCCGTGGTCGTCGAGGCCGAGGCGCGTCCCGAGCGCGAGGAGCGTGCCGAGCGCGAGGAGCGTGCCGAGCGCGCCGAACGTCCCGAGCGCGCCGAGCGCCCCGCGCGCGACCGCGGTGAGCGCCGCGAGCGCCGGGACCGTCGCGATCGCGGCGAGCGTGGCGAGCGTGGCGAGCGCGAGCGCGTCGCCGAGGCGGCTCCGGCCGCCGAGCCGGTGAGCGAGGTCGGCACCGAGGCCGCCCCGCCGGTCGAGACGTTCGCGCCGACGCCGACCCCCGCCCCGACCAAGGTCGAGGACGTCGCCCGCGCGGCGCTCGATCGCGCGGACCGCGGCGAGCGCAAGGGCAAGCGCGATCGCAAGCCCGAGGTCACCGCGGACACCCGCGAGTTCTGGGAGACCTGGGCTGAGGAGAAGACGACCCGCGAGCCCGCCCCGGCCGCTGCGCCCGAGCCCGCCGCGGAGGTCGCCGAGGCCACCGAGGGCGAGCGCCGCGGCCGTGGCCGCGACAAGGATCGCGACCGGTCGCGCGGCAAGGACGCCAAGGACCGCGACCGCGGCCGTGGTCGCGACCGCGCCGAGTCCGCGCCGGAGCCCAAGGCGGAGCCCAAGGCTGACGCCAAGGCGCCGAGCCGCAGCCGCCGCGACACCGCGGTCAGCCCGCCGCCGGTCGCCACCGAGAGCGGCGCCCAGGCCCGGCTGTTCGTCAGCCTGGGCAAGAAGCACGGCGTCTCGGCCGACGATCTACGCACCCTGCTCGCCGGCCCGATCGGTGGCGAGAAGGAGCGGATCGGCTCGGTGAGCCTGCGCGATTCGCACGCTCACGTGCGCGTCCCGGAGGACCTGGTCGAGCAGATCATCGCCGGCGTCCACGGCACGCAGCACAACGACCACGACGTCACGGTCGAGCGCGCGCGGGCCTGAGCCCGCCGCCGCGCCGGCGCCCGCGGTGACCTGTTCGCCGCGGCGCGCCGCGCGCTCTCGTGCGGACCGAGCGAAGTCCGTCGCCGAAGGCCCTAGGGCGCGACGGCGATCGTCGCAGACGCGTTGCGCGCGATCCCACACTCGGGATCGCCGTTCGGGTAGGTCTCGTCGTACCGGGGCTCGAGGGTCTCGGTGTGGACGAGCACGCCCTCGCGGTAGAGATTCACCGTGGCGGACTTCGGGCCGCGGTTGTCGCGCAGTGCGACCACCACGAACGGGTTCGGCTCGCCGAACCGGAAGTCGTCTCGGCGCAGGAACAGCTGCACGCCATCGGCCGCGCACGGCGCCACACACGCGAGCCGGCCATCGATCGGCGCGAGCTGTACGGAGAGCACCTCGCCCGCTGCGGCGACCTCGAGGGTGTGCGCGGCCGGCGGTCCGCTCGTGGCGATCTCGAGCGAGAGCCCGCTCTGCCAGCCGACCAGCGTGCACGCGTCGGGGTGGCACCCCGTCCCCGCGGCGAGCGCCGCCCACGGGAGCGCGACGGCGACGAGGGCGTGCTGCGCGATTCTCTGCATGTTCCTCGATCGTCGCACGGATGCGGCGCCGGAGAACCTGATCGAACGCTGTCAGGATTGCGCGGGACTCCCCGATCAGAGCAACCCGGCGCCTTGACGCCTGAACATCCGCTCCGTAGGTTGTCGGCCCATATGGCTCGTAGCTCGCTTGGTCCCGGCCGTGAAGATCCCAGACGCGAGCCCGACAAGATCATCGTCGAGGGTGCGCGCGAGCACAACCTGCAGGTCGACAAGCTGGAGCTCCCGAAGCACCGGCTGGTCGTGATCACCGGCCCGTCCGGATCCGGCAAGTCCTCGCTCGCGTTCGACACCCTGTACGCCGAGGGCCAGCGCCGCTACGTCGAGTCGCTCTCGGCGTACGCCCGGCAGTTCCTCGGCCAGATGGAGAAGCCGAAGTACGAGCGGATCCGCGGGCTGTCCCCGACGATCGCGATCCAGCAGAAGAGCGCGTCGTCGAACCCGCGCTCCACCGTCGGCACGATCACCGAGATCTACGACTACCTGCGCGTGCTGTACGCGCGCGCGGGCGAGCAGCGCTGCCATCAGTGCGGCGGCCAGGTCGGCGCGCGCACCGCGGCGGAGGTGGTCGACGAGCTCGCCGAGCTGCCCGAGAAGACCTCGGTCACCCTGCTCGCCCCCAAGGCCGAGAACCGCAAGGGCGAGTTTCGCGAGCTGTTCGGCGAGCTGCGCAAGGCCGGGTTCGTGCGCGTGCGGATCGACGGCATGATCGTCCGGCTCGAGGACGTCGAGGCGCTCGAGAAGCAGACGAAGCACTCGATCGAGCTGGTGATCGACCGGCTCTCGATCCACGCGAGCGATCGCGGCCGGCTCACCGACTCGGTCGAGACCGCGCTGCGCGAGGGCAAGGGCAAGCTGATGGTCGAGGTCGCGGGCGAGAAGGTCCCGCGGATGTACTCGGAGTCGAACGCCTGCCCGACCTGCGGCATCGGGTTCCCCGAGCTGTCGCCGCAGTCGTTCTCGTTCAACTCGCCGCTCGGCATGTGCGTCGAGTGCAACGGCCTCGGCGAGCGGCTCGCCGCGGATCCGAACCTCGTGATCCCGGATCCCACGCTGTCGATCCGCGGCGGTGCGGTCGCGGTGTGGGGCGAGTCGATCGCCAAGGACACCGGCTGGACCTCGAACATCGTCAAGGCGATCGCGAAGGCGTTCAAGATCGACCTCGACAAGCCGTGGAACAAGCTCACCGACAAGCAGCGCGACATCCTGCTGCACGGCACCGGCGAGAAGCGGGTCAACGTGGCGTGGGAGGGCCGCCACTCGACCGGCGAGTGGGCGATGCGGTTCGAGGGCATCCTCGCGCAGCTCGAGCGGCGGCACCGCGAGTCGTCATCGGAGCGCTCGCGCACCCACTACGAGCAGTTCTTCGCGTCGATCCCGTGCGCGGTGTGCCACGGCACGCGCCTGCGCCCGGAGTCCCGCGCGGTGTTCGTGCACGACAAGCCGATCGTCGACGTCACCGGCATGACGGTGCGCCAGGCGTACGAGTTCATCACCACGATGAAGCTCACCGGATCGCGCGCGCAGATCGCCGGCGAGGTGCTCAAGGAGATCAAGGCGCGGCTGTCGTTCCTGCTCGACGTGGGGCTCGACTATCTCACCCTGCACCGCTCCGCGGCCACGCTGTCGGGCGGCGAGGCCCAGCGCATCCGGCTCGCGTCGCAGCTCGGCAGCGAGCTCTCGGGCGTGCTGTACGTACTCGACGAGCCGTCGATCGGCCTGCACCAGCGCGACAACGAGCGGCTGATCAAGACGCTGCACCGGCTGCGCGACCTCGGCAACACCGTGCTGGTCGTCGAGCACGACGAGGCGACGATCGAAGCGGCGGACTGGGTCGTCGACTTCGGACCGGGCGCCGGGCGCCACGGCGGCCGCGTGATCGCCGAAGGCACGCCCGAGGACGTGAAGCAGGTGCCGCAGTCG
>JBQCJR010000478.1:0-4507 GCA_051952595.1 Kofleriaceae bacterium
GTGGCCGCGGGGGGGGGGGCGCGTGGGGTTGGTTGTGGCGATGGGGGTTGGGCCGCCGCGGGTCCACCTCCCGCGGCCCACCCGCTATCCCCCGACCCCGACGGACTGGTTCCAGCGCTTCGAGGGCGCGGGCCTCGACGGCGTGATGGCCAAGCCGGAGGGTCTGCCGTACACGCCGGACAAGCGCGTGCTGACGAAGATCAAGCACCAGCGCACCGCGGAGTGCGTGGTGGCGGGGTTCCGCTGGTACAAGGGCGGCAAGGACACGCTGGTCGGCTCGCTGCTGCTGGGGCTCTACGACGCGGCGGGCGTGCTGCACCACGTGGGCATCTGCTCGTCGTTCAAGCAGACGGAGCGCGCGGCGCTCGCCGAGAAGCTCAAGCCGCTGCGCGAGGGCGCGCGCGAGAGCCACCCGTGGCGCGACTGGGCGGAGTGGCAGGACCAAGAGACGGATCGGCGGCTGCCGGGTGCGACCAGCCGGTGGAACCGCGGCAAGGATCTATCGTGGGAGCCGATCCAGCTCGGGCTCGTGGTCGAGGTGTCGTACGACCACATGCAGGGCACGCGGTTCCGCCACGCCACGCACTTCAAGCGCTGGCGCCCCGACAAGCCGGTCGGCGACTGCAGGTACGACCAGCTCGCCGAGACCCCGGCGATCGAGATCACGAAGATCTTCGGCAGCGAGGGGCGGAGCGCGTAGAGCTGCCCGGGCAGCGACAGCGGCCCGGTGTTGGAGCGCGTGGGACCGTAGTCGCGCGCGTGGGTTCACAGCTGCGGGCGTGCGGGCAACGGGTGTGCGTATGTGCATCGCGCGTTCGCGCGCGCGCGCGTGGGTAGCTCGCGCGTCGCTCGCGCGTGCGTCGCTCGCGCGTTCACGCATGCGTGTGTGGCGCGTGCGTTCTCGAGTGGTGCGCGCATGCGTGTGTGTGGCGCGTGCGTCGCTCGCGCGTTCACGCGTGCGTGTGTGGCGCGTGCGTTCTCGAGTGGTGCGCGCGACCGCGTAGAGCGTGGCACGCGCGCGTCGCGCGTGGCGCGTGGGACCGGGTCGCAAGCGGGGACGCTCCGCGCCCCGGCTCGGGGTGCGCCTCGGATCCGCTCCACCGAGGCGCTTGCCCCCGGGCGTACTCTGCTTCGCTGCGAGCTCCCGGGCCGCGGCCACGGCGATCGGAGTGCACGCACCACCGGTGAGCCCCGCGGCCTGTGCGCTTCGCGCCAGGCCGCTGGGGGTCCCCCGCGCCTCGGTTCCGCTCTCCGAGGACACCCCTCGCTGGGCGCGCGCGTCCGGCGCGAACGCAGACGCCCCCAGAGGAGGTCGCGAACTGCGCTTCTAGCGAGGCGCAATGCGGTACCCTGCGACGCGCGAACACAGTCCGAACGCGGCCTCCCTGCGAGTCCGAACGCGGCCCCCCTGCGAGCCCGAACGCGGCCTCCCTGCGAGTCCGAACGCGGCCTCCCCGCAAGCTGCGAACGGGAACTCCCCGAGGGAGCCCGAACGCAGCTCGCGGCTCGCCCTTCAGGAGTCGGTGGAGCCCGAGGAGTCGGGGGAGCCTGACGAGTCGGGGGAGCCCGAGGAGTCGGGGGAGCCCGAGGAGTCGAGGGAGTCGGGGGAGTCTGAGTCGGGGGAGCCTGACGAGTCTGTGGAGTCTGAGAAGTCGGGGGAGTCGGTGGGCGCGGGTTCCGGCGCCATCAGGTGCGCGTACTCCGATTTCGGATCGTAGTCGGGATCCGGCGGCTCGACGGGCGGGCGCTCGGCCTCCGGGATGCTCTTCAGGTTGATTCGCACGCGGTACCACGCGGTGGCGCGACCGCGGTTGGTGTCGACGAGGATGTCCTCGGGGGCGAGCTTGGCGGCGATGTCTGGGTACTTCGCCTTCCAGCGCTCGAGGCCCGCGAGGGCGTCGGGCTTGACCTTGGCTTGCGCGATCGTGATCACGGGCAGCTTGGCCCGCTTGGGCTTGGCCACGCCGCGCGCGCGCGAGGGCGCGACCCGCGGCGCCTCGCCCTCGCCCTTGGCGAAGTGCGGCGGCCACGGCGCGTCCGGCATGCCCGCCGCCTCCTGGCGATCGGCGAGCTCGAGCAGCTTGTCGAGCGAGCCCACGGCCGCGTCGATGCCTGCGTGGGCGTCGCCATGTGCGGCGAACATCGCCGGCACCGTGCGCAGCGTGAAGTCGAGCGGGTTCGATGCGAAGAAGTCCGCCCAGGAGAGCGGCATGGAGACCCGCGCATCGGGCGTGGGGCGCACCGAGTACGCGCTGGCGGTCGTGCGATCGCGCGCGTTCTGGTTGTAGTCGAGGAACACGCCGTGGCGCTCCTCCTTCCACCACTTCGCCGTCGCGATCTGTGGCGCGCGGCGTTCGACCTCGCGCGCGAACGCGATCGCCGCGCGGCGCACGGTGGTGAACGGCCACTTCGGCTCGATCCGCGCCCAGACGTGCGCGCCTCGCGACCCGCTCGTCTTGGGCCAGCCCACCAGCCCGACCTCGTCGAGGACCTCCTGCGCGACCCTCGCGACGTCGACGATCTGCGACCACGCCACCCCGGGCACCGGATCGAGGTCGATGCGGAACTCGTCCGGCCGATCCATGTCCTCGGCGCGGATCGCGTGCGGGTTGAGGTCGACGCACCCGAGGTTCACCACGTACACCAGCTGGGCGGTGTTGTTGACCACGATCTCCTCGGCCGAGCGCCCCGACGGGAACGTGAAGGTCGCCGTGTCGATCCACGCCGGCCGCTTCTCGGCCACCCGCTTCTGATAGAACGGCTCCGCCTCGACCCCGTTGACGTAGCGCTTCAGGATCATCGGCCGCCGCGCCACCCCGCGCAGCGCCCCGTCGGCGACCGCGAGGTAGTACTGGACCAGCTCGAGCTTCGAGATCCCCGCCCGCGGGAAGTAGATCTTGCTCGGATTGGAGACCGTGACCTGATGTCCCGCGAGCTCCAGGATCGTTTGCTCGGCTTTCGCCACGCCGGAATCCTTGCACGATCGGGGCGCGCACCGCATGTTTGCGGGCCAGGCGGCGCTATCTCAGCCGCGCGCTCTCGACCGTCCGCGATGGCGCACTGTCGCTGCCCCCGAGAACGTACAGCGAATTCCCGATCCCGGCGCTGGTGTGGCCGGCGCGTGTGCCCGACAGGACGATGCCGGGGGCGGTCGAGAACGGGCCGATCGAACCATCGGGGTTGACCGTCGCGCGCTCCACGCTGGCCAGCGGCATAGCGGCTCCCAGGCCGCCGATCGCGTACAGCACGTTCCCGAGTAGCACGGCCGCGTAGCGGTGGCGGGGCGTGACCAGCTCGACTCCAGGCACCACGGCAAACGATCCCAGCGTGCCATCGGACTGGATCGCCGCTCGCTCGACGTTGCGCAGGATATCGATGGTGCCCGCCGTCGCGTTGCCGCCGATCACGAACAGTGCGTCGCCGATCAACACGCTCGCGTGGCCGCCCCGGGCACGAACCAGCGCCGAAGAGACGAGGGAGAACGGGCCGAGCGAGCCATCGGGCTGGATCGCGGCGCGCTCGATGCTGCTCAATGGCGTGGACGTGATCTCGCGTGGATCCACGCCTCCCACCACGTACAGCCAGCTCCCGATGACAACGGCCGTCTGTCCGATGCGCGGAGTGACCAGCGCGAGGCCGGGAACGGTCGCAAACGGACCGAGCGAGCCATCGGGCTGGATCGCGGCGCGCTCCACCACCGTGGTGTTTCCTCCTCCGAGCACGTAGACGTAGCTGCCCACGACCACGCTCGAGTGACCTCCTCGCGCCTCGACAAGCTCGCTCCCGGACACCATCGCGAACGGGCCCAGCGACCCGTCGGCGCGGATCGGCGCCTGCTCGATGCTGGTCAGCGTGAAGCCACCGCCGATCGCATAGAGAGAGTTGCCGATGATCGCCGTCGTGTGACCAGTCCGGGCAGCGACGAGCGAGACCTCGGGGGCGCGCGCGAACGTGCCCAGGGCACCGGTCGCCTGGATCGATGCGCGCTCGATGCTCTTCGGTGCCCCGGAGCCTGACCCGCCGAGCACGTAGATGAAGTTCTCCACCACCGCGCTGGCATGTCCCGAGCGGGTCGCCGCGAGCGCGACCTCGTTGGCGAGGACGAACGCACCAAGCGCGTCGTCCGCCAGGATCGGCGCGCGCTCGATCGTCCGCAGCGGCCCCGAGCTCCCGAGCCCGCCGACCACGTACACGAACTTGCCGAGGGCGATCGTCGCGTGCTGTTCGCGCGACGTCGCCAGCTCGCTCCCCACGACGACGGCGAACGGACCGATCGACCCGTCCGGCTGGAGCGCGGCGCGCTCGATGCTCCGGAGCGGACCACTGCTTCCCGAGCCACCGAGCACGTACAGCGCGCTCCCGACCACGATCGCGCCGTGGCTGGCGCGCGCGTGGGTGAGCGTCACGCCCGCGACCGCGGCAAACGGCCCGAGCGAACCGTCGGCACGGATCGGCGCGCGCTCCACGCTGCTCAGCGCCGCGCTGCCGGTGCCTCCGAGGACGTACA